>CAYUFW010000008.1:45718-64271 GCA_964443915.1 uncultured Pirellulaceae bacterium
AACCTCGTGGGCGTGGAAGGCGAGCCGGACTCCGAACGTCAACCGACGGCCAAGGCCGGCACGGTTGACGGCCACTCGTATTCGCACGCGGCGTCGCTCTCCCTGCAGTCCCCGTCCGTCGCCATTCTAGCGGCGCGGCCGTTCACTCAGCTGGTGCTTTCCCTCTCCTGTCTGGCCGCGATCGTCGGCTTGCTGGCGGTTTACGGCCATTGGCGGCTCTTGCCAACCGGTACATGGCAGAGTTACTTTTCCTGCTTGGACGTCCAGCGTCCGGGCAGTCTGGCGACGTGGATCTGCTCGCTGATGTTGTGCGTGGCCGCCTTCCAGGGCATCCAGATCTATCGTCTCCGCCGCCACAAAACCGACGACTATCGCGGACGTTACCGTGTTTGGGCATGGTTTCCCGGCATCCTGCTGGCGACGGCTTTGAGCGTCGCTACGGGTGTCCATCGCGAATTGACGGCCCTCCTCGTAGGCAGCCTCTGGCACGACGCGCCCCAGGAATACATGGCGATGTTGCCGCTGGGCGCCCTCGGTCTGTGGTTGCTGGTCGCCGCGCGGTTGACGTTCGAACTGCGGCCCAATCGATGGTCCTTGGGTTCCCTTGCGGCAGCGACGGCCGGGTACTTGGGTGGCGTCATCGTGGCGCAGATCGAAGTCCAGCCGGTCAGCCGGATGCTCGTGGACTTGATCAGCTCGACGCTCGTCATGGCCGGGCACCTGGGAGTCTTCGTCGCGGTGATGACGTTCGGCCGTCACGTGTACCTCGATTCGCAGGGGTTGCGGCCGGCCCGTGCCGCCAAGCCGCGGCGCGCCAGGTCGCGTGTTCGCGGCACCCCTGTGGAGACGACGCGGACTCGCCGCAAGGCAACCGGCGAAGCCAGCCCGGAGTCGCCGCCCCCGCAAGCGGAACCGGAGCGTGCCGAGCCAGCGCCAGAAATCCCCGCCCCCGCCCCCGTCCTGCGGCTCGGCAGCCGAGCGGAGGACGCGGCCGAGGAAGACGAGGACGACGAGGAGTCCTCCGTAGCGTCGTCGGGGGAGCGGCTCAGCAAAACGGACCGGCGGCGGCTGAAGAAACAGCGGCGACAGGAGCAACTCCGCCGGGCCGCCTGAGGCAGCACCCCCCCAAGGCTCCGCCGCAGAAAGACCGGCTTCTCAAAAAACGACGCTTCCGCTTCCGCGGGCGGATCGTCCTGGTCCTCCGTCTGGAAAGGCTCACCGCGTCCAGCCCTGGCGGTATTCGCGTTTGACGTACTGGTTCAAGTCCGGGCAGTTGGTGCAGCGCAGGTTCGGGCCGTCCCATTCGACGCGCTGGCCGGGGCCGGCGCGGAGGGCCAGGTTGCCCAGCAGCACGAATTCGGTCAGCGGGCCGGCGTGGTCGAAGTTCGAGAAAGCGGGCTGGCCGCCTTTGCAGGCCGCGACCCATTCGCGGAAATGATCGCTTTCACAGCGCGGGATGAGCGGCGCGGGTTTCTTGAACTCCTTCATCTTCTCTTCCGGCAACAGCCGCGGCGTGCCGCCGTGCAGAGTCAGCTTGCCCTTGTCGCCGACCACGATCGTGCCGTTGTCCGCATACTCCTTGCCCTCTGCTAGTTCGCCCACTTCGCGCGGCGGGTAGTAGCCGCCGTCGTACCAGAACAGCTTGCAGGCCGGCATGCCGTCCCGCTCGGGAATCTCCCAGCCGATGATCGAGGAACTGGGAAACATCTCGCTGGTCGTGTCGCCGGAGTCTTTGACCAGCCACGTCGCCGCGGCATGCTCGATCTTGAGCGCGGAGAAGATCCCGCTGATCGCATGACAGCCAATGTCGCCCAGGGCCCCTGTGCCGAAATCCCACCAGCCGCGCCAGACAAACGGCGTATAAACGCTCTTGCCCTGGAATTTGCCTTCCTTGTGGACGCCAAGATACGGTCGCTCGGGCGCGGGGCCGAGCCAGACGTCCCAATTCAAGCCGGCGGGCACGGGATCGGCGCCGGCCGGCCGCGTGCCGCCCTGCGGCCACCAGAAGCGGCTGGCAATGCCCGGCCGGTCGGTCCACACGTGGACTTCCGTCACATTGCCGATCATGCCGGCCCAAATGATCTCGCACAGCAGCCGCCAGCCTTCCGTGGCGCGGCCCTGGTTGCCCAGTTGCGTGGCGACCTTGTGCTCGCGAGCCGCCAGGGTCATCTGCCGAGCCTCGTCGATATCGTGCGTCAGGGGCTTCTCGCAGTAGACGTGCTTGCCCGCTCGCATGGCCAGCAGCGAGGCCGGCGCGTGATGGTGGTCCGGCGTGGCGACAAAAACGGCGTCGATCTGCTTGCCCATCTTGTCGAACAACTCGCGGTAGTCGCTGAACTGCGGGGGCAGCGGCTTGTTCGCGTTCTGGTCCTTGTAGAACCGTTCCACGCGCCGCAGGCAGCCGTCGACAGCGCCTTGGGCCGTATCGCAGACCGCCACGAGGTTCTCCTGCAGCGACGGCTCGACGTGCCCGCCGCCGCGTCCGCCGACGCCGATGCCGGCGATGCTCAGTTTCTCGTTGGCGGCGTAGCTGGTGGCGGCCGATTGGCCTTGGGGATAGGTAGGACGCCCAGGAATCACGGTCAGCCCGGCGGCGATCGTGGAAGCCTTCAGAAACGAGCGGCGGGACAAACGGGACATGGCAGACTCCTTTGCATTGGGAGAGCAGGTTTAAGGTCAATACTCGTGCGCCTCGCTGCCGCCTTCGTCCACGGCGGCGAATTTGCTGGCGGCGACTTGCCGGATGGTCTTGTCGTCGACTTCGGCCCGCAGGCGGGTCATGGCGGCGTCCAGCGGCATGGCCCCCTGGTCGCCGTCGATGCGGTCGCGCAAGGCGACCGCGCCGGCTTCGGCTTCGCGCGGACCGACGACCACCATGTACGGCACCAGTTCCAGCTGCGCGTCGCGGATCTTGGCTTGCACCTTGGCGCTACGGTAGTCGGTCGTGACGCGGAATCCGGCTTCCGACAGCCGCTTCTGGACTTGCGCCGCGTATTCGTTCGTCTTCTCGCTCAGCGGCAGCACGCGGACCTGTTCGGGCGCCAGCCACAAGGGAAACGCCCCGGCAAAGTGCTCGATCAACACGCCCACGAACCGTTCCAGCGAGCCGAACGGTGCCCGGTGGATCATCACGGGCTGGTGCGGCCGGTTGTCCGCGCCGATGTACTCCAGCTGGAAGCGTTCAGGCAGATTGTAGTCCAGTTGCACCGTTCCCAGTTGCCACTGGCGGCCGATGCAATCGCGGACCATGAAATCGGCCTTGGGGCCGTAGAATGCGGCTTCACCGGCCCGCTCCTCGAACTGCAGCCCCGATTCGCTCAGCACTTTGCGGAGCGCCGCTTCGGCCTTCTGCCAGTTCTCCACGCTGCCCACATACTTGTCGCTGTTCGGATCGCGCAACGACAGTTGGACGCGGTAGTCCTTCAGGCCGACGCTTTCCAGCACGAACCGAGTCAGATCCAGCGTGGCTCGGAATTCGTCTTCGACCTGTTCCGGCGTGCAGAACAGGTGCGCGTCGTCCTGGGTCAACCCGCGAACCCGCAGCATCCCGTTCAACTCGCCGGTCTGCTCGTGGCGGTACACCGTGCCGAATTCGGCCAGCCGCACGGGCAGGTCGCGGTAGCTGCGCGGTTCCGACTTGTACATCTGCACGTGGTGCGGGCAGTTCATGGGCCGCAGCAGATATCGCTCCTGGGTGCGCTGCCAGTCTCGCAAGGTCCGGATACGCTCGGCGGCGGGAGCCTCCGGGCGGTAGCCGGCTTGAGCTGCGTCGAAGCCCATCACTTTGGCCGCTTGCAGCAAAGTCTTCTCCGCTTCGTCGGCCTCGGCGGGCGGCGAGGCCGGCATGATTTCCAGACGACGGAGGATGAAGTCGACGATCTGTCCCGCGTCGTGATGGAAGATCGGCGCGAACTGGGATTCGCGATAGTAGGGGAAATGCCCGCTGGTCTCGTACAAGTCTACGCGGCCGATGTGCGGCGAGTAGACGGGCTGATAGCCGCGGGCCAGCAGCTCGTGCATGATGAACCGCTCCAGGATCGCGCGCACGGCGGCGCCCTTGGGCAACCACAAGCACAGGCCCGCGCCCACGTCGGGCTCGATGCTGAACAACTTCAGCTTCTTGCCCAACACACGGTGGTCGCGGCGTTTGGCTTCCTCCAACTGTTCCAAGTACTGGTCGAGTTCCTGTTTGCTGAACCAGGCCGTGCCGTACAACCGCTGCAGTTGCCGGTTCCGCGCGTCGCCCTTCCAGTACGTCCCGGCCACGTTCAAGACCTTGAAGGCTTTGATCTTGCCGGCATGAGGGACGTGCGGGCCGCGGCACAGGTCGACGAATTCGCCCTGACGGTAGAAGCTCATCTCGGCATGTTCGGCGAGGCCCGTCGAGATATGTTCCACCTTCAGCGTTTGCTTCAGATCCTGGCACAGTTCAACGGCCTTGTCCCGCGGAAGCAGGAACCGCTCGAACGGCTCGGCCTCCTTGATGATCCGCTCCATCTCGGCTTCGATCTTCGGAAAGTCCTCTTCGTTCAGCTTGTGCTCCAAGTCGAAATCGTAGTAGAAGCCGTTGGCGATCGTAGGACCGAACGCCAGCGACACGCCGGGAAACAACCGCATCACGGCCCGCGCCATAATGTGGGCGCACGAGTGGCGCATCACGCCCAGCGACGGCGGATCCTTCTCCGTCAGCAATCGCAACAGGATCGGCCGGGACGGGCACAGTTCCGTCAGCGGCCGCAGGGCATCGCATACCTGACCATCGACTTCCGCCGCCACTACGGCCCCTGCCAAACGCGAACCGATCGACTGGGCGACGTCCATCGCGGTGGCTTGATCGGGATACTCCTGGACACTTCCATCGGGAAACGCGACCTGAATCATGCAAATTCCTTCCCCAGCGGGCGACACGCCGGCCGGACGCCGCTACGAGAGGCGTCAAACCGGGCCGTGTCTTCAATTTACGGAGACTACTGGGACTATGATTATGGCTCGTCGGCTTGGCGTCAACGGCAACTGAGCCTCTGGCTCGCTTACCTGCTTGTTACGGTGGACGAAAACGCGGAGAATCGCAGTCGCCTGACGGCGAACGGGTCTTTCGTTGGGTCAGCCATTCGGGAGTGCCGGGATGTTTCAGTCCTTCTGCAGTGCCGGACCTGGCAGCATTTCACCCCGCGTGGCGCGCCCGTGCAACCGCCCCTGCTCGTCGAAACGGAGCGGGTCGATGCAGATGAACCGATCCCACTCGCGCCGAGCCGTCCGCTTCTGGTGGTACACGAACCACCACTGGCCGCCCCCGTCGCGGATGGCACAGCCATGTCCGGGACCGAACAGGCCGTCGGCGCGATGCAGGATCGGGTTGTGCTCGGCGCGGGTAAAGGGTCCAAGCGGGCTCGTGCTCGTGGCGTACCCAACGGCATAGTCCGGCGTGTCGGCTCCCGAGCCGCTGTACAGCAGGTAGTACCGGCCGTCGTGCTTGATCATCCACGGGCCTTCCGTGACGCGGCCGTTCTGCGTCTCCCAGGCCGACTCCGGCTGGAGCACGGCCCGTGGCTCACCAACCGGCTCGGTGGGGCTGGCCATGGGTTGGACCGTGATCCGAAAACCCGGCAACTGCACGACGTACAGGTACAACTGGCCGTCGTCGTTTCGGAACAAGTGCGCGTCGATGGCGTTGTCGAACAACTTCTTGCGAACCGTGAACGGCCCCAGCGGTCCCTCGCCGTCCGCGACGCCGACCGTCATGCTCGCCGTGTAGTACAGGTAGAACCGCCCGGACGCCGGGTCCCGCCAGACGTCAGGTGCCCAGACATGCCGCTGGCCGGGCCGGAACACGACCGGGCCGCGTTTCCAGTTCACCAGGTCCGCCGACGTGTAAACGCGATATCCATTGTCGCCATCGACCTCGCCCGTGGCGTACAGGTAGTACGTGCCGTCGTGACGAATGACGGCGGGGTCGGCGAGGTTCTCGTCGATCACCGGGTTGCGGTAGGATTCGGCCGCATCGGCGGCGGACGACACCATCGTCAGCACGGCCACGAAGAACCAGTGGTGAAATGACATGGATTGACTCCTGAGCGAGATCAAAGCCGACTTGCCTCCATCCGTTGCCAGCCGTTGGGACGCTCAAACTTTCAAGTCGGTCAGATCGAAGTCCAGTCTCTTATTCTCTTTGAGCAACTCGTCCATGCTCAGACAGCAACGGCGGACGCTGGCCTCGCGGCCGAGCACGGCGGTCAGCGTGTCGTCACCGGCCTGTTGTGCGGTCAGGTTCTCGCACCGCCCGTGGACGATGTTGTCGTAGAACGTGGCGATGTTGCGGATCGCCCCCTGGTCGTACAGGCTCACGACTTCGCCGCCGCCATAGTGCTTGGGGCCGCCTCGCAGATAGGACTTGCCGCGATAGGAAATCAGCGCGGAGGCCGCGTCGCCGTACACGTCCGCCTTGAGCGCCCACTCGAGCTGGTTCTGCAGCGACTGGCAGCGGTGGGTCCAGAGCAGGCCGTCGGCGAACTCGTAGGTGACCAGGTACACCTCCCGGAAATCCGTCCGCGGCGCGGAGCGGACGACGCGTGTCTGGCCGATCGCATTCACCGGACGGCGGCCCACAATCCAGAGCACGGCATTGATCGAGTGGATGCCGAGTTCGTTGATGACATCGCCCGACAGGGCCGTGAAGGGCGTCCATCTGCGCAGCCGGTCCTCGGGGGTCTTGATCTCTGGTTCGCCCCACGGGACCGCGAAGCCGACGCTGTCGATATGCGCCAGTTTGCCGACGCCGCCTTCGTGGATGCGTTTGACGACCTCGATGTTCACCGGGTCGGTCCACATCTGGTAATCCACGAGGTAGCAGAGATTCTTCTGTGTCGCGAGTTTCCCGGCGGCCTGGACCTTCAGCGCCCCCGGCACGTCGACGGCCACCGGTTTGGCCGCGAACACGTGACAGCCGGCCTCGACGGCCGCGTAGCCGTGGTCGGGATGGAAATGGGGGATGTTCACGACCGTCACGGCCTCGATGCCGCCGCCGGCGAGCAGCCGTTCATGCGCATCCAGTCCTGAGAACCGGCGGGCCGCATCTACGCCGAACTTGTCGCCAGCCTGCGCGGCGCGCTCGGGGAAATAATCCGCCACGGCGACAATCTCGTAGCCGCCGTGTTGTGCAAACAGGCCGCCCAACCACGCGCCGCGGCCGCCGCAGCCGATGAGGCCCAGCTTGATTTTGCGCTTCGGAGCAGGAGACGTCTCCGCGGCGGCCACCATACCCGACACCGCGGCGGCGGCCCCGGCCGCAACAGCGCCGCCGAGGAACCTGCGGCGAGGAAGATGCTGCTGATTGTGCATGGTCATCCTTTCTGATGTAGACGATTTCGTCCCAGGGCGCAGCAGGTCAGACCTCCGTCCCCTTGCCAGGAATGGGGGTGGGGAATCGCCCCTCCGCATCCTGCGTGTCGAGTGATGCAGCTTCCCGTGCATAACACCTAGAGCTATAGCAGCAGGACGGTCACGGATCAATAGCGGCCGTGCCGGCAAATTCTGGCAGTTCCTTGCAGCAACTCCTCCCGCACCACCGGCACCGGCCCAACAGGCCAGGCGATCCGCAGAATACCGCGTTTTTCCGCATCTTCCCGCCGTTTCTGCGCATCTTGGCGGCACAGCTAATACTCGTCGTCGGCCTTTGGCCTGGGGCGACGAAACCCTATAATGAAGGTTCGGTCTTCCACGCAAAAAGCCTGTTCGTACCCTGGGGAGCTTGTTGATGGCACCGCTGCGTCTGCATCGCGTTTCTCGTTGTTTCTGCTTCTGGACGATCTCCGCGTGTCTGTCGGCCAGCGTGCTCGCGGCCGAGCAGGATAACATGTTGGATGCCGTCAGCCATGCCCGGGGCTTGTCCCTGGCGTTCCGGCAAGCGGCCGAGACGGCCATGCCGTCCGTGGTGACGCTGGTCGCCAAGGCGAAGCCGCGTGCCGACGAATTGCGGCGGTTGCTGGATGATCCCCGCTTTCGCCGGCTGTTTCCCCAGGAATCGCCCGGCGAATCGCAGGACGGCCGGAACGCACCAGAGCATCCGGTCATTCCGCAAGTGGGCTCCGGTGTCATCATCGACGCGGCCGGTGTGATCCTCACGAACAACCATGTCGTCCAGGATGCGGAGGAAGTCATCATCCGGTTGCAGGACGGCCAGGAGCTGAAGGCGACCGATGTGAAGACCGACCCGCTGAGCGATCTGGCCATCGTGCGGTTCAAGCCGGACGCGGGACAGAAACTCCGCGCGGCGCGATTGGGCGATTCGGAAGGTCTCAAGATCGGCGATTGGGTGATCGCGATCGGCAGCCCGTTCGAGTTGGAAGCTACGGTCAGCGCGGGGATCATCAGCGGCAAGGGGCGGGGCATCGAGAAAATCCGCCGCGGCCGGCTGTTGCAGACGGACGCCGCCATCAATCCCGGCAACTCCGGCGGGCCGCTGGTGAACCTGGACGGGGAAGTCGTGGGCATCAACACGGCGATTGCGTCCAGCAGCGGCGGATACCAGGGCATCGGCTTCGCGATTCCGACAGACCGAGCCAAGTGGATCTCGCAGGAGTTGCTGACGCGGGGCACGGTCCGCCGCGCTTACCTGGGCATTCGCATCGACGAGTTGACGCCCGAAGCGGCCCAGAAACTGAAACTTGCGCCGCGCTCCGGCGTTTTCGTCTCGGACGTCGAACCCGGCGGCCCGGCGGATGAAGCAGGCCTGAAGGTCAACGACGTGATCACGGAGTTCGCGGGCGAGCGCGTGCGGGGACCGCGCGACTTGCAGGATGCAGTCGAGCAAAAGCCGATCGATTCCCAGCAGGTGCTCAAGATCATGCGCGACGGGGCGCCCGTGACGGCCACGGTCACGCTGAAGGAACTGCAGGAAAGCTCCCTCAAAGTCCGGCCCTAGTGCGTCTTCCATACTAAGAGGTGGGGCAAGCTTCCAGCTTGCCAGCGACAAACGACCGCAAGCTGGAGGCTTACGCCACCTTCGCTGCCCCAACATTAGGCCTTGAAGACGCACCAGATCACCATCCCTATGATCAACACGCTCTATCTTCCCGAACTCCGCGAGATGTTGGCCGAGAACAACGAGGCGGAGCTGCGCGAATTCTGCGCGGCCCTGCACCCGGCGCGGACGGCCGAGTTCATGGAGGGGTTGACCGCGGACGAGATTTGGCGCGTGTTGCAGCACGCCGAGCCCGACGTGCGGGAGGAGATCTTCGGCTTCTTTCCGCCCGACAAACAACTCGAAATCCTGGAGACCCAGGATCGTCAAGAGGTCGCCGGACTGGTCGCCGAGATGTCCCCCGACGACCGGGTCGACTTGCTGCAGGACGCGGACGAAGCGGTGGTCCGGGAAATCATGCCGTTGTTGCCGGCCGACGAGCGGCGCGACATTCTGCGGCTGCAAGCGTATCCCGAAGGGACGGCCGGCGGCGTGATGACGACGGATTTCGCGAGGTTGGGCGAGAACCTGACGGTGCGCGAAGCGTTGGCCGAACTGAGCCGGCAGGCCGAGGAACTGGAGACGCTGTACTACTTGTACGTCGTCGATGCGACGGACCATCTGCGCGGGGTCGTCTCGGCCCGCCAATTGGTCTCGTCCATGACGCGCCCGGAAACGCGGCTGTCCGAATTGATGGAGTCGGACGTGGCGGTGGTTCACGTCTTGGACGATCAGGAGGAAGTGGCCTCCAAAGTCGCCCGCTACAACTTTCTAGCCATCCCGGTCGTCGACGACGAGCGGCGGATGCTGGGCATCGTCACGCACGATGACGTCATTGACGTGATGCGGGAAGAGGCGGTGGAGGACGCCCAGCGGATCGCGGGCGTGGCGCCGCTGGAAGAGAGCTACCTGCGGACGTCCGTCTTTACGCTCAGCTGGAAGCGGGGCCTGTGGTTGACGATCCTGTTCGGCGCGGCCCTGACCACCGCGTTTGCGCTGGAGCAGTACCTGCAGGAAATCGAGGCTTACTCGTGGCTGGTCTTGTTCATTCCGCTGGTGATTTCCGCCGGCGGCAACTCCGGCAATCAGTCCGCGACCCTGGTGATTACGGGCTTGGCCACGGGTGACGTCAAGTTGCGCGATTGGTACCGCGTCGTTCGCCGGGAGTTGGCGATGGGCTTATTGTTGGGCGGTTTTCTCAGCCTGATCGGGCTCGTCGCGGCCTCCATTTTGGCCCATGATTGGTTATCGGGCGCCGTCGTGGCCTGCACGTTGCTCCTGGTGGTGCTCTGCGGCACCCTGTCCGGCTCGCTGCTGCCGTTGTTTTTCAAACGGATCGGCCTGGATCCGGCTCTGATGAGCAACCCGTTTGTGGCGGGCATCGTGGACATCCTGGGCATCGTGATCTACATGAACGTGGCCCTGCTATTGTTGTCCCTCACCAAGCATCCGCCCCCCACCGCCGCCGTGCCCGGCGCCGCGGTCTGGCTTCCTTGGCTGGCGATGTTCGTCGTCCGCTGAAGCGTCCGCCCAGTTGCGGAACCACCACAGTCAGAGCGTGACGGCGTCTCCCAGCCTGGGGATCTCGGCCGGCAGGTGGTACTTCTCGTGGATCTTCTCGGCCAGGGCGCGTTGGTTGTTTTCCTCGCCGTGGGTGACGATGACGCGCGGGCGGCAGGGGGCGACGGCGCTGAACCATTCCAGCAGGTCGTCCTGTCCGGCGTGGGCGCTGAAGCCTCCCAGCGTGTGTACCGCGGCGCGGACGGCGATGCGTTCACCGAAAATCGAGACCTGCTTGGCCCCGTCGACCAGCCGGCGGCCCAAGGTCCCGTCGCCTTGATAGCCGACGAAGATCACGTGCGTCTCCGAACGCCACAGGTTCTGGCGAAGATGGTGCAGAATGCGTCCGGCGTTGCACATCCCGGCGCCGGCCATGATCAGGCAGGGGCCGTGGACGTCGTTCAAGGCCTTGGATTCCTCGGCGGTCACCGTGGCCTGCAGCGTGTTGAGGTCACTCTCCAGCGGATGTTCCTTGATGGCCCGGATCAAATCGTCGTCGAACAGTTCGCCGTGCTGGCGGTAAATCTGCGTCGCTTCGATGGCCATCGGGCTGTCGAGGTAGACGGGGAACTTGGGCAGCAAGTTGCGGCGGAAGATGCCGGCCAGGATGACCAGCAGCAATTGCGCGCGGCCGACGGCGAACGTGGGCACCAGGACTTTCCCACTACGAGAGATGGCCGTCTGCAGGACCTTCAGAAACTCCTGCACGGTATCCTGGAACGGTTTGTGGTTGCGGCCGCCGTAGGTGGATTCCAGAAACACGGTCTGGGCTTGGCGAAACGGTTCGGCGTCCTTGAGGATCGGCGCGTTCTTGGGCCCCAAATCGCCGGAGAAAACGGCCGTCTTCGTACCGCTTTCGTCGGTGAGCGTCAGGTGAATGCTGGCCGAGCCGAGCATGTGGCCGGCCTCGGCCCAGCGGGCCGTCACGCCGGGCGCCACCTCCACCGGATCGTTCAGCGGAACAGGACGGAACAGGGACATCGCGGCTTCTACGTCCTCGACGCGGTACAGGGGTTCCAGTGGCTTCTGCCCGGCCCGTTGGCGGCGGCGATTGATCCGCTCGAAGTCCTGGGCTTGGACTTTGGCTGAGTCGCGAAGGATCAGGTTGGTCATTTCGCCGGTCGCCGACGTGCCGAAGACCGGCGAGTCGAAGCGGCCTTTGACCAGCATCGGCAGACGGCCCGAATGGTCCAGGTGGGCATGGGTCAGCAGCACGGCGTCGAGCTTGCGCGGGTTCAGATCGCGGGGGACGCGGTTCCGCTGCTCTGCTTTGGCCACCCCCTGGAACATGCCGAAATCGATCAGCAGGCGGGCCTGTGTAGTTTCGACCAGGTAGGCCGAACCGGTAACCTCGCCGCCAGCGGCGCCGTGCAACGTGATTTTCATGGGGAACCTCCTCCAGGTTTTCCGCGCGTTCTGAACTGCGTTCTTGGTTGTCGAGTGGGTCGAGTCTTCGAGGCCCACCGATGCCGAACTGACAGGCTGCCCTCAGTCCCGGTGGGCCTCGAAGACTCAACCCACCCTACGGTCGAACCGTACCACGTCAAAGGCCGGATTGGCGTGGCCGGCGTCGGCGGCAGCCCGGCAGCAGCCTCGCAACATCATCAGGAATACCTTCTCGAATGTAAACCACTGCCTCTTCGACGGAATCCGTCGGATGCAGCAGTTCCAGGTCCTCGGCGGCGATCGTGCGTTCGCCGAGCAACGATTTTTCGACGAAATCCCGCACCTCACTCCAGAACGGGAGCCCCATCGCGACGACGGGAAAGCGTTCGATCTTGTCGCATTGGATCAACGTCAGGGCCTCGAACGCCTCGTCCAGCGTGCCGAACCCGCCCGGCATGACGACGAAAGCGCAGGAGTACTTGACCAGGATGACCTTGCGGACAAAGAAATGATCGAACTCGACGAACCGGTCCAGGTAGGGGTTGGGCTTCTGTTCGCGGGGCAGGACGATGTTGCAGCCGATCGTGTAGCCGCCGCCTTCCTTGGCGCCGCGGTTGGCAGCTTCCATGATTCCCGGACCGCCGCCGGTCATGACCACAAATCCGGCCTCCGCCAGACTTTTTCCCAAAGTCCGGGCCAGTTGGTAGTAACGATGGTCCTCGGGGAAGCGTGCCGACCCAAAAACCGTCACGCAAGGGCCCTCGAAATCCAGCGATTCGTAGCCCCGCAGGAACTCCAGGAAGACCCGGATCGCGCTTTCCAAATCGGCGCCCCGGTCCCGCCTGCCGGCCAGAAACTTCTTCTCCGTGTGCCGGACACTCTCCAGCAGCGAGGGCTGATACGGATGCTTGTGATTGCGAGCCATCGTCTTCTCCGCCACTTTTTACCGGAATTCATCGTAGCTAACCGGCGCGTGGGTGCAAGCCGAGCCAGCCGCCAGTTGCCGGAAACTGCCGGCCGAAGACAGCAATGGCGGGCATTAAGATCGTCAAGTTCACATGCGGCAAACATGCTCGCAGCCGGTCGGTTTTCCGGAGACGGCCTGGGGCTTTCTCGGTCTGCATGTCGCGCGGGGGTAGCCCCTTCGAGACGGGGTATGTTATACTCTGAGTGATGTTTCGAGTTCATTGATTCGACGCTTGTGCGCCCACCTCCTCAGCTTGGACCCAAGCGCCTTTCATACGCTTCCCGCCACGAGCGGCTCAAGAAGAGGGGTTTTGTCTTATGGCTCTTATTGTCCTGCGAGTCTTGTTCATGTTTTTTGCCGCCGGGCTGGGGACCCTGCTTGTCAACGACGACACCTTTGAGATCGATCACCCCTGGATGGTTTTCGTGGGTGTGATGGTCATCGCTGCGATCGTAGTCACAGTCGACATGGTGTTCCCCAAGAAGAAGCTCGACACCCTTTCTGCCGTCTATTTCGGCTTGATTGTGGGAGTCTTCTTGACTTTCGTGGTCAGCATCGCGTTGACGCCGCTGATGCAGGGCAACCCTCACGTGGAACGGATTCGGCTGGTCTTGGGCATGGTGCTGTGCTACGCCTGCGTCAGTTTGCTGATGCAAACCAAGGACGACTTCCGGTTCGTCATCCCCTACATCGAGTTCGCCAAGGAGGTCAAAGGGCTGCGTCCTTACCTGCTGGATACGAGCGTCGTGATCGATGGGCGGATCGCGGATGTGGTGGAAACCTGCATTTTTGACAACCAGTTGATCATGCCCCGGTTTGTGCTCGGCGAATTGCAGAATATTGCCGACAGCGGAGACAAAATGCGGCGCGCACGCGGTCGCCGGGGCTTGGACGTCCTGAACCGACTGCGGACCAGCAAGTCCGTCGAATTCAAGATTTACGACCGGGAACTTCCCGAAATGGCCAGTCAGCCTGTGGATATGAAACTGGTGCTGCTGGCCAAGGATCTGGAAGGCAAGATCATCACGGGCGACTATAATCTGAACAAGGTGGCCCGGCTGCACAACGTACCTGTCATCAATTTGAACGACATCGCCAATGCCCTCAAGCCGATCTTTCTGCCCGGCGAAAGCGTCGAGGTCCGGGTCGTCAAGCCCGGCGAAGAACCCGGCCAGGGAGTCGGCTATCTGGACGATGGCACGATGATCGTCATCGAGAATGGGCGGGCTCACATCAGCGAAACGGTCAGCCTGACGGTGACCAGCGTGCTGCAGACCAGTGCCGGCAGGATGATTTTCGGCCGCTTCGAACAGGTCGTCTAATGCGGCTGGAAGCCCGGTTTCTTCGGAAAAGCCGGGCTTCTGGGCGGCCCAGGACTTCTCCGTGTGATCGCGCCCGATTGGCGGGGCAATCTTCGCGCCGTCCGCGTCTGTGTCTACAATAATGCCCCGACCTCAACCGGTCGTGTCGGCTTTTCTCGAACCTCAGACAGAATAGGACTCACTCCCTTGCTGCGAACTCACACTTGTGGCCAGCTTCGGCCGGAGGACATTGGACAGGAAGTAACGCTCTGCGGATGGGTGGACAGCACCCGCGACCACGGCGGCGCGGTGTTCATCGACCTCCGGGACCGTTATGGCAAGACCCAGGTCGTCGCCAGCCCCCAAAGCGGCCAGGAGATGGTCGAGCAGGCCAGCCGCCTGCGGTCCGAAGACGTCATTCGCGTCCAGGGGAAAGTGGCCCATCGGCCCGAAGGCACCACAAATCCCAAGCTGGCCACGGGAGAAATCGAAATCCGCATCGCGACCTTGGAGATCCTGAACCGCAGCAAGACGCCGCCCTTTACGCCCTCGCAACAGGAGTTGCCGACGGAGGATCTGCGTTTGAAGTATCGCTACTTGGACTTGCGCCGGTCCCAGATGCAGCAGACGCTGCTCCTGCGAAGCCGCATCATCAAAACGATGCGGGACTATTTCGCCGAGCACAATTTCGTCGATATCGAGACGCCCATCCTGGGCCGCAGCACCCCCGAGGGAGCGCGGGACTACTTGGTGCCCAGCCGCGTTTCGCCGGGCAAGTTTTTCGCGTTACCCCAGTCTCCGCAGCTTTACAAACAGATTCTCATGGTCGCCGGTTACGACCGCTACATCCAAGTGGCCAAGTGTTTTCGCGACGAGGACCTGAGGGCGGATCGCCAGCCGGAATTCACGCAACTGGACCTGGAAATGTCGTTCGTGGATGCGAACGACATCATAGCCATCATCGACGGTTTGGTGGTTCGGCTGGCCAAGGAGATCCTGGGGCTGGACGTCAAGACGCCCCTGCCCCGGATGTCGTATGACGAGGCGATGGAGCGATTCGGCCATGACGCCCCTGACTTGCGGTTCGGCATGGAACTGACCGATTGCTCGGATCTGGCCAAAGAAGCCGAATTCCGCGTGTTCCGGGAGGCGGCCGACGCGGGCGGACGGGTGCGGGGGATCAATGTCAAAGGCGCGGCCGGCCAATTCTCGCGAAAGCGCTTGGACGAATTGACGGATTGGGTCAGACTGGATTTCGGCGCCAAGGGGCTCGTTTGGTTCCGTGTCGAGGAAAACGGCGCCTTGTGGTCGCCGGTTTCCAAGAACTTCAGCGAAGCCATGCTCGGCCGGATCGGTCAGCGAATGAGCGCCCAGCCGGGCGATCTGCTGCTGTTTGTCGCGGACACGTGGGAAGTGACCTGCAAAGCGTTAGCCGCTCTCCGCAAACGTCTGGCTGCGGAACTGAAACTGTACGACCCGCGGTCCATGAACTTCTCGTGGGTGGTCGAGTTTCCGATGTTCGAATGGAACAAGGACGAGCAGCGTTGGGACGCGATGCATCACCCGTTCACGTCACCGCGGCCGCAGGATTGGGCATTGCTGGAAACGAAGCCGGCCAAGTGCCGAGCGCAGGCTTACGACCTGGTGATCAACGGCTCGGAGGCGGGCGGTGGCACCGTCCGTATTCACGACAGCCAACTGCAGCAGCAGGTGTTCAACCTGCTGGGCATCGACCCGCAACGAGCCCGCGAACGATTCGGCTTCCTCTTGGAGGCACTGCAGTTCGGCGCTCCGCCGCACGGCGGCATCGCCCTGGGCATCGACCGGATCGTTATGCTGTTCGGCGGGCTGGAGAGCATCCGCGACTGTATCGCGTTCCCCAAGACGCAAAAGGCCACCGACTTGATGACCGAGGCGCCGGGCGAGGTGGACCGCAAGCAGTTGGATGAACTGGCGATCCGCGTGGCGACGCCGGCGCAGAAGTAGTCCCGAATGGCGGGCTCCGCCGCCTCCGTAGGCCGGAACAAGTCTTCGCAGTTCCGGCGGCGCAAGAGCAAGCACCGATGCACGAGTTCCCAAGTCCTTGTGGGACGGAATGTCATTCCGTCCCAGATGGCTTGGCAAACCGTCGTACGCGGGAACTTGCGACAGCGTAGTTGTTTTGAGCCTGCGGCCTCCGCCGCAGACCCTGACCGCCGCCAACGGTGGGCCTATTCCCAGTCCTCTTCCTCGTCCTCTTCTTCCTCGTCCTCCTCGTCATCGTCCCACTCGGAGTCGTCTTCCTCGTCCTCCCAGTCTTCTTCCTCTTCTTCGTCTTCGACTTCCTCCCACTCGTCCTCGAGTTCTTCGTCCTCGGCTTCCTCTTCCTCCTCGAACTCCTCGTCGTCGAGTTCGTCGTCTTCGAGGTCCTCGTCGTCGAGTTCGTCGTAGTCGTCGTCTTCCTCTTCGTCTTCGTCTTCGTCGTCGAAGTCATCCTCTTCGGCGACCGCCTGGCGTTCGCCTTCGTCGTAGGTCCTGGTCATCCGAGGATCGATCACTTCGTCCTCGACGCGTTCGAACTCAGGTTGGTCCCAGGTCAAGCCCGAGCGTGTCAGAACAGGCATGCTAACCTCCTCCTCACTTGATACCGGTTCAACTTCACCCAAGGATTCGCCCTTGGCGTCCGCCGGATGCGTCGTTGGCGCCAAGTCGGGACCGCCCCGCCGAAGCCGCTCAACCCGCGGAAGACTGTCGAGGCTGTCCAACCCGAAGACGCGCAAGAACTGCTTGGTCGTCGTGTACAGGTAGGGCCGGCCCAGGTCTTCGCTTCTTCCTCCGATTCGTACAAGTTCTCGATCCATCAACTGGCGCAAAATCTCGCCACAATTCACGCCGCGAACGGCCTCGATATCCGCCCGCAGGATCGGCTGACGGTACGCAATCACCGCCAACGTCTCCAGGGCCGGCGCCGACAACCGTGCCTCTCGGGAGACCCCCTCCAGGCGGCGTACCCAGCCGGAGAGCCTCCCGCGTGTCAGCAGTTGAAAACCGCCGGCCACTCGCTCCACACGGAAGGCCCGTCGGCTGGCGTCGTACAAGTCGTTCAAACGACGAATCAGCGTTCGAGCTTCCGTTCCGTCAGCTAAGTTAGCATATTGGCTGAGCTTTCGAGTCGTCAACGGCTCACGAGACAAAAAAAGTACTGCTTCCAGTCGCTGCAGCCGGTGATCCCGCCCCTGCCGTACCGGGATGGGCGGCAAAACCTCGGCCGGTTCGGCGCCCAGCAGTCGCCAGGGACACGAGCCGAACGCCGGGGCGTCGCCCGCGTTCACCCGGCCCAGGCCGTGCCGATATCGCACACAAACGCTGGCCAATTGGCGGGCTGTCAGCCGCGTATTTGCTCGCATGGCCGTAGTTTCAGTCCAAACCCCTCAGTGATTGCCCCGGCGATCGTGTTCGCACGCCGGACGGCTCTCCAAAGCCGTCGGAGACGAGGCACGGCCCTGGCAGGAAACCGATCTACGGCGATAAAATATCCCAAAGCGGGAGCGGTTAACAAGCCCCATCTCGGACTGCGGCAAGGAAATCGGAAGAATCTGGACAATCGGTGGTGAAATGAGCGATCAGAGAAACTCTAGCGGGCCGCGCTCGCCAAGAAAGGGCGGCGGATACTGGCTGCTGGGCGTCTTGGCCACCCTCGGCATCGTCTTTGCCGTCCTGGTCGCGACCCTTCTGTTCGGCCAACACGGCGGTGAGGAATTCTGCCCCGACACGTTCTCGCGGCGGACTTTCTTCTATTTCCAGATCCCGCTGCTGCGCATCCAGGTCACGCCTATCTTCCGCGACGACACGACCAGTTCGCTGGAAAACTACCTGATCGCCAACAACCTCGTCAAGACGGCTCCAGCCAATCCTCCCCGTTGGGATCTGGTGAGGGCCATCGGGGCTGGTTCCGGGACGGTGCGTGGCGACGCCGATATCTTGTGCAACTATCTGGACGCGACGGACGCGGAAGATGACCTGTTTTGGCAGAAATGGAGTGACAAGCACAACGCGTTGGCCAAGCAACTCTGGCCGTTGGTCGCCGATCTGGCCCGCCAGCAGTTGTACTTACTCGTTCCGGAATTGTTCGAGTTGGCGAGCGCGGAATCCGACCCTCCGAAGTTGGCCCGGCAGTTGCGCGCGTCGCTCGCCCGTCAGTACCTCCGCCTGGCCAAGATCCAACAGCAGTTGGGACACCACGACGCTGCCCTCGAACTCCTCAATCACGCTCGCAACCACGGCCCCACAGGAATCGAGATCCAACGCAGTCGCGAGGCCTCGTTGCGGGCCCTCGGCAGGGCGGAAGGCTAGCGCATCTTCAATGCCAAAAGTGGGGTAAGCTTCCAGCTTGCCAGCGAC
>CAYUFW010000009.1:0-20758 GCA_964443915.1 uncultured Pirellulaceae bacterium
CGTTCATGAAACAAGTTCCCTTCCGATGATCTGTTGGACTGGCCACGTGGGAAGCGGAGCAGATGGACCGCGGCGGCCCGGTTTTGGGAATCGGCCTCTTCGGTCAAGCGATTGGTTCGGAACTGCCTTCGACATTTCCTTGCTCGGCCTAAGCCACTCGCGCGTGCAGTCGGACGCCGAGCGCACGGGCGACCTTGAGCACGGTGGCGAAGCTCGGATTGCCGTCCTTGCCCAGCGCCTTGTACAGGCTTTCACGGCTCAGGCCCGCATCGCGTGCAACCTGCGTCATGCCCCGCGCTCGGGCAATATCACCGAGCGCACGAGCGATGCCCGCGGCATCCTCGGGAGCCTCTTCGAACCAAACATCAAATCTCTTGCGATTGGGTTGACTTGTCGCCTCCGCAAGCAGCACAATCAACTCGCCGCCACGTTCGGTATAGTAGACCCGGTCGTCTTAACGAACATGCCCGCATTGTAGCCCACGGGATACACCGGTCAAGCGCCCGTGGCAACGCCAGCGTACTTGCCCACATGGAACGCAGATACGAGGTGACGCTGGCGGAGCGAAAAGCCGCCTAAACGACCGGTCACCGGAAACTTGAGCCACCTTCAAGCCCAGGATACACTGAGGCGGCGCTGGCGGTTTGCTCCCGCGGCAAGCCGCCACCCGGTGGTTTTAGGAGCAGTTTATCAGTTTGCTTTCGTGGGAAAGGAGCATGCAGGGATGAACGGGTTGGGTCGAATCGGGATTAGCCTGGTAACGGTCGTGGCCCTGGCGGCCGGGGCGGTAACCGCGCAAGGGCAGGAACAACAGTTGGCGTCCGAAATCAGCGACGTGCTGCTCTTCGACACCGGCGCGCCGCTGACGGGCCCGTTGCCGAGCGCGGCGCTGGCCGCAAAGGAGGGCTGGGTGAAGGTGGAGGAAGACGCGGCTCCCTCCCAGTTCAAGGGGGATGTGGTCTTCCTGAACGGCCGAATCGCCGTGGTTCTGCGCAAGGGCGCGGCGGGGGCGGAGGTCTACTCCAATTCGGCGAAGGGGTGGCAACTCCGTGCCCTGCTTGCGCCGGCGAAGGTGGAAAAGTCGGCGCGGTTGCGGGCCGTCAAGATATTGGCGAACGATCCGGATGTGGCGTTCGTCGAGGTTGTTTTCGAAGGCCAGGGCGGGGAATCGCTCGGCTTGCACAGCGGGCTGTCGCGCGGTCAGATCTTCGTTGAGACGAGGCCGGGGGAGGGGACAAACAGCGTCCGGATCGAGGCACCGTCCCGCTTTGGGGTCATCCCCGATTTCTTTGCGGATGATATCGTGATCGACGCAGCCAAACTCCCGCTGGACCAGGCGGAGATCCCCACCGAGAACATGTTCCTCCAGATGCTCGGCAGGACGGAGGCCGTCGTGATGGCCGTCTGGGACAAGGAGCAACGGGACATCACGGTGAGCGTGTCGGGCCGCGACAACGACCGCCTGTTGACCGCCGTGGAAGTCCCTTGCGCGACGGACGGGAAAGTGTGTGTGGCGGTGATGGACTACCCGGGCGCGTGCTGTGCCAGCGTTGTCGACGGATTGGCTGACCCGGAGGTCTCGATCTGGACGCAGGGCCTGAAGGACGTGAGGGCGCTGGGCTGGACGATGCCGTATCCCGCGCAATGGCGGGTGGACTTTGCGCCGAAGGCGGGCGGGATGGCGAGGAGCAGCGAGATGGTGGCGCCCTATCCCGTGAAGGGCGCGGGAAGCGTCATCAAGAGCCCCAAAGACGTCCAGTGGAGATTCATCAAGCCGAAGTATCGGTGGCTGAGCGACGGAGAGAAGGCTGAGGATCGCGCCCGCAGGTTCGAAGCGGCGCAGGCGTTTCGACAGACCGGCGGAGAGGAGCTGCCGGCGTCGGTCGGCACCTGCTGGGTCGACGAGCAGGGCAACGGCTTCATCCGGCCCAAGAAGGAGGAGTATGCGGTCGTCGCGTATCCCCTGGATCGAGGCCGGGGCACGCCGCTGGTCGCGTTCACCGTGACCGATCTGGTTCGCGCGACCCTCGGGGTAGGCCCGTGCGAATACATCTTGGACGTCAAAGGGCAGCGGAAGGGGACGCCGGGCATTTACACTTGTGCGGGCACCGCCTTGCTCAAGAAGACGATGGAGAACTACGACGAAGCAAAGCACAAGGCGGAGATTGACAAGGTCTTCAACGACATGCTGATCTTCGTCAGAAGCTACCGTGGAAGGGTCGAGGAGTACATCGCATTCCGCAAGGAGATGCTCGAATACCTCAAGCAGCAGAAGGCAGCCCACCCTGAATTGGAGACGTTTCTTTCGGAGATGGAGAGGATCGCCAGCGGCCTGCCCTCACGAATCGAGAAGGACGTGCCGGACCGCGTGACCAAGCTGGCCGACGAGTTCCGTGCCACCCTGGCCTCCCAGGACGAAGCGGCGAAGAAGGCCCGGGAGCGGATCAACGCGGACATTCGAGGGGCGGGCGGCTGGCAGGACGGCATCGTGAACGGTTGTCATAAGACCGTTAACATGTTGCGGTACTTAGCCGGGATCGAGGCGACCTGCAATCCCAAGGCGGTGGGCGTGGCCCAGGAGATTCGGTTCCGGGCTCGCAAGATCCTGCGCAACCCCGTGGCCCACGAGTTCGACGAGGGCCGCCCGTGGTGAGGTATTGGCCCCTGCATGAGCGAGAGTTCCTAATGAGGGACATCCTTCGGCATCACAGGCTCGTCGCCCGGCGCCAAAACGACGATCTCGTAAGCGTAGGTCCGTTTGCGCCGGCCGCGGGTTTCATTGTCCCACCAATCGCGCGTGACGTTCTGCAGGTAGTCGGCGGACGTGCGGCCCCGCTCGCCTTGGAAGTCGCTCAGGTCGAACGTGTCGGGCAAGGGCAGATTGCGGTCGTCGTTGGCGGCAATCGTGACCGGGAAGCCCGCCTTCAATTCGGCCGTCGTCCAGAAACCCGACTCGCCCCACAGATCGCCGGGGCGGCCGATCTCCATCTGCTTGCCCAGCATCAGCATTCGGAAGCGGCTCTTGCGGATGCCCAGCGCTTCCAAGTCCACGGACAATCGGGCCTGGCAAGGAACCTGGTCGGGAAACAGCGCCACGGCGACCCAATTCCCTTTCCTCAGTGTCGAGATGACGCGAAACCCGCTGCCCTCCGCCACGACAGCCGGCCGCGACGCCTGCTGGACCAGACCAGCCAGATAGGCCACCAGCGCGCGATTGTCGTTCTTGTCCAACTCGACGTCGGCGCCGAAGTGGACGCCGATTACCTTGCCTTTGCCCAACGTCCGCTCGGTGACGACCGGACTCCCGTCGCCGAATTGGGCGAGTACTTTCGTATCTGGAGCCGGCGTCGCCAGGCGCCGCGGGGTGTCGATCAGCAACGACACCTGGGCGTCGCCGGCGCGGAACGTAGCGGGCGCCGCGGGGAGCGTCTCGCCGTACGTCACGCCGGCCATCTCGGGCGTCACGTCGCGCTCCTCGGTCAGGTCCTCGCGGGCGATGCTCCAGTCCGCGTTCAGCGAGATGATCGTGCCGCCGTCTTCCACGAACCGGCGAAGCTTGCCCCGAGCGTCCGCGGACAACCCGCGGGCCGCATACGGCGTGGCGATCAACACGCTAAATTCGCGGTACCGCTCATCGGCCTGGGTAAAGATCGTCTCCACGTGCTGGCGGCGCTGCAGGGCCCGCAGCAAGGCCGTCTCGCGGTTGGCCTGCGGACGCGTGTCGGGCAGCAGCATCTGCAGCGCGTTCTGGTTGTGCAGCAGGGCCACGCGGGCCAGTGATTGGGCACCGGCCCAACTGCGCTGTTGATGGATGTGCCGGCCCAGTTCGCGCGGCAGCACCGGGTTGTTGCCGTACATCACCAGCCGCCAGAGTTGGTTGAAGGTGAAATAGATCCCGCCCGGCCCGCCGTGGAAGCAGGCGGTGTTGTACTGGCCCCAGGTGTCGTGTACGTGGGCCCAACGGAGCATGTTCTCGTACGCACCGGCAGAGCCGTTGTAGAAGTCCGCCCCCAAGCGCGCCAGGGCCACGCTGTCGATGCCCCACGACCAACCGGTCGGATAGTTGGCGGTGCTCAGCAACTGCACGCCGATTTTCAGTCCCTTGCCGTGGGCGTACTCGACCAGATCCCGCCAGAAATCGGTCACCACCTGCTGCTTGAAGAGGATGTACCGCCGGCGCCAGAGGTCGTCGGTGTCCGTCCACGCCGTGCGTTTGGCCAGACGGGCCGCCATGTCGGCCGGGAGTTTTTCGCCGAACCGCTGCGTGCAGAACTGCTCGAACCGCGGCAGATCGTCGCCGTGGAAGTCGGCGTAGGTGAACCACAGTTCGTCGTAGATCGCCAAGCCCGGAAAGTTGCCCAGCGGCTTGTACTTGGCGGCATACTCGTCGAGCAGCGCGTGGCACCGCTGCCGGTAGTCCGGGCTGAGCAGGTCCTCGCAGTAGTCCTCGCCGCCGTACTTGTAGAAGTTCCCTTCGGCGTCACGGGCGGCGTATTTTTTTGCGAACTTCTCCGAGCGGATGCACGAATGCCAAGACGCCCAGACATGGAGGCCCTCGGCCGTGGCCGCCTGGATCAATTCGGCCAGCGGATCGAAGCCGCGGCACTGGACGTCCGAGTCGGGCACGGCCGTGGGATGATGCACTCGCTCACCGCTGACGTCGGTCCAGTACACGATGTCGGTCACGCCCAGCCATTTGAGCTGGCACACGTCCAGCCGCACCCGGTTCCGATAGAACTCCAGCTGCGCGGGCGTGTCGATCCGCTTGAGCTGGTAGCCGCGCCAGGTCTGGGAGTCGTAGGTGATGAAGAACCGGCCGCCCAGTTCGTTCACCGGCTGCAGCGGCAAGTAGCTGCCGCGGAGCATTTCGCTGCCGAACCAGTCGGACGTGGGCAGCAGCCGGGAGAGGTCCTCCAACTTCAGATCGGACTCGGCCTTTTTGCGGCGTTCGGCGATCTGTGCGGGCGCCTGGGCGGTGAGCCGTCCCGCGGCGGCCCACTTCGCCATGTTGACTGCCAGCTGCAGTTCGCCGCCGGTGGGCTCCGCTTCCGCCTGGGCAAAGGTAGCCGGATCGTAGCGATAGCCGGGCAGCGCTCCGCACATCACGATCCGCCCGGTCCCCGCACTGCCGGCCACTACCACCGCCGCCCCTTCGCGATCGGCCACGACGACGGTCCCGTCCGGGCCCGGTTCCAGAAACAGATGGTCGTGGTAGGCGTGCTCGAAATGGTCCGGCAGTCCGGCCGCAATCGGGTGAGCGCGGTCCTTGACGGCCAACACCGTGTCTGGACGCCGGTCGATCACTTTGCGCGCGACGCTCGGCACCGGCGTTTCCGGACGCCCACGGCCGCAGGCCGAGTGCTGCAGCACCAGGCCGCCCCCGCTGGCCAGATAGGTCCGGATCGCCTTGACCTGCTCCGGCCGGTCCAAGGTGCAAGCCCCGATCACGACGGCATCGCAAGCCAGCAGGCTGTCCGTTGTGAACTCCTTGAACGGGATCACCTGCAGCCCCGGGACCTTGGCCAGCGCCTTGGCCATCGCCGCACCGCCGGTCGCCCGCCGGTACACGCCGACCTTCAGCGGGCTCGCCGCTTCCGCCGCCCACGTCGCCGGCGCGACGAAAGCCGTGGCCAGCACCACCATCACCGCCAAACGCACAACGCAGCACATGATCGTTTCTCCATGAAGCGTGGCGACCATTGTAGCAGCCGCGCGACTGCGGTACACTCCCGGTGGTTGATGAGCGGCGTGCGACTGCCACGAAGCATAGGGAGACGCGTTATGAAAGAACTTCCGCGGCGCGAGTTTCTGGGAATCGTGGGGATGGGTGCCACGTGGGTAGCCACGACGGCAGCGGGTGCTGGGGAAGCGGCCAAGACCTCACCCGCGGCTGGGCCTGTGGTAGGACAGACGTATCTCAGCGGACGGGAAGACGGGCGTTTCCTCCAGACCGCGGCGTTTGCACACAAAACCATGCAGGCGCTTCAACCCAAGCTGGCTTATCGTCTCGACATGACCCGTGAAGAATTCCCGGCATGGCAGCAAGCCGTCCGCGACAAGCTGCTGGAACTGATGTGCTTTCCGGATGTCCCCGGCCAGCCCGAGCCGAAGCGGATCTGGTCGCAACCGCGCGAGGGCTATCGGCTGGAACGTTGGGAGGCCTACCCGGAGCCCTTCAGCGTGGTGCCTTACTTGCTGCTGGTCCCCGACGGGGTCAGTTCCAACTCGCCCGCGCCCGCCGTCATGTGCTTTCCCGGCTCCACGAGCAGCAAGGAGCTGCTGGCGGGCGAACCCGAACTGCCGGGCTCACCGGCGCCGGACAAGATCAAGTGGTCCGACAACCGGATGGCCTACCACTTCGCCCGCCGCGGGCTGGTGGCGGCGGCCTTCGACAGCCCGGCCACCAACGAACTGGCGAGCCCCAGACTCAATCGAGAAGCGTTGTCGCTGTGCGCGATCTGGATGGGCCGCTGCTACGAAGCGATTTCGGTATTCCAGAAAGCGTGCGTCCTGCGGTGGCTTGTCGCGCAGCCCTACGTCGACGCAAAACGGGTGGCGACCAGCGGCCATTCGCTGGGCGCCAAGCCGGCCGACATCCTGGGCGTGCTCTATCCGGACCTGGTGAAAGCCGTGGTCCACAACGATTTCGTGTGCCACTGGCAGGAGCGGGCCGTGGCGATGAACCTGTACCATCCGGGCGGGCACCAGGTCGTGCCGGGCATGGTTCCGTGGTTCGACTACACCGATCTGGAAGCCGCGTTGGCCCCGCGGCCGCTGTTGTTCACCGAAGGCGGACGGCCCAACCAGATCGCCAAGATCCGCCGGGCCTACGCGCTGCTGGACGCCGCCGAGGCGGTGAAAGTGTGCCATTACGAGAAGTACGAAGACCCGGCCTCGCGCACGTTGGACGACGCGGAACTGCCCGTGGGCATCAGCGGCGAGCAGTACTTCGCCTACGCCTACGTCGATGCCGCGCGGCACCGCTTCCGGCCCCATCACGCCGTGCCCTGGCTGGCCAGCGTGTTCGGGACGTGAGACGCGATTGGCGTTTCGACGCCGCGGTCATCCGCGCAAGAGAGAGGATGGGACATCCTTTTTCCTTCAGCCGATCAGTTCCCGAATTGTGCGACGCTTGGCTTTTCCTGAAAGGACGACTCACATGACTTCTCTGCTTCGGTATCGGATGCTGGGAACAGCTGCGGCAACGGTTCTGCTGCTGGCAGCCGAACGTGGTTCGCCCGCCGAATACGATGTCGTGCTGCGTGGCGGGACGATATACGATGGCAGCGGCAAGGCACCCTTTGTGGGTGACGTAGCCATTCACGGCGACGTGGTAGCGGCGATTGGCGACTTGTCCTCCGCCCGCGGAAAGACCGAATTCCGCGTGGCGGGGCTCGCGGTCGCGCCCGGCTTCATCAACATGATGTGCTGGGGCAACGAGTCCTTGATCGAAGACGGGCGGGCACAGAGCGATATTCGTCAAGGCGTCACCCTGGAAGTGATGGGCGAAGGCGAGTCCATGGGGCCGCTCAACGAGCGCATGAAGAAGGAGCTGATCCAGGAGCAGCGGGACATCAAGTACGCGATCGAGTGGAGTACGCTGGGCGAGTACCTCCGCTTCCTGGAGCGGCGCGGGGTTTCCCCGAACGTCGCGTCGTTCCTGGGGGCCGCCACTCCGCGCGTCTACGTCATCGGCCGCGACGATCGGCCGCCCACGGCCGAAGAACTGAACAGGATGCAGGGTGTGGTTCGCCAAGCGATGGAGGAAGGCGCGGTCGGCGTGGCGTCTGCCTTGGTCTACCCGCCGGGCTGTTTCGCCGAGACGGACGAGCTGATCGCGCTGGCGAAAGCCGTGGCGGAACACGACGGGCTCTACATCTCGCACCTCCGCAGCGAAGGCTCGGAACTGGTCGAATCGGTCGAGGAGTTGCTGGCCGTCGCCCGCGCGACGCGGGTCCGTGCCGAGATCTACCACTTGAAGACCGCCGGCCGGGAGAACTGGCCCAAGCTGGACCGGGTGATTGCCCTGGTCGAAGAAGCGCGCTCGGAAGGACTTCGCATCACCGCGGATGTCTACACCTATCCCGCCAGCTCGACTGGCCTCAACTCGACCATGCCGCCCTGGGTGCAGGACGGCGGGTTCGAAGCTTCCGTACGCCGAATGAAGGACCCGGCCACCCGCCAACGCATTGCCCGCGAGATGCGCGAGTCGCGGACCGGCTGGGAGAACATGTACCTGCAGGCCGGTTCACCGGACAAAATCCTGTTGGTGGGCTTCAAGAACCCGTCGCTCAAGCCGCTGACGGGGAAGACCCTGGCCGATGTGGCGAAGATGCGACGTACGTCCCCGGAAGAAACCGTCATGGACCTGATCGTCGAGGACGGCAGTTCGATCTCGACCGTGTACTTCAGCCAGTCGCCGGAGAACCTGCGCCGAAAGATCGCCCTGCCCTGGGTCAGTTTCTGTTCCGATTCGCCAACCTTGGCGCCCGAAGGGGTGTTTCTGAAATCGAGCGTGCATCCGCGGGCCTATGGCAGCTTCGCCCGGCTGTTGTCCAAGTACGTGCGGGAGGAGGAACTGATCACCCTGCAGGAAGCTATCCGCAAGCTCGCCGCCTTACCGGCCGAGAACCTGAAGCTCGATCGGCGCGGCAGGCTCCTGGAGAAGTACTTCGCCGACGTGGTCGTGTTTGATCCCGCCAAGATCCAGGATCACGCGACCTACGAGAAGCCGCACCAATATGCCACGGGGATGATCCACGTGTTTGTGAACGGCGTGCAGGTGCTCAAGGACGGAAACCACACCGGCGCCAAGCCCGGACGTTTCGTCCGCGGCCCCGGCTGGAAGCCTTGACCAAAAAGGGGACATTGTATTTTACTGAACACTCTGCTTTTGTGAGGAGTCGGGACCTCCACTGCTTTCCCCAAAGAAGTAGAGTGTCCCTTCTGGGCAAGTCAATCGAACCGGTGGGAGGCTATCATGCGCCACATCACACTTTCCTGGGGCATCCTGTTTGTTTTGACAGCTTCACTGGCGGCGCCGGCGGACGAACCGCCGTCGTCCGGAAGCCAATTGAATGCCCTGCGTCAAGCCCGCCGGGAAGCCGCGCACCGCCAGCGGCGGATGATCTTCAACAACGACGGCGACGACGTGATCTACACCAAGAAAGCTCCCACGGCCGAGGCGCTGCTCGCCCTGCGGACCGCGCCGCTGGTGGGCAGCCAGGTGGACAGCATCTTCTACAGCAACTCGATGTGCTTCGGTCACGCCCTGCACCAGAGCCAGGTCATGGAACCGTTTCTGTCGACCGAATACATCTTCCAAGACAACGGCTTGCCGCAACTGCTCCAGCGCGGCATCGACCCGATCCGCGTGGTGGTCGATTTCGGCCACCGCCACGGCATGGAGGTTTTCTGGGACCTGCGGATGAACGACACGCACGACGCGGGGCTCGACGGCTACGGACCCTATCTGGTTCCGAAACTGAAACACGATCACCCCGAGTACCTGGTCGGGACGGCCCAGAAGCAGCCCAAGTACGGCACGTGGTCGT
This sequence comes from uncultured Pirellulaceae bacterium, assembly GCA_964443915.1. Lineage (GTDB taxonomy): Bacteria > Planctomycetota > Planctomycetia > Pirellulales > Pirellulaceae > Anammoximicrobium. Next base: position 9,555 of record CAYUFW010000009.1, read on the forward strand.
CGGTCAACTTCGCCGTGCCGGAAGTCCGCGATCTGGCCTACCGCTTCGTGGAAGAAGTGTGCCAGAAGTTCGACGTCGACGGCGTCGAACTGGACTTCTTCCGCCACGCCTGCTTTTTCAAGAGTGTGGCCGAAGGAGGCCGCGCCAGCCGCGAAGAACTCGACATGATGACCGATCTGCTGCGGCGCATCCGCCAGATGACCGAGCGCGAGGGTCTGCGGCGCGGCAGGCCGATCCTGATCGCCATCCGCGTCCCCGACTCGGTCGAGTACTGCCAGGGAATCGGGCTGGACCTGGAGAAGTGGCTGGCGGAGGGACTGGCCGACCTGCTGATCGGAACGTGCTACTTCCAGTGCAATCCCTGGGAGTACCTGGTCGAACTGGGGCATCGGCACGGGATGCCGGTGTACCCGTGCCTGAGCGAATCGCGGGTCCAGGGCGAGACCCGCTTCTCGCGCCAGTCGATCGAGAGCTATCGGGCCCGCGCGGCGCGAGCTTGGGCCGCCGGCGCGGACGGGATCTACCTGTTCAACTACTTCGACCCGCGCGGCGCGGTGTGGCGCGAGTTGGGCGACGCGGCGGCCCTGCAACGCATGGACAAACTGTACTTCGTCACCGTGCGCAACGGCGATCCGGAACGCTACCTGGCTGGCGGGCGCACACATCGGCACGTGCCCATCCTGACGCCCACCAATCCCTGGCTAGTCCCCACCCGGGAGTTCCGCGAAGTGGAACTGGCCGTCGCCGACGACTTGGCCGAGGCGATGGCGGCCGGGCTGAAGCCGCAGGCCACGTGCCACGTGCGGGCCAGCGGCCACAACCTGGAGCTGACAATGAATGGCCAGCGACTGGAGCAACCCAAGACCCAGGACGACTGGCTCGATTTTGCCGTCCCGCCGGAATTGCTGAAGAAGGGAAACAACCGCCTGGCGTTCCGGGCGCGGCCGCCGGAACCGGCCGATGCGGCGGCGGACGACTGGGCGCTCGTCTGGCAAAGCCCGGGCCTACCCGGTCCCCCGTGGAAGAAAATGGGCTTTGTCCAAGACTGCGTCGCCGAAGTTCGTGATGGCAAATTGCTGCTGGCGGATCGTAGCACGGCGCCGGGCAGCTACGCTTACTTCCAGCACCTGGGCGCCGTCTGTCCGGACGACGAGGTCGTGCTCGAAGTCCGCCTGAAGCTGCTGTCCGGTTGGAGCAGCGTGCTGATCGAGAACGGCGTGGCCGGAGAGGAGATCATGTTCCATCCCGATCGCGTCATGCTGCGCTACGACGGCCTGTCGAGTCCGCTGCCGACGGCGGACGCCTTTCACACCTACCGGATCGTCATCCACCAGCAGGACCTGAAAGTCTACGCGGACGGTCAGCTCTGCTTGGACGGCACCCGGCGATTCACGCACCCGGCGCCCAACGGCCGCAGCGGCGTGGCCTTCGGCGGCGCGAACAGCCCTTCCGTCGGCGAGGCCCTGTGGGAGTCCGTCCGCATCCGAAACCCGGCGATGTCCCTGCTGGACGTGGCCTTGTCGATCCGGTATCGCTCCGGCGGGTGAGTTTATCACGTACGATCGCCAACGCGCTTCCCACGGCGATGGCGCGGATCATCGACTTGAAAGGGAACGGTCATCGAGGCGACGGACTCAAACCAGACGAGGTCCTGATACGCCTTCAAGCGTCGCGGGTGGGCGGTCGCGACTCCTCAGTTCGCGGGGAAGGCCGCCGTCAGATGCCGACGTGCGGCAGCAGTCGTTGGAGGCCATAGACGATCGGGCCGGTGCCCCAGCTGGTGTAGAGGTCGTACAGATTGCCCTCGTCGTCCACGTTGCCGCCGGGGAAGTCTTTGGCGACGTTGTAGTTTCCTACCCAGGCGCCGTGCAGGTGCGGGTCCTGGTCCTGAAGCTGGACGCGGACGAAGAAATCGGCCAGCCGCAGGCCGGCTTGCAGGCGGCGGTCGTCGCCCGTGGCCTCGTACGCCTCGCAGAAGCCCTGCGGACCCCAGTTCTGTGAATAGATTAAGTTCACGCAGTCGTTCTCGGCTTGCTTGATCGCTCCGCAGGCGTGCTGCCGTGGCGTCAGATACCGAAGCAGGTCGTCGAGCACCTGCCGGTACTCGGGTTTCTTCGTGATCCGGTACGCCAGGGCGTAGGGGGTGAGCATGGTGATCGACGAGCGGACGGCGTGGTCGTCTTCCAGCGGATTGCCGTGGTTGCAGTGGCAGAGGATCGAGCCGTCGGGCTGGGCGCCCTCGTCGGGCGTCCGCCCCTTGCGATAGGCCGCCAGCGCCCGCTCGGCCGACTGCAGGTACTTTGCATCTCCCAGTTTTTCGTAGGTCACCAACAGTCCGGCCGCGCCCCAGGCCGTGGCATAGCCGCACACACTTTGGGGCATCTGCTCGACAAAGTGGGCCCAGCCTCCGTCGTCGTACTGCATCCGCGCGTAGTAGTCGGCGTTGAGCCGCAGCGTCGCCAGCAGTCTTTCGTCGTCGCTCCAGGCGGCCAGTTGGGCCAGGCCGTACAGGATCTTGCCCTGGATATTGTTCGAGCTGCCCCAGGAGATCTTCCGTTCGTCTCCGATCAGGCCGTATCGTTCAACGGCAATCCGTGTTCGATGACCGCCAAGAACCATCCCCGGAAATCCGAACTGCGGGGCCATCGACCGAGCCCGTAGCTCGAACGCCGGGCGCACCGCCCGTGTTGCCTCATCCTGGACTGGCCGTTACAATCAGCCCTGTCGTAAGTCTTGGTGGTGTGAAGGTCTGTCATCCAGATTTGGGAAGCGCAAGTCGGACGTCGGCGAGTGGGCCGTGAGGGGAGTGCGATGCCGGTAGAAATCCTCGTTTTGTCCGGCGCGCGTCAGGGCGAGCGACACCACCTGGATGGCCATCGCATTGTCGTGGGCGACGTCGCCAATGCCGATATTGCTCTCCATCCGCGGGACCAAGCGGCGGCGTGCGGCCGGCATGCGACGTTGGACTCCAGCGAGCAAGGATGGACGCTCACGAATCGCGGGGCGGGCGAATGGCTGGTGAACCAACGGCCGGTGTCCAGCGGGCAGTCGACGCGCCTACGTTCCGGCGACGTAGTCCGGATCTCGGACGAGGGACCCGATTTCCGCTTTGCGATCGTGGCCGCAGGAGCCCCCTCTGTCGCCGGCCCGCCCGTTGCCACAGAAACCGGCACTGCCGACGAAGACGCACCCACGGAGTCCGCACCCCGGCCCGATGCAGATGGCAACCGCGGGCAGCCTCGCCTCGCAAGATCAGCCGTGATTGGAGGCGTTGGCTCGTTGGCCCTGGTCGCTCTGTTGGCTTTTGCCCTCAGTCGGCTCGCCCACTCCGATGCTCCGCCGCGCGCCGTCGACGACTCGGCGTCGGTCGAAGTTGGCAAGCCTCTTCATGTCGCGGTGCTCAGCAATGACCAGGACGAGCGTCCGCAGCAACTGACCGTCTGCCGGTTGGACACGTCGACGACCGCTGGCACAGCGACCATCAATCCGGACGGCGCGATCGTCTATGACACCGCCGGGAAGTTTGAACAGCTCCAGCGTGGCCAGAGCGCCACGGACGAGTTTCGCTACACCCTGCGCGATACGGGCGGCCAGGAAAGTCAAGCGACGGTTCACATTCAAGTGGTACGTCCCGCCGACTACAATCGTCCGCCCCGAGCTGGCGACGACGCGGCCCAGGTGGCGGGTAGCGGGGAAGCGGGACTGCCCGTGCTGGGCAACGATACGGACCCGGACGGCGATCCGTTGACGGTCGTGCGGTTGGTGCTCGAAGGCACGAAAGGTTCGGCCACGATCGGGACGGGCGGCGCGATCCAGTATCGCGCTGCGGCCAGCGCCGACAACGCCAGCCCAGGCGGAGCGGCGAGCGACTCGTTCGCCTACGTGGTCGCCGACGGACACGGCGGGGAGGCGACCGCGCGAGTCACGGTCACGATCGCGGGGGTCGCCGGAAAACGGGACGGAGATGTCCTGGTCAGCAGACTGGCCAATGGCATCGTCTATCTGATCGTGGAAATCAACGGCCGGAAGTTCCCCGTTTGCACGGGATGGGCCCTGCGGCCGGACTTGATCGTCAGTACAGGGGCACATCTGTCGGTCCTCGAAGAGCGGCATGACAGCGGCGACGCCTTGTTCGTTGGATATGGGGGTGCCGAGCCGCGGTTCGTTCCCGTCGAGGACGTAGTCGTGCATCCGCTGTTCGACAAGCAAGCATCCGGGAGTCCCCTGAGCCGCGCTCACAACGTGGGCGTGGTCACCCTGAAGGCACCGCTGCCGCTGCACTTGGATGTGACGCGGGCGGCGGCCTTGCCCAAGCCGCCCACCGGGACCAAAGTCACCGTGCTCGCGTACCGGTTGAAAGCCGGGGCAGAACTCCAGCCGTTTAACATCCTCGATCCACCGGGAATTGTCTCGGTGCCGGGCGCCGTGGGAGGCCTCGAGACGGTGGCCGGTTCAACCAACGACCTGCCGCTGTTGCTTCTGGATGCCAACCCGCCAGCAGGCAGCGAGGGCGCGGCAGTGCTGGACGAGAAAGGGACAGTGATCGGCGTTATGGCGGGACCCTCCACGAACCGCTACGTGGTGCTCTGCGATCAGTTGGACCCGCTGTTGCCGGAGAGCAAATGAGTCGGAGACGGCGTGAAATGACACGATCCCAGTCGGTTTTCATCCTGCTCGTCTGTGCCGGCTTTCCCGTGCGTGCCGACGAAGTCAGCGACCTTCGCCGCCAGTTAGCCGAAACGGAAAGCGAGAGGGACGCCGCGCAGGACCAAGTCGCCACACTGCGCTCCCAACTGATTGAGAATACGCTGGAAGTCAAGGAACGCGTGAAGGACAAGGAACGGCAGCAGGCGCTCGACATTCGGAAAGAGAAGACAGAGCTGACCGAGAAACACCACAACGAGCAGTACCTGCGAAACTGGGCCGTGGCCAATTTCGATGACACGCGTCATGGCCGGTTGCCGACGACGAGGGTCGGAGAGTACATCAAGCGGCTGCAAAAAGCCAAACTCGCGGCAACTCGGGTCCTGTTGGAGTTTCCGCAGCAGTCACGCTTGGCGATCACCAACGGACGGGCTCTGAACACCTTCCTTGATCTGTGCGGCAAGGCCGCACTCAATCACCAACAGTATCGGCGTGAATTCGATCGGCTGACGGAACTGGGCCACCAAATCGGCGGCCAGCGCGTGTTGCGGCGGGAGGACATCGAGCGGGTGCAGTTCAAGAAAGGCCCGCGCGAATCGACGCTGACCGTCGACGCCAAGCGTGGAGCCCTGACACTCGACTGGCCGGCCCTCCTGCTTGCCGACAGCGATTGTTCCGAGCATTTGCGGAGTCTGGAGCAAGCCAAGACCGAAGCCGAGGCAGAACTCCGGGAACAACGGCCCGTCAAAGCGGCAACCCAAATGCAGATGCTGCAGGCCGCCGATGAGATCAAGAAGCTGTTCGACAAGGAGTACAAGCGGTTCCACGAGGAGTGGAAGACGGGCGGCCACGATGCGGTGGTCGCTTCCCAATACTTGGCGGCCCAGCAGTTCGTGCAGGGGATGCGTTCCGACATCGCCCAATTCATCACCGCGCGCTCCCTCGCGGACATCCGCTGCGACGAGCTTTTTGAGGGCGCGGAAGCCCTGTTTTCCGGCGGACCGCAGAATGAACCCGTCGCCGTCGAGGAGTTGATGGCCTTCATGGTCAAGCGCGGGTATCGCTTTGGCGCGGCCAAGACGGGCGGAGAGCAGGTCTACCAGATGCTGTACAACCAGATGGTTGATTACTACCTGGACTTGCACAGGATTCAGGTGGCGTTGGAGGAGGCGGACCGCGAGTATTCGCAGGAGGTTTCCAGACTCGACCGCGAGACGGACGAGTTGATGAAGAGTTCCACCTGGGACCCTACTGCCGACACGATCAAGATGCTCACAGCGAAGCCGCCGGAGGGGTTCCTCGACTACGCCCTGCTCCTGGGCCAATCGGTGGCGGACTACGGCCGCGCACAGGACCAACCGTCTCAACCCGCGGAACCACCCTTAACGCCGAAATGGACGGAATTCGAACCGGGCGACCGGGTCAGCAACAAGGGCTTCCGCATCTGGTGGCGCGGACGAGTCGTGGAACTGGTCGGCGATCGGTACCGCATTGAGATGTTCTATGTCGATCCCGCCTTCCAGAGCCGCTGGCAGGTGACGGGAATCTATGAGTTTGCCGAAGGACAGATCAAGCGGCTGTGATTTCGGATCGGCAAGGAAGTTCACAAGACGATATGAACCAAGCACCCGCCAACTTGCCGCCGATCGGCATCGACCTGGGCACCACGTACTCCGTGATCGCCCATCTGGATGCCTCCGGCCGGCCGGTAACGATCATCAACAATCAAGGCGACCTGCTCACGCCCAGCGCAGTGTTCTTTGACCGGGACGAGGTGGTGGTGGGCCGCGAAGCCGTGCGGGCCGCGGTCATGGAGCCGGACGCGTATGCCGAGTGCTTCAAACGCGACATGGGCAGCCCCGTGTACCATCGCAAGGTGCGCGGCGTGGACGTGCCCACGGAGGTGCTGAGCGCGTTTGTCCTGGACCGGCTCAAAGCCGACGCCGAACTGCGGCTGGGACCGGTCCGCCAGGCCGTGATCACCGTGCCGGCGTTTTTTGACGAGACGCGCCGCAAGGCCACGCAGGACGCGGGCCGCCTGGCGGGCTTGGAAGTCCTGGACATCATCAACGAGCCGACGGCCGCTGCGGTCGCCTTCGGCTACCAGCAAGGCTTTTTCGGTCCCGCTGCCGCAGCCGCGGGGACGCGGCCCATGCGCGTCCTGGTCTACGATTTGGGTGGCGGGACGTTCGACGTCACGATCCTGGAGATCGCCCCGGACGGCTTCCGGGCCTTGGCCACCGATGGCGACGTTCGATTGGGCGGCAAGGATTGGGACGAACGGCTGGTCGATCACTTGGCGGGCCAATTCGCCGCCGAGCACGGCCTCGATCCGCGCAGCGACCCGCAGGATGCCGCTCAGTTGTGGCTGGACGCGCAAGAGGCCAAGCACACGCTGTCCGAGCGGAGCCGGGCGATGGTGATGGTGTTCCACGCCGGAATCCGCATGAAGATCGAGGTCACGCGCCAGGTGTTCCACGACCTGACGCGCGACTTGCTGGAACGTACCGAGACGACGACGTCGCTGGTGATCAAGGAGGCGGGACTCGCCTGGCCGCAGATCGACCGCGTGCTGCTGGTCGGCGGCTCGATTCGGATGCCGATGGTCTCCGAGATGCTGCGGCGGGTCACCGGCAAGGAGCCGGACCGCACGGCGTCGCCCGACGAAGCGGTGGCGCACGGCGCGGCGCTGTACGCCGCCACCCTGTTGAACCAGGGCAGCCATCCGGAACTGGACCGCTGCCGGCTGCAGAACATCAACTCGCACAGCCTGGGAGTGGTGGGCATCGATCCTCAGACTCGGCACCGGATGAATGTGATCATCATCCCCAAGAACACGGCGATTCCCTGCCGCGTGTCCCGGATCTTTCCGACGGCCAAGGCAGATCAGCGGAGCGTCAAAGTGTCGGTGGTCGAGGGCGAGAGCGACCGGCCGGAGGCCTGCATCCTGCTGGGCGAGTGCGTGGTGCGCGACCTCCCGCCAGGCCTGCCGAAGGGGACGCACGTCCACGTCGAATACAGTTACGCCGCCAACGGCCGCATCGCCGTTTCGGCCCGCGTGCCCCAGGCCCACCAATCCGCCCGCGTGGAAATCATGCACAACCAGGAACGGGACTTGGAGAACCTCGACACCTGGCGGGCCCGGCTCCGCGGCGAGGCTGGGCAGCCCGGTTCGGTCTTCGCTTCGGGCGGCCCGGTGGACCTGAGCGACCGCACGAGCGTCCTCCGCCGCCTGGACGCGCTGTGTGTGGAACTCGGCAAGGCCGCGGCCAAGGAGCCATTGCCGACAGCCCTGGCCCGCAGCCAGCAAACGGCCCGAACTGCGGCGACGGAGTTGGACCGCGCTCGCGCGGCTCTGGCTCAAGCGGAGCAAGCCAAGCAGTCCGCGGCTGGACAGTGCGAAGCGATGCGGCTGGGTACGGAACTCGCCCGAGCCAAGACCGCCTTCGACCAGGCCCAAACCCAATCCGATTTCGCCTACCTGGTCCTGGGCCGCGACTGCGTCACGGCCAAGCACACGCCAAGCCAGATGGCGCCCACCGTCGCCGAGATCCAGCGGCTGAAGCCGCATGGATCATCAGGCTGAGTTCGAGCAGGTACGTAAGATGACCGTGTTGAGCAAGATGATAACCGCAGCCGTACAGATCCTTCGGCGTTAAGACCAGGGTGTCGACCACCACCATCGCGCGAAACTCCCAGCTGGCGGTCAAGTCCTCGGAACACTGATTTTCGCTAATTGACGCGATATTGAATTCAGAACGCGCGTTTGACACGGATCGCCTGTTTTGTGCGAGTGTTTTCGAATTCGCTGGGGCTTCGCTCCAGACCGCACGGTGGCCTGCGCCGCGTACATCCCTCTCGAAGACGACGGAACACGTGGCCCGCTCCGCCTTCCGCTCCGGCTCGCAGGGGCGTGGCTACCGCCACCGCCCCTGCGGCCTTCGCTACAGGCTCCGCTAACGAACGGCTACGGCCGAGGAGAATTACCGTGAGGATGAGGAAACTGTCCTCGCGAGGCGGAAGCCGTGATCCTCGAGGAGGATTTGGGGGGGGAGGCCCCAGGCGCGGTACGACGCCCGGCAGCAGGACGCGTCGAGGCCCCAACCGCCGCCCCGGAACACCCGGCGCCAACCTCCCGTAGGCCCAACCGGATCCACCACCGGCAACGGTCCATAGTACTTCGCGTCATACCAGTCCGCACACCACTCCCACACGTTCCCGTGCATGTCGTACAGACCAAACCCGTTCGCTCGGTACGAGCCCACTGGAGCCGTCCGCCGCTTGGACGGGCCCTCTGCCGACGTGCCGTACGGACGCTTGCCGTTGCAGTTCGCGTGATCGCCGTTCAGACTGCTGCCAAAACTGAACGGCGTTGTCGTCCCCGCGCGGCACGCATACTCCCATTCCGCTTCCGTCGGTAACCGATACTCCTGCCCCTCCTGCGCGCTCAGCTTCCCGCAAAACGCTACCGCGTCCTCCCAACTCACGCGCCCCACCGGGTGCGTCGCCGCCCTGAATCTGCTCGGATTGCTCCCCATCACCGCTACGTACTCCCGCTGCGTCACTTCGTACACGCCCAGATAAAACGGTTTGGTGATTCGCACCTTGTGCTGGGGCTTTTCGTCGGGGCTGGCGCCCTGCTCCCCCTCCGGCGAGCCCATCAGGAATTCGCCGGCCGGGATCAAGACGAATCTCATCCCGATGGAATTGGTGTACGTAGCAGGAGGTGGAGGTGGTGGTTTAGGCTGCGGTTTCGGTAGTGACTCGACGCGGACGGTGAACCGCGCCTCCGCGTTTACCGGGGGCGAACCGTCATCCCGGGCCGCGATCGTGATCGTCCAATCTTTACCCGCAGCGGAGGGATCGGGAATCCAAGTAAACCGTCCCGACGACTCGTCGATCTTGGCCCCTGGCGGTGGGTCCACGGCCGAAAACCTGATCGCATTGGGTGGCACATCGGACTCCTTGGCCGTGACGTCGAAGGCTAGTTCCATCCCGACTTTCGCCTGGTGTTGTCCAGCGATTGGCCCGAACTCCGGGGCAGAGTTCACCTCGCGTACCTGCACGGGCAGCGTCTCGCTGATCAGCGCACCGCCAGCTTCGGAGGAGGCAAGCTCAATGTGGATGATGTAGTCACCCGGCCCTTGCTCCTCCGTCGGCGTCCACGTGAATAGGCCCGTGTTCTCGTCGATCTGCGCTCCCTCGGGCGAGTTCGGTCCAAGGCGGAAGCGGAGCTTCTGCGGTGGTTCGCCTGAATCGGCCGTCAGCGGTATGCGCAACTCGACCCCTTCATCCACGTATTGGCCCGCGATCTTCGTTATAGAGGGCGGCCGTGCAGGCAGCATTGTCGGCGGTTGTTGTGAAGCCGCCACTACCACCGCTTCCGTTGGACGCTCGGCAGAAACCGCGGGTTGGCTGTCGGGATTATCGGGCTTGGCCACGATCTTTGGCACATCGGTACGGCGTGTGGACGGCTCTGGTGGCGGTGGGCGTACACCCGGCGGTACCCCTGGTTCTGCCGCAGCGATGGTTGGACGGTTGTCGAGGTCCTTGGGTTTGCCCCTGATCTCGGTGAATACGATGGCCAAGACCACGGTCAGCAAGGCAATTGGGGCCCCCAAAACCAACGAACGCACGGCGGGCAGGAGCCAGGGGCGACTTTCCCCCACCAAAGCCTTCAAGTGATTCTCCAGCCACCCCGGCGTCAGACGTTCCAGGACCGAACGGATTGGACGCGCAGGAGAAACGTGTTCGCCGAAGGCGGGTTCTACGGGTGGAGATGACTGCGGCGCGACGGAAGCCATCGGGGTAGTTGCTGCCGACGGAGGCCTCTGCAGCGTCGCATCATACTGGGCCTTCTTGACCGGATCGAGCAAACACGCCTTGGCTGCCCCGATTTCGTTCAGGATTCTCTGGCACACCGCGAAGTGCTGTCCCAGCGCATACCGCCGGACGTGGCCGCTCTGCCGCTCCCCCGCGTCGCGGATCACTTCCGGGTCGGCCTCAAACAATTCGATCCCCAGCAGCCGGTAATGATCGGCCGGCTGATGCTTGCGCGGAATTCCCAGCCAACGATGATAGGGATCGAATTCGCTACTCATAACATCGTTGCAGCGTTCGAGGTCAGAGACTTGTTGACGGTGGCCAAGCGTACGCTGGAACCACGAATCGTGCAAGCATACCAGCGCGTCACTGCAGTTCGATCACCCCGGCGCGTCTGACTACTTCCCTTCGCGGAACAGCGTCGGATAGTCCCTGGTCGCATCGAAGACTGCCTCCACGACAATGCGAGGCATTACGGCGTGCCCTCCTGCTGAGCCAACCGCGTTCGCACTCGCTGCATCAAGGCATCCACGTCTAGCGGTCTGGCATTTCCGAGGCGGAACTCCTCGTGGGACTCTCGCAGTTCGGCTTGAGCACGTCGCAGCTCCTCCTGGTAGGCTCGGAACTCCTGGACGCTTTGCTCCGGTGTGATCGCGGGACCAGCCATTTTCCTGCCCAGAAATTCGTAGAAAGCCTCGATTTCGCTTCCGACGGTATCGGTGGCCATCGCTAACCTC
>CAYUFW010000009.1:20780-59899 GCA_964443915.1 uncultured Pirellulaceae bacterium
GGTCGCTCCGAACTCAAAAGTATTATAGGTTCCTCGCGGCGAAGTTCGAATGGCACTGCCAGTCCGCACAGAAACGTCTCAGTTTCGCCGCATGACCACTCCCTTCAGCTCCAGCACTTGCTGGCCGGGACAGGTGAGGGATTGGATGGTAAGCGTGTTTCGGCCACCGGCGAGCGTCAGGCGTCCCAGCGGCAGGGAAGCCCATTGGCGATTCACGTAGCGCTGGCGTCCGGTTTCGTCGCGGATGGGCCAGGGGAATCACGGGGGCTTCGGTGGCCGTTACGTCAGCCGCTAACTTCGCGTCCCCTACGCTGACTTGGATCTTCGCGCCCGGGTCGGCGAACAAAACGAATTGACGTAGAACCGCTCGAATTGCACGCCGGAGCGAGCCAGCCGGTCGATGTGCGGCGTCTGCAGGTACGGATTGCCGTGAGGCATCCGCCGCCGCGGCGGCCTCCGGCCAGACGGACGACGTCAAGCAAACAAGCAGTAAAACCGTAGGCTGACCGGCTAGTTTCATGATTTTGGCTCCGGGGTAGGAGAACAGCAGGCGGTATCAAGGCCCCGGACGATTCTACGCGGTCGTCGACGCAAAGTGGACCCGGCATGGCACGCTGGGACTGCAAGTTGATTGTGGCTGGCGGCGGGGATACACTGTGGGCGCAGGCGAACGGAGGTCAAACAGCCGGTGGAGAGGAACTTATGGACAAACTCGCGGGGGTCAGCGGACTGGTCGTGGTGCAGCGGAAGGAGTGGGGCGAGATCCTGACGGGGTTCGAGACGGTGAACAAGTACGTCGTCTTGGACACGTCCGGCAGACAGCTCTACTTGGCGGCCGAAGAGGGCGGCTCGATGCTGCTGCGGATGTTTCTGAAGGCGCTGCGGCCGTTCACGATGGCCGTGCTGCACGAGGACGGCCGGCCGGTGTTGCGCGTGCAGCGGCCGTTCCGTTTCTATTTCCATCGCGCGGACGTGGTGGATGCCAGCGGGCGGCTGCTGGGCACGCTGCAGCGGCGGTTCTCGTTCGTGCGGCGGATCTACTCCGTGCAGGACAGTTCCGGCCGCGAGTTATTCGAGCTGTTTGGTCCGATCCTGCATCCCTGGACTTTCGAAATCCGCAAAGACGGTCGCGAGGCCGGCAAGATCACCAAGAAATGGAGCGGCCTGACGCTGGAAGCCTTTACGGACGCCGACAAGTTCGGCGTCACCTTTCCCGCCGAGTGGGACGCCTCGGTCAAGGCGGTCTTCTTGGGCGCCGTGTTTCTGATCGATTTCGTCCACTTCGAGAACAAGGGAGATTAAGTTTCCATGGAGAAGGAGCCCGGTTTTTCCGAAAACGCCGGGCTTCAACCACCGCGTACCACCAGATTTTCCCGTTTCCTACGGCAATAGCCCGGATTAGACTAAGAAGTGGTGCCACGTCGAGCCATTCGCGGGACAGGACCCTTTTGTGCGAAAAGGGTCCTGTCCCCTTTTCGCGAAACCCGGTGAGAATCTGCCATGAGACTCAGCTGTCTGACTCTGCTCCTTGGGCTGCTCGGCCTGCTCTCCGGCCAGGCCGCGGCGGCGGATGCCCCCGCGCCGGCCAAGGCCGCTCCTCGAGCCACCCCCACACCGATCCCTGCGTCGAAGGCCCCAGCGGCATCGGAAGCGACGGGCGAGCCAACGCGCCGGCCCGCCGAGATCCTTCCCGCGCCGCTGGACAACGTTGCCTGCAACGTGCTCGACCTCGAAAAGTCGGGACATCTGGCGGTGACCAAAGTCGTCACCGGCTGGTCCGAGGATTTCGGCGACGAAGCCCTGATATGGACGGTCAAGGTACTCAAGCCCATGACCTGTCGGCACGCGACGCAGCTGCTCCACCGTTACCGGGACGTGCGGTTCTACCACGCCGAGGAAAAAAGTGAGAAAGAGCTGTACTCCGGCGTTCTGTACTTCTCTCCCCGCATCGCCGACAGCGCGGTCCATGGGGACATCCTGCAGCCGGACACGGAGTTCGAAGTGTGGCTGCCCCTGACGACACCCCAGGCCATGATGCTGGCACGACAACAGGCGGACCACCTCATCTTCCACGAACCGCAGACCAGGCGAGTGAGTCCGCTCGGCGTCCGCTCGACGCAGTGGAATTTGGCCACCTCCAAGATCCCTCGCTGGTTCTCGAAGCAACAGGAGTCAGACCGGCGCCCCTAGTGCGTCTTCAAGGCTTAATCTTGGGATAGCGGAGGTGGCGTAAGCTTCCAGCTTGCGGGCGTTTGTCACTGGCAAGCTGGAAGCTTACCCCACTTTTTAGCCTTGAAGACGCACTAGCCGCCGGCAATTGCCGCCGGTCCTACCCTTTCTCCGGGCCCGAACTGGCCCAGATGCGTTGCGGGCAGTCCGTAACCCGCCGCCCGCGAACCATCCGCGTGAACTCCCTTTGGACGGCGAAACCGCACTGTTCAAACCATGCGACAGCGGCCCGATTGTCCGCGGGAACGTCAGCAAACACCGGCCCGGCGGGGCAACACGCCAGCACTCGGTCCAGCATCGCGACGCCGGTCGTCGCCGAAATCGCGGACGCCGGACCGACCTGCGCCGCCCGCCTGCCGGGGCGCACGAACGCATAGCCGACCGCAGCCTCCCCCTCGAACGCCGCCGTCGCCGACTCCGGACGCTCCGCATACAACCGCTGGATCAGCGGGCCGCGCTGCGTTCCGGTGATCTCCGCGTCCAGTTCGCAGACCGCGCCCACCCGCTCGGCAGGCAGCGCGACGGACGCGGAATCGGCGCTCGGCGAGGAAACGGTCCCCTGCATCCGCAGCAGCTGGTACTCGGCCAGAAAGCCGAGCCGCTCGTACACAGGCCGGCCGAGCGGCGTGGCATCCAGCCGGGCCGTCTGTACGCCCTGAGCATCCAGGTGCTGCAGCGCCCGCTCGACCAACCGCGTGGCGATGCCCCGGTGCCGAAAGGCTTCGTCCACCAGCACCATGGCGATCCAGCCGATCGGTCCGAATGCGAACGCCGCCGCCGTGGCCACCGCCTCTCCCGCCCATTGGGCGACGAAACAGCCCTCCGGCGCCAGCCACAAGAAACGCCGCCAATCGGCCTCCGTCTGATTCCAGCCGGCTTGCGCCGAGAGCCGCAGACCAAGCGGCAGATCGTCGTGCGTCATCAGTCGGATGTGCATGGGAGTCGGTGATCGGTAATCGGTGATCGGTGGTCGGTGATCGGTGATCGGTGATCGGTGATCGGTGATGGGATACGGGGCACCGATTACCGATTACCGATCACCGCATCCCCTTCCCAGCACTGTATTGTTTCCGCTGGGGCGGTACAATCAGGGCCAACTTGGAACAGGAAATAAACGCCATGTCCGGTGACCGAAACGTCTCACCCACTTCTCCGCCGCCGGCCCCGGCGTCTTCCTCGGGACGCGAAATCGCCGCGGGTTTTGGCCGAGCGCTGGTGGTCCTGAAACCCCGCAAGGCGACTCCGTTTTACGCGCGGCACCCCTGGGTTTTCGCTTCGGCCGTCCAGCGGGTGGAAGGCGACTGTGGGGACGGCGACGTGGTGGACCTTGTGTCCGAGAAGCGGAAGTTCATCGCCCGCGGAATCATCAATCGGCGCAGCCGTCTGTGGGTCCGGTTGTATACCTGGAACGCCGGTCAGGCTTTGGACGACGGCTTCTGGCGGCAGCGCATCCAGCGGGCGGTTCAGTTCCGGACGCAACTGGGCTACGACGATCCGGCCGGGGCAGCCCGGCTGGTTTACAGCGAAGCAGACGGGCTGAGCGGCTTGGTGATCGACCGCTATGCCGCGCACTTGGTCGTCCAGATCAACTCGCTGGCCCTGGCTTGCCGTGCCGATCGGCTGATCGAACTGCTGGCCGAGCAGCTGCAACCCGCCAGCATCACGCTGCGGTGCGAAGGCGGCATCGCCAAGGCCGAGGGAATCGCTTTGCGAGGGCCGGCGGTTGATTTGTCCGGCGAGTCCGCTGACCTTCAGGCCACGAACCTGGCGGCCGGCCGCGAGCAGACGCCGGGCGTCGCGCTGCGGGAGGGTCTGCGGTGGGGCCAACTGCCCGCTGAGTTGGTCTTTATCGAGGAGCACGGACTGCGATACGGCGTGGATCTGGCCGCCGGGCAGAAGACCGGGTTCTACCTGGATCAGCGCGAGAACCGCCGGGCGGCCGCGGGCTATTTGCGGGGCCGCCGCGTGTTGGACATGTTTTGCTTCAGCGGCGGGTTCAGCCTGACGGCGTCGCGGTTGGGAGCCGCCCGCGAAGTCCTGGGCGTGGACGTCAGCGAGAAGGCCGTCGCGCTGGCTCGGGCCAACGCCGAATTGAACGGCGTTACGAACGTCCGCTTTCAGTGCGGCGACGGTTTCCGGGTGCTGGACGAGTTCGTCGCGTCCGGGCAGCACTTCGACGCCGTCATCCTGGATCCGCCCAAGTTCACGCGCACTCGGCAGAGCGTCGACGAGGCGCTCCGCGCTTACCACCGCATCAATCGCTTGGCCGTGGATTTGCTGTCAGCGGACGGCATCCTGGTCACGTGCAGCTGTTCCGGCAGCGTCACGCGGGAGGACTTCCTGCAGATGCTCGCCGTGGTCGCCCAGAAGACCGGCCGCGAGATTCAGGTCTTGGAGCAACGCGGTCCCTCGCCCGACCATCCGGTCAGCGTCACTTGCCCGGAAAGCGAGTACCTCAAGTGTTTCATCTGCCGCGTGGCTTAGCCGCAGCACGCCGTTTCTGGTACACTGCATTCCCGAGTTGCAGAGTGACTCCCCTTATGAAAGGACGAAGGCGATGGCAAACACGTTCACCACGTGGGGTCAGTACCCCACCACGCGGCTGCGGCGGAATCGGCGCGAGGATTGGTCCCGGCGACTGGTGGCAGAGAACCACCTCCGCGTCGATGACTTAATTTGGCCGTTGTTCGTCCACGAGGGTGAGGGCCGCCGCGAGCCCGTCTCGTCGATGCCCGGCGTCGACCGGTTGTCGGTCGACTTGTTGGTCGAGGCCGTCGCGGAGGCGGTCGAGTTGCGGATCCCGGCGGTGGCGATCTTCCCGGCCACGCCCCCGGAGAAGAAGACGGCGGAGGCGGAGGAAGCGTTCAACCCGGAGAACCTCGTCTGCCGCTCCGTCCGGGCCGTGAAGAAGGCTTACGGTGATCGCCTGGGCGTGATTTGCGACGTGGCCCTCGATCCCTACACGTCCCACGGTCAGGACGGGCTGCTGCGGGACGGCTATGTGGTGAACGACGAGACGAACGAAGCCCTGTGCCGCCAAGCGGTGGTCCAGGCCGAGGCGGGCTGCGACGTGATCGCGCCTTCGGACATGATGGACGGCCGCATCGGCGCAGTCCGCCGGGCGTTGGACGCAGCGGGCTTCGAGCGGGTGCGGATCTTGTCGTACGCCGCCAAGTATGCGTCGGCCTTTTACGGCCCGTTCCGGGACGCGGTCGGATCGTCGTCCAGTCTGGGCAAGGGCGATAAACGCACCTATCAGATGGACCCCGCCAACGGTGACGAGGCGCTGCGCGAAGTGGCCTTGGACCTGGCCGAAGGCGCCGACATGGTGATGGTCAAGCCGGGCATGCCGTACTTGGACATCGTCCGCCGCGTCAAGGAGGCATTCCTCGTGCCGACCTACGCTTACCAGGTCAGCGGTGAATATGCCATGCTGTGTGCCGCCGCCCAAAACGGCTGGCTGGACCGCCAGCGCGTGGTGCTGGAAAGCCTGACAGCCTTCAAACGCGCCGGCGCGGACGGCATCCTGACCTACTTTGCCGTCGAAGCCGCACGCCTGCTGCGGCAGGGGATGTGAACTTGCCTCGGCGGGCTCGCACAACACGCTGCCGAAGTGCGTCGAGATGGGGCGACGGAAGATCCAGCCGGAACGAGCAATCGATCATTCGCTCTTTATTTCGCTTCATCCAGCGTGCGGATCTTGTCGAGCAGCTGTTTCTTCAAGTCGCCATCGGCGCGGGTGGCGGCTTGTTGGTAGTAGATCTTGGCGAGTCCCGGTTTGCCCGCCTCCTCGTAGCCCCGCGCTTTCTCGATCCGCACCTGGATTTCCTCCTGGCGAGCCGCTTCTTGCTGCGTCTGCTGGCGGCGAATCTCGGCCACGCTGATGTCGCCGTGGTTTGCCGAACTGTCCGCTGCCGAGCCGGAGATCGCCGGCCCGGCCGCGGCCCCGACCGCCGGCCGGCCACCGTTCAGGACCAACGGCGCTTCTTCCCGCGCGGGCAACGCCGGCGCTGGTTTCAATGCCGCCACCGGGTTCAATCCTGCTGCCGGCGCCACGTTCGCCGGAGCCCGCCCCGCGGCCTGTTGCTGCTGCAGCTGCGCCAGGCGTTCGGCCAGCGGGCTGACGGATGGTTGCGCCTGGGGCGCCATGGGCATCATGGGCGCGTTGCCGACGACGGGAATGACGCCGGTGACGAAAGGAACCATCGAACCGCTGAACAGGTATCCCGAACCGCCATTGGGAATCACAATCGTAGGTGCGGTCATCGTGTGGGTACGGGTGCTGCCCTGTCCGGCGAGCATGTTGAAGCCCAGTCCGAACGGACCGCCGAATTGCATTCCGAACCGGGCGTCAGCAGACGGGTCATAGCCGCCAAACGGCGGCGGCGCCGAGCCCGCCGGCCCGGTCCTGAAGTACCAGCCGCCGCCGGGGCCGCTGCGTCCGAGGTTGACGCCGCCAAAACCGAAGTTCTCGTAGAAACTCTCGTTGATCGACTGAAAGGGCGAAGTGAGCTGGACTTGCTGAGCGTAGACGCCCGCATCCTGCCACCACGCCACGCCCGCCCAGATGACGAAGGCCGTCAAACAACTGCGCGACATAGGCTCTCTCCCCGTTCCGTGCTCCCGGAGCGTCGCACGAACGCACGGCTGCGCACGACTGCGATGGTCTCCGCTTGCATTCTACCGGCATGACCTGCGGATCGTCAAGAAACGGCAAGTCGGCCATCTTGCACGTCATCGCGGAGGCGGTAGGATCAGGAGAGGCGAACGCTGGGCGTGAGCCCAGCGGTTCCTGGATGCCCGGTGGACGCGGAGAGTAGACAGGTGGACGACGGCTGGGCGTGAGCCCAGCGGTCCCGGGATGCCGGCTGGCCGCGCAACGTAGACCGATGGGCTAACGCCCACCGTTCGCCGGGACGCGAGGCGATTTTGGTGAAGCAAGAAAGTCGAACTGAATGGAACTTGAATCATGACGATCTATTGGGCCGAAGGTTCACCGACGGCCGAACTGAGCGACGAGCGGTTGCGGGAGGGGCTCCAATCCTGCTTCCGCCAGTTGGGTCCCCGACGACGCGTGTTGGCGTTGCCGCCGGATTTCACGCGGTACAACAGCCGCGGCGGGCTGCTAACCTGCATGGTTCATCAGTACTTTGGCGATGCCCTGACGGACGTCATGCCGGCCTTGGGGACCCACGTGGCCATGCCGGACTGGCAGTTGGAGAAGATGTTTCCCGGCTTGCCCAAGTCGCTGATTCGGGTCCACCGCTGGCGTGACGACGTGATCACGGTGGGCGAAGTGCCGGTCGAGTTCGTGTGCCGGGTGACCGAGGGGATCTGGAGCCAACCGTGGCCGGCTCAATTGAACAAGCTGGTCTGGGAGGGCGGGCATGACTTGATCCTGTCCATCGGCCAGGTGGTCCCGCACGAAGTCATCGGCATGGCCAACTACAACAAGAACATCTTTGTCGGCACCGGCGGCTCGCGGGGAATCAACGAGAGCCATTTCATCGGCGCGTCGTACGGCATGGAGCGGATGATGGGCCGGGCGGACACGCCGCTGCGGCGGATTCTGAACTACGCCCAGGAGCAGTTTTGCCGCGATCTGCCGTTGGTGTTCGTCCAGACCGTGGTGGGCGCCAACGCCCAGGGCGAGTTGGTGACGCGGGGCCTGTACATCGGAAACGATCGCGAGTGCTTCGAGCGGGCCGCCGAATTGTCGGTCCAGGTCAACTTTGCTGTCCTGCGCGAGCAACTGCACAAGGTGGTTGTCTACTTGGATCCCGAGGAGTTCCACAGCACCTGGCTGGGGAACAAGGCGATTTACCGCACGCGGATGGCGATCGCGGACGGGGGCGAACTGGTTGTCTTGGCGCCGGCAGTCAAGACCTTCGGCGAAGACAGCGAAATCGACCGGCTGATTCGGAAGTACGGATACCGGACCACGCCCGAAATCATGCGCTTCATGCACGAGAACGAAGATCTGCGGAACAATCTGTCGGCGGCAGCGCACTTGATCCACGGCTCGTCCGAAAACCGCTTCCGCGTCACCTACTGTCCCGGACACTTGTCGCGCGCGGAAATCGAAGGCGTAGGCTACCAGTTCGGGCGCCTGGATGTGGTCCAGCAGCGGTACGACCCCCGTCACTTGCAGGACGGCTGGAACACCCTGCCGGATGGCGAGCGCGTGTTTTTCATCCGCAATCCGGCGTTGGGGCTGTGGGCCTACGAAGGCCGGTTGCGGTGAAAGGCTCGTGCGGCTCTTGCACGCAAGTTGTCGCCGGCTAAAATACGCTTTCACCGCCTGCCGCAAGGACACTGGCACGCGGCAGTTGTAGCTCACGACGTGTAGAACGTCCTGGTTCCCCGTGTACTTTGAGCGAGGACACGACTTTGCTAACGGAAGCTGAAGTCCAGCGGAGTTTCCGCAGACTGTTCGCCAAGGGGCGTGTGATCGGGTCGGAGGCATTCGAGAAGGCGGAGGATTTGCTGGAGGAGCTTCGGCCGGAAAGCCCGCTGCGCCACCGACTCGAGCAGGAACTGCAAGAACTGCGTGCGATGCACGAAGCGGACGAAACCTGAGAGGGGTTGGACCCGCAACAAACGTGGCCGGGAGTTGCTTTCGGCCATGAGTGCAGGCCTCCGGCCGATGCTGGGTCCGAAAGCGGCTCCCGCTGCTCCCTTGAACCGTCCTGGAACGAAAAGGCCCGGCTTTTCGGAGAGCCGGGCTTCTCGCGTCTAGCGATTGACGCTGAATCCGAAGGTCGTTCCGACCGCGGTCACGGCCTGGGAGTTCTGGTCGATGTACGGCCCGCGTCCGATCCCGGTGAAGAGCCCCAGGAACTGCACGCCGCATTCCAATTTGAAGTCCCGCGTGATTTCGTACGCCGCCAAGGCCCGGATGTCCGTCCCGACGACGGTGGCATTCGAATTCCAGTCTTGCGTTTCCTTGTACTTGACGACCGCATCCACCTCCGAGCCCGTACCTTGCCCATCGTAATAGGTGCGATCGACGCTAAAGTTCCTGTGCAGATGTTGGAAGTTCTCGCCGCCGAACGCTCGAAACTCGGCGGTCAGGTTCCAGCGACTGACTCGCCGCAGCCAGCGCACGCCCAACTGGCCCGTGATCATCTGGTTGCTGAACCGGAACTGATCGTTGATGAAATCCTCGGTCGTCACATCCAGGAACTCGATCGGCAAGGAACTGGGGCCAAACGGCGGCATCAGCGGGCTCAACCCGTCTTCGTCATAAACCTGGATGTCCTGCCGGATGAACCGGTCCTCGAACTTCATGTACCGCACCCCGAAGAACGGCTCCAGAATGCCGCCATCGTGCAGCGGATCCAGGCGGAAGATCTTGTTCAACTCCACGGAGTTCAGGTTACCGAAATTCAAGCTGTCAGTGAGATCGTAGAACCGCCAGCGATTGGGCGGGCCCATGTCGTTCCGATCCGAAATCGGGTTGACGATGTCTTCCGTATCTTGACCGCCGCCGCCGCCTTCGTCGCCGTCGGTTTCTTCGACGACGTAGCCTTCGTCGTCTTCATTGACTCGATTCAGCTTTTCTTGGATCAGATGGTTTCCGACGCCCGGACCGTCGATGTGCATGTACGAAACCAGCCAGCCGTGATCGTGGTCGACATCGTCGACCATGTAGCCCAAGTCCCAGCGGTTGCCCCAGGTCAAGTCCATCAGGTCGGTGCTTTCGGGATGGGTCACCAACACGTCGCGCACCCCGTTGGTGCTGGGATAGTTCGCGTTGTCGGGCCGGGACATGCCCATGTACATGCGGTTGTAGGACCCAAACCAGCCTGTCCGCAGTACCAAATCGCCGTCGTACGTTTCGATGTCCGAGGCCGGTGCAAAGAACTGCAGATCGTGGTTGAAGTAGCCCGGCTCGATGAACGGCTGAATGTGCTGAGCGGCAGCTACGGAGGCCAGCGTCACCACGATGCCAAGTGTTCCCAGTACGGACAGGATTCTGCTGGACGACATGGTCGTTTCCACCCTCTTGGTTCGCGAACTGCTCGATCCGGCCTGAATTGCCAAGGTCCGGTAATCCGAGTTTTTCCGTATGTGACGGTAGTATCGGAACGGATCGTGACAAAAGTTGAGTAAGAAAGGCAAGCCTTAGCGAAAATCACAATTGATCGGGCGCCGGGCGAGCGATCGTCGGGAGGCGGGATTGCGGTACGAGCCGCGCAGGCAGGCGAACGGGGCGGCGTCAGCCCCCCGGTTCCCCGGCGGTACGAGCCGCACAAAAAAGAAAGCCTCCGCAGGCGGGGCAGGGACCTGGGAGGCTGAAGATTGATCAGGCTGAGCCCGATCAACAGTTCTCAGTATGCTTCCCCGAGCCCCTTCTTCAAGTTCGCCATTTTGTTTTTTTGACTTTCTTTCCCAACTCGACGCATCACTCTATAATCCAACGACTTAAAACGGCCGACGTTCCCGGGAGCAAAACATGGCTGCTCAACTGCGTTTCCTTTCGTTTACAGTTCTGTTGTGTCTGGCTGCTAGCGGCTGGTCGTCGGAGGCGACTCCGCAAGGCAGTGGCAAGCAGTTTGTCCGGCTTCGCACCGGGGAGAGCCAAACCCCGCTGGCCCTCGAAACGGCGATTGTCAGCTTTGCCGCCACAGGGGACCGCTATCGCGGCGTCCAGGTGGATCTGGTCGGGGCGATTCACATTGCGGACAAGGCGTATTACGAGGCGTTGAACCGGCGGTTCCGCGGCTACGACGCGGTGCTGTACGAGTTGGTGGCGCGCGAAGACGCGAACGTCCCGAAAGCTGGACAGGGCTCTGGTGGCGCTATCGGGGGCATGCAGGTCGGCATGAAATCCTTGCTGCAGTTGGAATACCAACTCGACTGCATCGACTACGGCCGAAAGAACATGGTCCACGCGGACATGAGTCCCGAAGAATTCGCGGCCACCATGAAACGCCGCAACGAGAGCTTTGCCGGCATGTTCTTCCGCTTGCTGGGCAGGTCGATGGCGGAACAAGCAGACGATCCCATGGGGACCAGTGACCTGCAGATCCTGGCGGCCCTGTTTGCCCCGGATCGCGCCCAACGCCTGAAATGCCTGATGGCCAAGGAGTTCGCCGACTTGGAGGGTGAGATCAGCATCTTCGACGGACCAGACGGTTCGGCGATCATCACGGAGCGCAACAAGAAAGCGTTCGAGGTATTGACCCGCGAAATCGCCAAAGGGCGAAAGAAGTTGGCAATCTTCTACGGGGCGGCGCATCTGCCGGACATGCAACGCCGTCTGCAGCAGGAGTTCACCATGCAACGGACCGGCACGGAGTGGGTCGCCGCCTGGTCGCTGGTTTCACCCGGTTCCGCACAGGGCAAGAAGCCATGAGGAAGCGAGGGGAGCCGGGTGACCGGTCATCGGTGGTCGGTGACCGGTGATCGGTGGTCGCCAACCCGTGCCCCGCAACTCGCATCGCGTAACCCGCAACCCGCAACCATGATCACTATCAACGACAGCATTCGAGCGACGGATCTGCTACCCTCCCTGCAGCGCTTGTGGCGGCTGTCGGCCGCCAAGTTGCTGTCCCTGCAAGCGAGTTGGCTGCCGGAGCGCGGCACGCCAGTGTTCACCGTCGCCGGCAAGTACACCTCGCAAGGTTGGACCGAGTGGACGCAGGGCTTTCAATTCGGTTCGGCCGTTCTGCAATTTGATGCCACGGGCGACGAGTCTTTCCTGGTGGTGGGGCGCACGGGCACGATCGCTCGCATGGCTTCGCACGTGACCCACGTGGGTGTCCACGACCACGGATTCAACAACGTCAGCACGTACGGCAACCTGCGGCGGTTGATGCTGGAAGGGCGATTTCCGCACGACGCGCGCGAGTTGGATTTCTACGAACTTGCGCTCAAAGCTAGCGGTGCCGTCCAAGCCGCCCGCTGGAGCCGGACGATCGACGGCCACGGTTACATCTATTCCTTTAACGGTCCGCACTCGTTGTTCTCCGACACCATCCGCTCGCTGCGAGCGCTGGCCCTGGCGCATCGCCTCGGTCACGCCTTGATGGCGGAAAACGACGCCGCGGTGTCGCTGCTGGATCGGCTCGTCCAGCACGCCCGGACGACCGCCAAGTACAACGTGTACTACGGCGAAGGCCGGGATGCGTACGACGTGCGCGGGCGCGTGGCCCACGAGAGCATCTTCAACACGAATGATGGGCGGTATCGCTGCCCCAGCACGCAGCAGGGTTACAGTCCCTTCAGCACGTGGACGCGCGGCCTGGCGTGGATCATGTGCGGATATGCCGAGCAATTGGAGTTCCTGGCCACCGTGCCGGACGAGGCCCTGGAGCCCTTGGGCGGGCGTGGGGAGATTGAATCCATGATGCGGAAAACGGCGGTCGCGAGCTGTGATTTCTATCTGCAGAACACGCCGACGGACGGCGTGCCGTACTGGGACACGGGGGCGCCGGGACTGGCGCGGCTGGGGGCTTATCTGGACCGGCCGGCGGATCCTTTCAACGGCGCTGAGCCGGTCGACAGTTCGGCTGCGGCGATCGCCGCCCAGGGGCTGCTGCGGTTAGGCCGGTACTTGGAGGCCGCGGGGGACCGGGACGCGGGCCGACGGTATTGGCAGGCGGGCCTGACCGTGCTGAAAACGCTGCTGGACGAACCCTATCTGTCGCTGTGCGAGGAGCATCAGGGCTTGCTGCTGCACGCAATTTACCATCGGCCGCGCGGGTGGGATTACACCCCGCCCGGCCGGAGCATTCCTTGTGGGGAGTCCTGCCTGTGGGGCGACTATCATCTGCGCGAAGTCGGCTTGACCGTCCAGCGGATCGCGCGGGGCGAGCCGTACTACACGTTCTTCGCGCCGTAGGCTGCGATGCGGCGCTGGCTGCGGCGCTGGTCCATCACGACCTGGCCGATCAAACACCATACCGTGAAGAACAGGAAGACCATGACGGATTGCATCCAAAACAGGGACATAGCGCTCGCATTCTGTAAAGGTCGGCGGTTTGGGGCGCACACGCACGGCGATCTTGTGCCTGCAGCGTAGCGTGTCTGAGCATCGGCGGAATTCGGCTGGCGCTCGAATTTATTTCCGGAACCCGGCTCGCCGCGTGCAATCGTTATCTCCGGCGCGGGCGTTAGGGCCCATCTCCAGACGGTTTGGGGTGGGACTCGCCTTGCGGCGCGGGTAGAATGTTACAGCCGCACCGCACACTGCACAGGATTCTTGCGTCATGCCTACACCGTTCCGTGATCGCATCGCCCGTTGGTTGCTGGCAGGCCGTTGGCTGCTGTTGCTGCTGGCCGCCGTGGCGGCGGTGCTGTGCATCGGGCCTGCAGGGAACGTGCAATTCGATCGTTCGATCGAAAACATGTTTTCACCCGATGACCCCCTGTTGCCGCCTTACTTGAGGCTGAAACGCGTTTTCGGCGGGAACGAAGTCGTCCTGGCCGTTTATTCGGACCCGGAGTTGCTGGACGAGAGCCGGCGGGGTATTGACCGGCTGACGGAGATCAGCCGCGAATTGAAGGACACGCCGGGAGTCCGCGACGTGCTCAGTCTGGCGGAAGTCGACGTGGTGTTGGACAAAGTGGCGCTGGCCGCCGGCCTGATGCAATCTGCGGAGGCGCCGGAACAGGGGATCGTCGACTCGCAAAACCCGCTGGCCCGACGTTTTTTGAAGTTGTTCGAGGGGTACACGCACGGCCGCGACGGTCGCACGGCGGCCGTGATTTGCATGTTGGAGCCGCAGGAGTCTCCGGGGGCGACCCGCGAGCAGACGGTTAACTCGCTGCGGGAGAAAATCCAGCGGCTGGCACACGGCACGGTGGCCGGCGAGCCCGTGATGGTGGTCGATGGTTTTCGTTACGTGGAGGAAGACGGTCGGCGTCTGGGTTGGACGTCGACCATTCTGCTGTCCGTCGTCCTGCTAATCTGTTTTCGCAGCCTGCGGTGGATGGTGCTGTGCATTGCGGTCGTCCAGGTGGCGATCCTCGCCACGCGGGCGCTGCTGGTCGTGGCCGGACTGCGGTTGAGCATGGTCAGTTCGATGCTGACCGCTATTGTGACCGTGGTGGGCGTGGCGACGGTGATGCACTTGATTGTCCGCTTTCGCGATGCCCGCCGGCTGGGCAAGACGCCGCACGAGTCCTTCCTGCTGACCGCCGCCCTGCTGGCGCTGCCCGTGTTCTGGGCGATCATAACCGATGCCGTCGGGTTTTCCTCGTTGCTGGTCGCCAAGGTCGGCACCGTGCGGGACTTTGGCCTGATGATGGCTGTGGGTTCGCTGTTGGTGCTGGTCTGCGTGTTGCTGATCGCCCCCGGCCTGACCCTGATCGGTCCCCCGCTGCGGGTCAGCGGCCAGATCCGGATCGATCGCCTGCTCGGCCGGCAGTTGATGCGCTCGGCGTTCTGGATGGAGGGGCGCCCGAAGACGATTCTGTTCGTGGTGCTGGCGTTTTGCGTCGCCGGCTCGGCCGGCGCTTACCGGCTGGAACTGGAGACGGACTTTACGAAGAACTTCCGCGAGGGCAGCCACATCGTCCGGGCGTACGAAATCGTCGAGACCGATCTGGGCGGGGCCGGGATCTGGGACATCTTTCTGCCCGCGCCGCCCAAGTTGAATTTCGGCTACTTGCAGCGCGTCCGCCGCTTGGAGCAGCGGATCGCCCAGGAGTTGCCGGCCGGCGCGGGGCAGGCAGGCCCGGCCGTGCGGACGGTGAGCATCGCCGACGCGGTTTGGGCGGGAGCGCCGAACCTGGAGCGGAAACGCCCCCTGTCGCGGACCGCCACCGTCAGTGCATCCGTGGCTGCGATGCGGACCCACATGCCGACGTTCACCGCGGCCCTGCACGCCGAGGACCCCCAATCGCCGGGAACGTACTGCTATCGCATCATGCTGCGTTCGGCCGAACGCCAGTCGGCGGCCCAGAAGAAACACCTGATCGAGACCGTGCAGCGACTGGCTCGCGAGGAGTTTCCCGAAGCCGAAGTGACTGGCTTTTTCGTGCTGCTCACGAATTTGATCCAAAGCATCCTCCGCGACCAGTGGCTGGCCTTCTTGATCTCCGTAGGCGGAATCGCCTTGTGCGTGCTGATCGCCTTTGGCCGGCCGCTCTACGCGGTCATCGCCATGGTGCCGAACGTGCTGCCGATTATGACCGTGACCGGCGTGATGGGCTGGCTGGGCATCAAGATCAACATGGGCGCGGCGATGATCGCCGCCGTCTCGATGGGGCTGGCCGTGGACAGTTCGATTCACTATCTGCAGGGATTTCTACGGGCCCGAAGAGACGGGAAATCGGTGGTCGATGCGATCGCTGAAGTCCAGCAGACGGTCGGCTTTGCGATGCTCCTGTCGACGCTGGCCCTGGTCGCCGGCTTTTCCGTGCTGGCGACCAGCGAGTTCGTTCCCACGATTTACTTCGGCGTCCTGGTCAGTCTGGCCATGTTGGGCGGGCTGGTCGGAAACCTGGTGATTTTGCCCCTGTTGTTGTGGCTGGTCACCTGGCGGCAGCGGAGGCACGACGAACCGGCAAGTGCCGAGGCGGGCGTTGAGCGTGACCTGGGCAGTCCGGCCTGAAGAACGGGTGGGCTCACGCCCACCGTTCGCCGGGACCCGAAACGATTCCGCCGAAGCGAGAATCGCATCACGTCCTCCTTGGCTTTGAGTCCGAATCCAGCAAAGGACGTGCGTGACACAACGGGGCAATGTTCGAGTAATCAACGTCACGGCGACGCCGTCTGGCCGGCCTCGGCTGAGCCGATGTCGAGTTTGGCCCACTTCTTGCCAGCGAGCTTCTTCAGCCCCTCGGCCGTCACGTTGCCGTTTTCCTTGAACGTCAACGATTGCAGATTGGGCATCGCCAGCAACTTGTCCACGGCCGCATCGGTCACGTCCGTCGTCCGGATGGACAAGTCCTTGATATTCGGCAAGGCGGCGAGTACCTCGACGGTGGCGTCTGTCATCTGCGGCACAGTCCAGATGTCGAGCACTTCCAACGACTTGAGGGCTGCCAGGTTCGCCAGGCCAGAGTCACTGACGGAGGCCAATTCGTGCAGATACAACCGCTTCAGTTCGGGCAGATCGGTGAACACGTCCATCGCGGAATCGTCGATCGCGGGGAGGTCGCGCAACGTGAGACGAGAGAGCTTCATGCCTTTCAGGGCCAAGACGCCGTCGGAACTGAAGCCTTGGCAGCGGAAGATTTCGAGTTGCGTCAGTTTCTCAAGCTTGGCGATGTGCTGGCCGGCCTGACCGGTGACGACGAAGTCCTGCATCAGCAACGATTCGAGCGTCTTGCTGGCTGCCAGATACTCCACGCCGAAATCGCTGACGGCCGTACTGCGATGTTTCAACGACGTAAGCTTCGGCAAGCCCGCGATGACCTCCATCGTCATGTTGCCCGCTTCCATATTGCCGCGGAGATCCAGCGCTCGCAGGTTCTGTAGTTTCGACAAGTGGCTCGTCCCCACTTCGTTGAAACGGTTTTGAACGAGGGTCAGCCGCTCAAGTCCGGAGATCTCGCAGATCACTTTGAGGACGCCGTTGGTCAGATTCGTGTTCGACGACAGGTCCAGGTCGGTGAGCTTCGGAAAGGACTTCGCAATCATCTCCACCGTCGAATCGTTGATGACGGAATTCGTCAGCGCCAGCGCCGTCAGGTTCTTCAGGCCGGCCAACTGCGAGGCCATTTCGTCGTTCAGATCGCGGAAATTGTAGACCTGAAGTTTCTCCAGATCGGTGAGCTTTCCGAACAGGGCAATGTTCTCGGCGGCCAGCACGGAGCCGTCTTGAATGACAATCTCGGTCAATACTCCACCGGGCGAGAGCGTGTACTTGGCGTTGGCGCCCAGGCCGTCAAGCAGCGTCTTCGCGGC
Source organism: uncultured Pirellulaceae bacterium (assembly GCA_964443915.1). GTDB lineage: Bacteria > Planctomycetota > Planctomycetia > Pirellulales > Pirellulaceae > Anammoximicrobium. The sequence goes on from CAYUFW010000009.1 coordinate 37,873, forward strand.
GTCCACGTCTTCGGCCTTTGCCGTTCCGGACCGAGCAGGGGGCACCGGCTCCGCACTTGGGCCGCGATCTGCGACGCCTCCGTCGCCTTGTGGCGCCGGGCAACCAGCCAGACAAACCAGACCAAGGACGAGACCAACCAAAGCACAACGGCCCAAAACTTTACTGCTCATCATCACTCCTGCCCTTTGCAGCCACGGCGAACGGTGGGCGTCAGCCCACCGGTGCCTTAGATGTAGCCCACGGCGAACGGTGGGCGTTAGCCCACCGGTGCCTTGGATCTTCGGCAGGCCAACACGGGAAGAACCGGTGGGCTAACGCCCCACCGCTCGCCGAGCAAACCCCCCGATGCTAGCGATCTAACCAACCAACCGCCGACAAAGACCGCCTGAAGGCGGCACCACGAACTGTCCAAAAAGCCCGGCTCTGCGCAGGAGCCGGGCTTTCAACGCCCTCAACGCGCTGAGCCAGCCGTTTAGTCCAGCCGATATCCGGCCGGATACTTCGGCTTGACCAAATCGGCCACACCGGGGGTCTTGAGGGAAGCGATGTTCGTGACCTTGAGGTTCTTCGCGTCCCACTCGACTTTCTCGCCCCAGTCGCCCATTTCGCCGTTCGCGCCGCCCGTCGCGGCGGCCCACACGGCCAAGTTGCCCAGGAGGATCATTTCCGTCAGCGGGCCGGCGCGTTTGATGAAGTTCGAGTGGCAGATCATCGGATCGCCGGCAGCCAGGGCCCGGAACAACTCGTACATGTTGTTCACATCGTTGTTGCCCTTGTTCTCGGCCTTTTCATATTCGACGGTCCTCTTCTCGACGCCCTTCAATTCGTAGCGTCCGCAGTAATCGTCGCTGCTGTAGAACGCGCCCTTTTCGCCGACGACCAGCACGCCGCTGTTGGACACCTTTTCGATGCCCCACTTGCTGAACACTTCTTGCGGCGGCTTGTTGCCCAGACGATCGTACCACCAGAACGGGATGGCAGGCCGTTCGGACGTTTCCGGGAACTCGAACTTGATGATCGAGCTGGCCGGGAAGCTGTCATAATCGTGGCCGCTGCTCTTGGCCTGGACCGAGATGGGATCCTGCAATCCGCAGGAAGCGAACGGAACGGTCAGCTGGTGACAGGCCATATCGCCCAAGGCGCCGGCGCCGAAATCCCACCACCCGCGCCACTGGAAGCTGTGATACAGACCGGGCCAGAATTCCCGCTTTGGGGCCACCCCCAACCAGTGCTCCCAATCCACCCGTTCGAGAGCCCGTTCGATTTCCTCCTTCTTCTTCTTGATGATCTCCTCGGCCTTTTCCGGGTTCTCTTTCTTGGCCTGCGCGGCGAACTTCTCCATGGTCATGCGGCGGCCGGGCCCTTGAGCCCAAATCGGACGATTCGACCAGGCGTAGACTTCCTTCAACGCGCCGAGTACGCCGGAGCGGAGTTGCGCGATCGCCTCGCGCGAAGAATCCAGGGCCGTCCCTTGGTTACCCATCTGCGTGCAGACGCCCGTTTCCTTGGCCACCTGGGCCAAGAGCCGAGCTTCGTAGATCGTCCGCGTCAACGGCTTCTGCGTGTAGCAGCTGATGCCCAGCCGCATGCAGGCCAAGGTGGCCGGGGCGTGCATGTGGTCCGGTGTGCTGATGGTCGCGACCTGAGCGTTCTTGCCGTGCTTGGCCAGCATCTCGCGATAGTCGGTGAACTTCTCGGCGTTCTTGAAGCCGTCCGCCTTGCCTTTGTTCTCCAGCGTGTTCCGGTCGACATCACAAATGGCGATCACGTTGCCGAACTGAGCGGCGTTGTTGGAATCGCTGCCTCCTTTGCCGCCGACGCCGATGCACACGACGTTGGGACGTTCGTTGGCGGACCGGCTGAGCGCCACACGGTTTCCAGCGGCTACCCAGAAGCCGACACCCGCGGCGGCGGTCGTTTGCAGAAATTGACGACGAGTGGTTCGAGCCATCGGTGAATTCTCCTTGTGGAAAGAGGGCAAAAGGCGGCCTGCGGCCGCAATCATCGTGGTGGGCCGTGGGCGCCGAACGCGGCTCAATCTGGCTGGCAGCGTCGAAATCCGATCAGGTTCCATTCGGCGCCTGGAACCCACTGGAACGCGCTCACACCGTGCGCATCCCACGGACTAAGGTTCTGACTGCCGTTAAACTTATACCAGAACCCACAGTCGTTCAATTCCCTGGTGCGGGATATTTGGGCCAACTTTTCCAGGAAAGCTGGAGCCGCAAACGCCCCTTCCGCCGTTGGCCGACTGCGGATACGATCGGGGCCCATGGCTGAACTGAACCCCGCACAACAACACGCCGTGAAAACGCTGTCCGGACCGCTACTGGTGCTGGCCGGCGCCGGCACGGGCAAAACTCGCGTGGTGACGTTCCGGATCGCCAATTTGATCAAGCACGGGACTCGCCCAAGCCGGATCTTGGGCGTGACTTTTACGAACAAAGCGGCCGACGAGATGCAGGAGCGGATCGGCGCGTTGATCGGCAAACGGCTGAAAGACCGGCCGTTCATTTCCACGTTCCATGCCCATTGCGTGAAAATCCTGCGGCGGCACATCCGCCGCCTTGGCTATCCGGAAAAGTTTGCCATCTGCGACCGCGGCGACCAGGAGAGCATCGCCCGCAGCGTGCTGCGTGAAATCCGCGTGCCCAACGAATCGCTCCGGCCGGGCGACCTGATCCATTTCATCAGCGGCTGGAAATCCCATTCGATCTCGCCTACCGACGCCGTCCGCCTTGCGCAGACCGACAAAGAGCATCTGGCCGCCATGGGCTATCGCCGCTATCAGCGCACCCTAAAAGCCACCGGTGCCGTTGACTTTGACGATCTGCTGCTGTGTACGGAGGAGTTGTTTCAGCAGCACCGCGATGTGCTGGACGAGGAAGCCGGGCGGTTCGACCACGTGCTGGTCGACGAGTACCAGGACACCAACGGCAGCCAGTACCGGATTGTGAAGGCCCTGGCCTCCCGCCATCGCAATCTGTGCGTGGTGGGCGACGACGACCAATCGATTTACGGCTGGCGGGGCGCGGAGGTGGAACACATCCTGCGGTTCGCCGACGATTGGCCCGACGCCACCATCGTGCGGCTGGAGGACAACTACCGCTCGACGGCCGAAATCCTCGAACTGGCCAACCGCCTAATCGCTTTCAACCGGACGCGGCACCAGAAAATCCTGCGCGCCTCCCGCCGCGGCGGCCCGAAACCCCTGGTCCGCCAGCACGAGGACGAAAATGCCGAGGCGCGGGAAGTGGTCGACGAGATCCGCCGGATGATCCAGCACGAGCACCTGGAACCGCGCGACTTTGCCATCCTGTTCCGCACCAACGAGCAGCCGCGGGCCTTCGAGACCGAACTGCGCAAGCTCAAGCTGCCGTACGTGCTGCTGGGCGGCATGTCTTTCTACGACCGCAAGGAAGTCCGCGACATCGTGGCGTACCTCAAGACGCTCGCCAGCCCCCAGGACGAAACCTCGCTGTTGCGGATCATCAATACGCCGCCGCGAGGGATCGGCCAAAAGGCGGTCGAGTCGCTGATGCAGCAAGCGGTGTCCCAAGGCCAGCCGGTGTGGCGTGTGATGCACTCGGGCGGCGGCCTGCCCGAGCCGGCCAAGTCGGCCGTTCATCGGTTCGTGGCGTTGGTCGAACGGTTTCAGGACCGCGTCCAGCACCGCCCGCTGCTGGCCGCCGTGCGGGACTTGATCTCCGAGATCGGCTACGAGGGCGAACTGCAGCGGCTGTACAGCGATCCGAGCGAATTCCAATCGCGCTGGGACGCGGTGCAGGAAGTGATCAACGCCCTGGCCGCCTACGAGGCCAAGGCCAAGAAGCCGACGCTGTCCGGATTCCTGGACGAAATCGTGCTGGGCGACCGCGACATGGACAACGACAAGGAGAAACAATTGCAGCGGAACGCCGTGGTGCTGATGACGCTGCACAGCGCCAAGGGCCTGGAATTCCCTCACGTGTACATGGTCGGCATGGAGGAAGGGATCCTGCCGCATCACCGCAGCCTGGGAGGGAACGAAACGGGCGTCGAGGAAGAGCGGCGACTGTGCTACGTGGGTGTGACCCGCGCCCGCGAACGTCTGACGCTCTCCTTTCCCCTGACGCGGATGAAATGGGGCAAGGCCCGCGACACGATCCCCAGCCGTTTCCTGTACGAAATGACCGGCCAGGCGGAGAACGCCCAAGCCATCGCGCGGCGGCAACAAGCCCTCCGCGAAGCGTCCCGAAGCCGCCGCCCCAAGCCGGCCACACGCGCGGCGCCGGCAGCCAAGGAAGTCCGTCCGGCACCGCGACCGCGTCCTTGAAGCCCTCCCGCGCACTTCTGCCGGGCTCGGATTTGGAGCTCAAGTGGCGGTGGAACAGGTCTTGTATCCGCGTCTCTGGAGGATCGAGAACCCCGCACAGCTCGCATGGCCGGGCGACCTGGCCGATGACTTGGCGGATGATGCGGAGGGTGACTGAACCGATGCAAGGTTTTGCCGTGGAAGAGTTGGCCTCTGTTTTTCGGACGCAACCAACCGCGCACGAACGGCGCTGCGCTCGCCCGCCCCCACCGTTCGCTCGAACTCATCGAGGATGCTTGGAGGAAACACGTATGTTCGCTTGACCAGACGCATGTTATGGCCTCCCCGACAGGCAATCAAACCAGATGATCGATCGTGCAACGAGCCTCTCCGAGCATTTCACCGCCGTTACTCAGCCCGCAGCAACCGCGGGTTGGCCCAGTTGGCCATGTCGTGGATGTAGCCGTCCCCGGCGTCGGTGACGACCAGCCGCAGTTTCAGCACGCCATCGACGGGCAGGTCCAGGCGATGGACTTCGCTCAAGCCGTGCAGAGTGCCGCTGTCGAACAGCTTGCGGTCGTCGCCGTAGACCTGAAACACCACACTGCCGCCCCGTTCGGCCGCGCCCGCCAGGCAGGTGAAACGCGCGTAGCGGCCGTCCAGGCGGTAGACGATCTCCGAGGGCGCGTGCGTGCCCAGCCCGGTGGAATAACGTCGACCGCCCAATCGCAAAGGCTGATCCGTCACGTCGAGGTTGCGGCGCGGCTGGCCGTCCTTGTTCGGCGTCCAGCCCGCTGTGCCTGATTCCCAGGGCATTGTGAGCAGATCCACCCAGCCGCCGCCGGCTCCATCCGTGGCCGCGGCGATCGGCTTGGGCGGCGGAGGCAACTCGACCGCTTGCCGTTCGGCGTCGGTGCCGCGCAACGATAGCAGGTCCTCGCGCGGGTGCTTGTCCAGCGTCGAGCGCAGCGCCCTCAAGACAGCCAGCAGCAATTGGTAATCGGGATCGCCGGTGTCGGCAAAGACGGTGCCCTCGCAGCGGCCCCAGCCTCCCGCGGCGGCGGACAGCGGGGCGGTCAAGGCACGGCTCAGCCGGACGTCGCGGCGGTTCAGGCTCAGCCACCATGTGTCGTGCTGGCCGTCATCCGAGCCGTGACAGCTGCCGCAACGGCGCTGGAAGATCTTGCCCAACTCCTGCCGCACCGGTCCCGTGAAGATGCGGCGCTGATTGTAGTACTCCGATTCGTACCCGTCGTAGTACACGCCGTTGGCGTCGATCCAGGTCGCGAGCCGCTCCCAGTCTTCATTCGTCAGTTCCACGCCGTGGTGCCCGGAGCGGAGGATCTTGGTCAACTGCGAGACTTTGGAACCATACGTGTACGGCGGACGAGCGACGACGTCGTCGGGATGGTCCCAGCGGTTCGAGATGGCGACGCTCAGGTAGGGCAGCAGCTCTTCATAGCTGATGCAAAACTGGTCCGTCAGGTCGTCGGTCAGGATGACGCCGTTGGCTGGCCGGTCGAAAGCATGGCAGCCGACACAGCGGGAGCTGAGGATCTGCGTGCCCCAGGGCGGCGGGACGGGACGGGTGGGATCGCGCTGGAGGGCGGCCAGGCCGCTGAGTGAAACGGCGCCAGGGAGACCTTCGGTCGGAGCTGCGGCGGGGTCGGGAGACCCGCGCCGAACCGCTAACCCGTGCCGAGCGCTGGGGGCGTGATTGCGCGGTTCGTGACAGCCGACACAGCCGCGCTGCTCGCCGGGCTTCAGGCACAGGACGCTGCGCATCCGCTGGATCTCCAGGCGGTCGGCGTCTAGCACCTCGAAATACACGTTGCGGTTGGCGGGTACGACGAAATACGCGGAACCGTCCGGTTCGATCGGTACGGTGCCCAGTACGCGTTTGACGGTGAAGATCAGCGTCCCGGAGGTGCAGACGACGCCGCCTCGATGGACGCTCTCCCGCGGCACGTCTTCCAGGATGCGCAAATACTTGGCCGAGCCCCGCGGGACGTCCGGCATGCCTTGGTACACGTCGGCCAACACCAGCGTCGCGTCAGCGTCTCTGGCGTCGGTTCCCGGCGGCGCCGGCGGCAGCACGTGGGGCTGCGGCCGAGGCACGAGCGGCACCGGTTCGGCGCACGAGTTGTCCGGATCGCGGTACACGAGCCCCAAGTTGCCGTGCCGGTCGGCGACGTACAGGGCCCAAGTCGTCTCCAGCCACGGCAGCAGGGTGGGTGTGTACGAGCAGAGCCAGGTGTTCTCGTCCAGCGGCTGCGGATCGCTGAACCAGCCGGCGCGGCTATCTTCGGCTTTCTCGCCCGTGATCGGCACGTTGGGTGTGAGCACGGTCAGCGGCTGGGAGCCGTCGATGCCGCGCCGCACGTCGATCAGCCCCACGGCGCCGTGGGTCTGTCCGTGGTGGGCCGTGAACAGGGCCATCACCAGATTGCTGCCCGGCACCGGCCGCGGAAACATGACCACGTTGGGCCGGATCGTGGCGTTGCCGTAGTAGGGCGAGACCATCCGGCCGTCGGGGTGCATGGTAAAAGGACTGTGCAGCGACGTGACGGATCGTTCGTTGTATTCCCAGCGGCCGTAAATGATGCGGCCGTCCGGCAGCACCGCTGGGTTGAAATCGTTGAAAATGTTGAAGCTGAGCCGCCGCACCTCCGTTCCGGCCGTGTCCGTCACGAACAAGTTCGGTGCGTGCCGGTCGCCGCCGCACATCACGAAATGCGCGGAGCGGTCCGACGTGAAGCCAATCTGGCCGTTGGGCAGATAGAACGGCTCGCAGTCGTTCTTCGGCCCGGTAGTGATCTGCCGCAACCCGCTGCCATCGACTCCCACTTCGTAGATGTGGTAGCTCAACTGGCCGTCCCAGTTGTCCGAGCCGTTGCCCCAGGCGAACAGCAGCCGCCGGGCGTCCCAGTGCAGACACACATCGCGGTACACGCCGTTGCCCAGCGCATCGGCGACTGGTGTGACGCGCCCGTCGGGCCGCACGGGTGACAGTTGATAGATGCCGCCGCCCGGACGGTTGAACAGATGATGAGCGTCCATGAACGGCTGCTCGGAGAAGAACGGCTTGCGTTTCACGAACAGCAACCTGTCGAACGCCAGCCGGCTCAGCAGAAGTTCATCGCGCATCGCGCTGGCCTGCTCGAACAACTCGCGCCACGCCGACCCGGCTGCCGTGCCGCTGGCGGACCATTCGCCGGCGCGGCGCTGCAACTCGCTGAGTTTCCCGGCGACCGCAGCGTCCGGCGTGTCCGCCAGGATCTGCCCGATGCCGGCGAGCACGGGCGCGACCTGTTCCACGTGGGTCAGCAGCGGAAACCAGTACTTCTCCTCGCCGTCTTGAATGCTGACGATGGCCAGGGAGCCGCCGGGGGCATCCAAGTTCAGCGGCAGGTGGCAGACCGCGGTGGCACCAGGGGCGAGTTCGATCGTCTGCTGGCCCAAGTCGCGGGTCTGGCTGGGCGTCCGAAACTCGCCGCGCACGCACAGCGCCAGTGGTTGCGGCGCTACGTTGCTCAATGCCAGTGCCAGTTCGTTTGGGCCTCGTTGCAGGTCCAGCGGAGCCGCCACCCGCAGGGCGAATCGCGCGGGTTGGGGGCGGAACCGGGTCAGCCGGTCGAACTTGCGGTGGTACGCGTGGTACCACTGGTCCCGGCCGCCGCCGCCGGGGTGTTGGTAGCCCAGCACCTCCGCGCCGGCTGCGGTCGCGTCTTGCGCCGCCGCACCGCCGGCCTGGGATCTCTCGACAATCATCTTCCCGTCGCGGCGGCGAACGCGCACCGATCCAGGTGCAGCGTCGAGTGGCAACAGCCGCAGGGGAATCGGATTCGGCCAGGCGACGGGCTCGCCCGACGCAGGAACCGGCAACACCGGAGTGCGCGCGGACTCGGAGGTTTCCTGCTCCCAGCGGCCCAACAGTTCTTCCCAATCGCGGATCGCAGCCAAGGACTCGCGGAAGTACCAATCGCTGAGAGCCAGATCAGGTTCAGCAGCGATACCGGTCGCTAGTGTCAGTGTCCAACAGAGAGCCCAGACCAAGAAGTGCCGTCTACGAGGCATGTGAACCTCCAACGCCAAAGGGCGGACGCAACCGACCCTGTCGTCGAGTTGGCCGCGTGGGCTGGAATTCTGGCATGCCGAGGCCCCGAGTCTGCTCGCGTAGAGGAAAGGACTACGTCCCGTCCCGGCGAACAGGTTCCTCGCGCAGCCGTGCCAATTCGGCTTCCGCGGCCAGGCGGGCTTCCCGCTCGGTGAGCAGCCGTTCCCCCGTTTCCAAGCGGTAGAGCATGAGCCGTCCCTCCTCGGCGCGCAGTCGCAACCCCAACTCGTCGCTGACCAGACTCCAGTCGTCGTCCGTTGCGATCGGCTCGTACCGGTCGCCTGCCAGCCGAAACCCTTGTAACGGCGGCTCCATGTACTCCTCGGCGGGATCGAAGAGGAAATATTCCTTCACGCCCAGCCGATGATACAGGTTCGGCTTTGTGACCGCGTCCGTTTTTCTGTTCTCGCGCGACGTGACCTCCAAGATGACATCGGGCACACGACGCTCAATCCAGAACTTATACGCTTGCCGCTTCTCAGCTCTGAGACCCTTTACCACAAAAACATCCGGGACGACAAACCGTCTCGGGTGGCTTTCGTCGTAGTACACCGCCAAGGAATGACCGGACACATAGACTGTTCCCTGGGCGAAGAACTGCCTGAGCAGTTCTATCTGCCGGACCACCTCGTCACGATGCATGTCCGTATCGCACATCGGACGGCGGCGCGACTCAGGGTAGTGAACCGACCGCACTCGGATTGCCTGAGACATGCCTGCCACCTCTGTGACTTTCAGAAGCCCGGCATTTCCGAAAAAGCTGGGCTTCATAGCGTGTGGCCGCGGGCCAGCTACGCCAGCCGTCCTTCGGCGTGCAGCAACTCGGCGATCAGCACCGCGCCGCCGGCGGCGCCGCGGACCGTGTTGTGGCTGAGGGCGACGAACTTGTAGTCGAACAAGTTATCTTCCCGCAGTCGCCCCAGCGCGACGGCCATGCCATTGCCCAGGTCGCGGTCCAGCTTGGTTTGCGGACGGTTGTCTTCCTCGAAGTACTGCAGGAACGGCTGCGGCGCCGAGGGCAGCTTGAGCGCCTGCGGCTTGCCGGCAAACGTCGCCCAACGCTCGCGGATCACCTCGATCGGCGGCTTCTTGGCAAAGCTCACCGACACCGCCGCCATGTGTCCGTCGGAGACCGGGACGCGGATGCACTGGGCCGACATCACGGGGCTGTCGGCCGGCACGATCTGGCCGCCGCTGATCTTGCCCCAGATCTTCAGCGGCTCGCGCACGCTCTTGTCCTCTTCGCCGCCGATGTACGGAATGATGTTGTCCGCCATCTCCGGCCACGTGACCAGCGTCTTGCCGGCGCCGGACACCGCTTGGTACGTGCAGACCACGGCTCGCGTGGCTTGGTAGTCCGCCAAGGCGTGGAACGCCGGCACGTACGGCTGGATGGAACAGTTCGGCTTGACGACCACAAAGCCGCGTCGGGTCCCCAGGCGGCGGCGCTGCGCTTCGATGATGTCCAAATGATCCGCGTTGATCTCCGGCATGATCATGGGCACGTCGGGCGTCCAGCGATGGGCCGAGTTGTTGGACACGACCGGACACTCGTGCTTGGCGTAGGCGTCTTCCAGGTCCTTGATCGCCTGCTTGTCCATGTCCAGGGCGCTGAAGACAAACGCGACTTGCTGGCTGATCGCATCCACCGCTTGCACGTCGAGCACGTTCAGCTTCGCCACGAGCGGCGGGATCTCGGCCGGCATCGCCCAGCGGCCAGCGACGGCTTCCGCATACGGCTTGCCCGCCGACCGGGGGCTGGCGGCCACGGCCACCACGTCAAACCAGGGGTGATTGCCCAACAAATGCACAAAACGCTGGCCCACCATGCCGGTGGCGCCCAGAATCCCAACACGCAGCTTATTCATCGCTTTTCGCTTCCTCCGCAAACGGATCCGCCCAGATTATCGGTACGCCCGCCGAGCCACGGCTCACCGCTGAGCCGTCCGCGCCCGGATTCCGAGCGCTGCAAGACGCTCGCTCTCGGCGGGTCCAGAACGTTCGCATCAACCCAGTACTTTATTCGCTCGGCGTGGCGAAGTCCAGATGCCGCCAGTTCAGTACCGGCGCCGCCGTGCGACGCTCGCGGTGACGAGGAAGGTCCGGTCGTGTCGCCGATCCAAAGAACTGGAGCCAGCCGCGGCCGAGTCAGGTCAACGGCTGTTCCAACTCCAACACCGCCACGGACTTCGCCGGGAGCGTCGCCGTGAAACCCGCATCCGTCAGCTGGCAGCCTGTGAAATCGACCGGCTGGACGCGTTTCGGGGACTCGAACGTATTGTGGGCCGTCATCTCCGTTGCAGTCAGCGCGCGGCCGGCGATCCGTTGCGGCTTGGCGCCGCGCAGTTCGCAAGCCACCGTAGCCGGCCGGTACGGCATCAGGAGTGACGACCGAGTTGCCGAAGGCAGCGATGGTGAAATCGCGGGCCGGGTTCGACAGGGGCGGACACGGGTTCGACGCCGCAATCGTTGATCTCCACCGAGACCCCTTTTTGCATGAACTCGACCGCGACCAAGAGCCGATCGGTTCCCTCGCGTCGGATGATATGACCTTCCAACCCGGCAAGCAGCCCCTTACGAATGCGGACCCGCTGACCGGTCAAGAGACGCCTCTCGACCGTCAACGGCTGGCCGGAGTCAATCACCTGCCGGACCTGCAGGAGATCTTGCCACATTTTGTCCTGCCGCGGGACAGGCAGGACTCGGGAGATGCGATTGGTGGTGAGCGCCAGAGTGCGTTCATCCGGATTTCCGAACAGGAAGACGTAGCCATCGAAGAGGGGAACGTAGGCGCGAACCCGCCGTCCCCGGATGAGATGGTCTTTGGGAATCAACGGCAAGTAGAACGGGACTTGGTAACCCAACAATTGTCGGGCGAGCCCCTTCTCTTGGCGTGATCTGGTATAGATCGCCCACCACGAGCGCTCGGCTGCCGGGTCCAGAACTTGCGCCGGGTGCTCGACGGCGTCCAACAGGTTGTCCGGAAACAAACACGGCTCTTCTGCCAAGATTGGCATCGCTTGCCTCCCCTTTCTTTTGTCCTAGGTCAGTTGCTGGGTAATTCCACGTGTCGACGTTCGGCCCGCAAGCGAGTCGCCGTCCGCCCGGACGCGAGTGCGCCGCTTGGCGCGCCCTGCGCGGCGGCCTGCCCGCCACCGCCTACCTGTCCCCGGTTGGGCACTTCCGCCTGGCTGGCGATACCGTGGTTGCGCCGGTCTCTTCGGCTGTCCGGTGCATTCACGACGATCCGTTCGGCGATCATAGCCTGCCCTCCTGGTCTGCCGCCGGGCCCGAACACGTCCCTTTGTCCTTATCGGTCGCGGCATCGCGGCTGGATGCCGGTCCACCGCTGTGGTGAGACTACCGCCTTGTGGCCGGCCTCCCATTGGACCTTCGGCGTAGGACCTTGGTCGCATCCCTCCACGACGTCTTGTTCCATCGGTCCTCGGCCCGCCAACCGCGACCGACCATCCGGCGACGGTCGACTCACTCGGCACAAGCGGTTCCGGCGCGGCGGACCAAGTTCAACAGGACATCGACAGGGAAAGGCTTCTGCAAGCACCGAGAGATGGGGACTCCGCTGCGCTCGGTCATTTGTTCCCCGGAGAGGAAGGGGTTCAGGGCATCGATCGCGTAGGGGAGCGGAGGTTGGGTAAACAGCATCTGGGCGTCTCCTGGAGGTTGGGCCGGTCCGGTTCATGTGGACAGCCGATCACGAAAAACAGGCGTTCCGGCCCCGGCAGACTGCGATCGGGGCCTCGCTCCTAACAGATTAGCGCCGGGCCACGGGCCTCTAAATGGGACCTTGGTTGTAGGACCTTGGTCCTACTCGCCGCGCTCACGGGCTTTCGATTTGATCGTGCCGCGAGCTTCCAGCTTGCGAACTGGGCAACGGAAGCAGAACAGTCAATTGAAGACAGGCCGTGTCAGCAGGCTGGAAGCTTACCCCACGTCCCGTCACCGGCTAAATCGACAGCCCGCTCAGTCGCTGGGGCTCACCTCAGCGGCGGCGCAGACGCGGACCAACGCCGCGACCGACCTGACGGCCAGCTTGTCCATGACCCGGCCGCGGTGGACCTTGACCGTCTTCTCGGCGATTCCCAGGCGGGTGGCGATCTGCTTGTTCAACGCCCCCGTGAGCAAGCACCGCAGGACATCCAGCTCGCGGGGCGTGAGCGTTCCCAGCCGCTCTCGAACCGCCGCAACTTCGGTCCGTTGCCGGAAAGCCGACTCGTGGCGTGCCAAAGCCTGCTGAATGGTCTGCAGGAGAACCACGTCGTCCACGGGCTTGGTCAGGAAATCCGCGGCGCCCTGCTTCATGGCCTCGACGCCCATGGGGATGCTGCCGTGTCCGGTGAGGAAGATGATGGGGAGGTCACAGCCCCTCTGCACGAGGTGCGTCTGAAGCTCCGTGCCGCTGAGGCCGGTCATGCAGACGTCCAGCACGATACAACCGCAGCCGTCGTAGGGCGGTCGCTCCAGGTAGGCCTCCCCGGAAGGAAAGGCCTCGACCGTCAGACCGGCCGAGCGGAGCAGCCGGGTCAGGCTTGTGCGGACCGAGGCGTCGTCATCGATGACGAAGATGGTGGGCGGTTTCTCAGTCATGGCTGGGCCCCCTGTTGGCTGCGGCGGAGGGCAAGGAGAACGAGACGGTGGCGCCCGCGTCGTCGTTGTTGGCGGCCCAGATGCGGCCCCCTTGGGCCTGGACCATCCGCCGGCAAATGGCCAGCCCCATGCCGAGGCCCGTGGGCTTGGTCGTGAAAAAGGGCTCAAAGATGCTGTTGAAGTCCGCTGTCGGGAGCCCGCAGCCGCGGTCCCGGACGGCGACTACGACCGCGTCCTCGTCGAGCCGGGTCCGAATCGAGATTTCGCGGCGGTCCGGCGGCACGTCGCCGACGGCGTCCAGGGCGTTGAGCAGCAGATTGACCATGACCTGCTGGAATTCGACGCGCCCCGCCCACACCGCCGGCAGCCCGTCCGGGAGATCCACGGCCAGCGCCGCGTTGCGCCCCACGGCCTCGCTGTGCAGCAATTGGACCACCTCGCGGATCGCGTCATTGATCGGGAACGTTTCGGGCTCTTGCTTTCCCTTCTGGAGCATGAGGCGGAGACGGTGAATGACACTGCCCGCCCGCTTGTCGTCCTGGATGATGTCGTCGAGGATCTCACGGAACAGGTCCAGGTCCGGCGAGTCCGAGGCCAGGAACCGCCGCGCGGCCTGGGCATTGCTGAGGATCGCGGCCAGCGGCTGGTTGAGTTCGTGGGCCAGCGAGGAGGTCAACTCGCCCAGGCGGGCCACCCGGTCCACATGCCCTAGTTCCTGTCTCATCCGCCGCGTTTCTTCCTCCGCAAGCTTCCGTTCCGTGATGTCCGTGCAGGCCCCGACCCATTCGCGCACCGTGTCTCCCTCCAACACGGGCACGCCGCGGACCGACAGCCAGCGGTACTGGCCATCGTGCCGGCGCAAGCGGTATTCGACGGCGTAAAGCGAACGCGAGGCCACCGCCTGCGACCAGATCGCGGTGGTGCGCTGGCGGTCGTCCGGGTGGACGGCGTCGGCCCAGCCCCAGCCCTGGACCTGCTCCAGGCTCTGCCCGGTGAACGCCCGCCAGGAAGGCATGTCCCCCGCCACCAATCCTTGCGAGTCGGTGGTCCAGCTCAACAGGGTGGAGGCGGTGACGAACGAGCGGTAGCGGGCCTCGCTGGCCTCGACCGCCCGCTGAGCCTTTCTCCGCTCGGTGATGTCGATGCCCATCTCGAGGATCATGGTGGAGCCGTCCGTGTCGACGAATGGGAAATCGTAGATGTCATAGTTCCGGCCATCCGGCCCAGTCCATTCCCAGCGGCTCGGCGCGTGGGTCGAAAGCACCTTGTACGCTTTGCAGTTCTCGCAAGGGTTGGTACGCTGGAACAGAAACTCGAAGCAGCGCCGGCCTTGCGACTCGCCGAACCGCTCGCGGAAAAAGCGATTGGTGAAGGGCACGTGGTGGTCCTCCGAAAGCAGGGCCACGTACACGGGCAATGTCTCCAGCAGATCGTAGAGCCGCTGCCGTTCCTCCCGGAGGGCCCGTTCCGCGCGCAGACGTTTCGTGATGTCGCGGGCCGCGGCAAAGACGCCGATCACCTTCCCCGTCTCGTCCCGGTACACGGACGCGTTATACAGCACCGACGTCGTCCCGCCCGCGTGGTGGCGGATCTCCAGAGGATAGTCCCGCACGAAGCCTTCGCGGAAGACTTGCTGGTACCCCTCGCGGGCTTTCTCGGGCTGCGTGAAATAGTCGGAAAAGTCCGTGCCGATCAGTTCCTTCCGCGTCCGGCCCGTGGCGGCCTCGGTGGCGGCGTTCACGTCGGTGATCTTGCCGTCCGGCCCGATGGTCACGAGCGGATCGACGGCCGCCTCGATCAGGCTGCGGTTGTAGGCGCTGGCCCGGGCCAGTTCGGAGGTTCGCTCGGCCACGCGCTGTTCCAGTTCCGCGTTCAACCGCTGCAGGGCCTTCTCGGTTTGCTTGAGGTGCGAGATGTCGCGAGCCACGTGGACCGTGCCAACCACGCGTCCCTGCCCATCGAACTGCGGCGAGGTCGTGACCATGAATTGTCCGGCCAGTCGCGTACCTTCCAACTCGATGCTGTGTTCCCGGCAGTCTCGGCAGGACAGCAAATGCGGACAGGACTCGGGCGGTTGGGAGGTCCCGTGCACCACTTCGTAACACCGCATTCCTACGCACTGTTCGGGCGTCAGATTCAACCGCTCGGCCATGGCCCGGTTGGCGCGGATGACCCGATGCTCGCGGTCCAGGATAGCAATGAGATCCGGCACGGCGTCAAAGGTCCTTTCCCAATCCTCCTTGGCCCGCCGCAGCTCTTCTTCGGCCCGCTTGCGGTCGGTGATGTCCTCGGTGATCCCAAAGGCTCCGAGCAACTCGCCCGCAGCGCCGACTTCCAGGTAGGCCTTCTCTCGCACCCATTTCACCCGGCCGTCGACCACCAGACGGTGGTCGATGTCGTAGGTTTCACCACGCAGGCTCGCCTGCCACCGCGTGTCGACGTACTGACGGTCGTCGGGGTGTACGATCCCCAGAAACGTCTCGTAGGTCAGCGGCGTCCCCTTGGGAACGCCGAAGATGCGATGATTCTCGTCGGACCACGTGAGGACATCGCGGCGAACGTCCAGACGCCAACTGCCGATCTGCCCGACCTCCTGGGCCCGGTCCAGGTCCTCCTGCACTTGGCGGAGCGACACCAGGGTCTGTTCGGCCTGCTGCCGCGCGGCCACGGCGTCGTCCCTCAGGTTCAGCGCGGCCCGGCGGGACTCGCGCAGCGCCGCTTCGGCTTGACGCAACTCGGTCAGATCATAGACCGACAGGAAGATCAGACGTTCCCCGGCGGCCGTCTCGACCATTGCGCCGCTGTAGGAGAAGACCTTCTCCCAGCCCTGGTCGAGCCGGCGGATGCGGAGTTCCAGGTTCCGCACGGTCTCGCCGCGCTGGATTCGCCGCATCGGCCACTCGTCCCGTTCCAGCAGGCGGGCGTCGTCGGACGTCCACAACTGGAACGTGAGGCGGGTATTCTCCAGCGACTCGAGGCCCTCGTCGGGCCGGGTGAAGCCGTGCATTTCGCGGGCGGCCGGGTTCCAGTAGATGAGCTGCTCGTCCTCGGTGGCGATGATGGCGCCGGCGGCGAAGTTCTCGATGGCCGCGTTCCAGCGGGCTTCGCTTCGCCGCACGACGTCCTCCGCGCGCTTCATGTCGTCGACATCCGTGTTGCTGCCGAACCACTTGACGACCCGGCCCGCCTCGTCGCGGAGCGGCACGGCCAGCGTGCGAAACCAGCGGTAGGCCCCGTCGTGGCGGCGAATCCGGAACTCGATCTCGAAGTTCTCGCCCTTGGCCGCGGTGGCCTGCCACTGGACGATGGTTCGCTGCCGGTCATCGGGATGCAGTTGCTCCAGCCAGCCGTAGCCGAGTTGCTCGGCGTCGCTCTTGCCGGTGTACCGCACCCACTGCGGGCTGAGGTAATCACACGGGCCGCCGGCTTCGCAGGTCCAGACCAACTGCGGCAGCGACTCGGCCACCTGGCGGAAGCGGCGTTCACTTTCGCGCAACGCCTCCTCGGCCGCCTTGCGCTCCATGATGTCGGTTTCCGATCCGGTCATCCGCAGCACACGCCCTTCCGCGTCGCGCCACGCCAGTCCCCGGTCCGCAATCCAGATCCACGAACCATCTTTGCGGCGCACACGGTATTCCTCGACAAAGACCGGCGTCTGCCCGGCAAAATGCGCCTGGACGGCCGCCATGACGCGCGGCGCGTCGTCGGGGTGGATCGCGCTGCTCCATTCCGTTTCCGAGTCGCTGACCTCGTGCTCGGCAAACCCGCGCAACGCTTTCCAGCGCGGCGAGTACTCCACTTTGTGGTTGGGCACGTCCCAGTCCCAGAGGCCGGCCCCGGCCCCCGCCAGCACGCGCTCGTAGCGGTCATTGGCTTCGCGCAATTGCGACTCGGCCCGCTGACGCTCTGCCACTTCGCGCTGCAGCTCGGCGCGGGCCTGCTCCCGAGCAAGCATCCCTTGTCCCACAGTCCGCCGGAAAATGCCGATGCTGGCCAAGCCGACCAGCCACAACCCGGCATGCCCCAGGACGAGGCGGTTCTGAAAAGTGACTCGCGCCGTACGCCCGGCGATCTCGAGGCTCTGGTCTGAATATTGCCTCAGGTTCCACAGCAGCGAACCAGCGGCGCAGACGGTCCAGACTCCGGCCAGAAGCCAAGTGAAGAATCGAAAACGCGTCCTGAGATGGGGTTGCGCTCCGAATTTCATGGCCGCTTTCTCTCGAAATCGACGTGCTAGCGAGGCGTCAAGCCCGCTTGAACGCACAACTCGTTGACTTCTTTCTTCAATTCAGCAGACCGGCGTCATTATGCCCGGACGATCGTGAACCTGCCATACGACGGCACAAAAAAGGTCTGCGCTTCACCATCCGAAGCCGCCCCGGGTACGAACCGATTCCGGCGGTTGGAAGCGGTCAAAAGAGAGCCAACTCGTCGTTCGCGTGGCCCCGATGGATGACGACGGACAGTTGTTGTTGGACGAGTTGGAACATCTGCTGGGGCCGCGGACCAAGCTGGTCGCCGTGAATCACGTTTCCAATGCCCTGGGGACCATTAACCCTGTGAAGCGGATTATCGAGAGCGCTCGCTGCGTGGACGCCGCTGTCCTGGTCGACGGCGCCCAGGCAGCGCCGCACCTGCCGATCGATGTCCGCGAGTTGGACTGCGACTTCTATGTTTTCTCAGGCCATAAGATGTACGGCCCGACAGGCATTGGTGTGGTGTACGGCAAGGCGGGCTTGTTGGAGGCCATGCCGCCGTACCAGACCGGCGGTGACATGATCGCCTCGGTCACGTTTGAGCGGACCACGTACAACTCGTTGCCGTACAAGTTTGAAGCCGGAACGCCCGACATTGCGGGTGCCGTCGGCCTGGGCGCCGCGATCGATTACCTGGAAGGTCTGGACCGCCGCGGGGTGCTCGAACACGAAGACGATCTGTTGCGATACGCAACCGAGGAATTGTCGGCCATTGAGGGCTTGCGAATCGTGGGGACTGCGGCCAGCAAGGCGGGCGTCGTTTCGTTCGTGCTGGAAGGAATTCATCCCCATGACGTGGGCACCATCCTCGATCACCGGGGCATCGCGGTCCGCACCGGCCACCACTGCGCTCAACCCGTCATGAACCGATTCGGGGTGCCGGCGACGACGCGGATCTCGCTCGGTCTCTACAACACTCGCGAGGACATCGATGCGGCCGTGGCGGCCATCGAGGAGGTCAAACAGGTGTTTTGATGCGCGGGCACGTGCAGGACCAGGAACTCCGCGAACTGTACCAGGAGGTTATCCTCGACCACCACAAGTACCCTCACAACTTCCGCGAACTGCCGCACGCAACGCATCGGGCGGAAGGGTTCAATCCATTTTGCGGTGATCGGGTCAACGTCTACCTGGTGCTGGACGGCGACCGTATTCGGGAGGCTTCGTTTCAGGGATCTGGCTGTGCGATTTCAACCGCGTCGGCGTCGATGATGACGGACGCCTTGACGGGCCAGACTCGAGAGGAGGCAGAAGCCATGTGCGCCCGGTTCCTTCGTTGGTCAAAGGCGAGGAAACCGACAAGGACCTTGACTCCGATGCCACCGAGGCAGGTGACCTGGACGCTCTGGCGGGCGTTCGCCAGTTCCCGGTGCGAGTCAAGTGTGCAACCCTTGCGTGGCACACCATGAGCAACTGATCCAATGGGCGCGAGGCATCGGCCGGCAGATCACCGTGCGCCTGATCAAGGGCGCCTACTGGGATTACGAAATGATGTTGGCCGAACAACGGGGCTGGCCCGTGCCGGTGTGGACCGAAAAGCGCGACTCGGATGCCTGTTTTGAACGTCTGACCGAACGGTTTATCGCAGCCATGCCGCGACTCGCCGGGGAGGGGGGCGTGAAGCTGGCCCTGGGCACGCACAATATCCGTTCCATCGCGCACGGTCTGGCGTGGCTGGACAACTTCGGACTCCCACCCGCCGCCATCGAGATCCAGATGCTGTACGGCATGGCGGATCAACTCAAGGCCGCCGTTTTGGCACGCGGCCTGCGACTGCGGCAATACGTTCCGCTGGGCGAGCTGATCCCGGGCATGGCCTACCTGGTCCGTCGCCTGCTGGAAAACACGTCGAATCAGTCCTGGCTGCGGGCCGGGTTCTTCGAGCACGCCACGGACAAAGAACTGCTCGCCCCGCCCTATCCGCCAGGGCGCCGGCGGACGGCGCCGGTTCCGGCCCGTGACGCCGCAGCCGTGGCCTTCGAGTCGGCAGCGAGGTTGGCCAAGCGGAATCAGCTGAGCGCGGCCGTGGAAGGCCTGGGGGACGGGCGGCCGTTCGTCAACGAGCCTCATCGTGATTTCTCACGTCGCGAGCTGCGCGAGCCATTCGCCGCTGCCGTTCGGGAATCGGCCGTTCCCTCGGTCGAAGGCCGTTACACGCCTGCCGACGCCCAGCGGGCGGTGGCCCGCGCGGCGGCGGCCCTTCCCCCGTGGAGCGACCGGTCGGCGCGCGAGCGGGCGGCGCTGCTGCTGGCCGCCGCCGCTGGGATCCGAGCACGGCGCGACCAACTGGCCGGGATCATGATTCGGGAAGCCGGCAAGGCCTGGCGCGAGGCGGACGCCGACGACTGTGAAGCGATCGACTTCTGTGAGTATTATGCCCGCGAGGCAGTGGCCCTCTTGGCGCCGCAGCGCCTCGGCCGCTTCCTGGCCGAGGCGAACGAAATCCGGCATCAGCCGCGCGGCGTGGCGGTGGTGATCAGCCCCTGGAATTTTCCGCTCGCCATCTGCCTGGGCATGACGGCGGCGGCGCTGGTGACGGGCAACACGGTGATCGTCAAGCCCGCGTCGCCCACGCGCGGCATCGCCCGGGCCATGTGCGAGGAGCTGTGGAACGTCGGCGTGCCGGCCGAAGCGCTGCAGTTCCTGCCTGCCGGGGGGGACATCGGCGCGGCGCTGGTCCGCGATCCTCGGGTGGCGCTGATTGCCTTTACGGGGTCGTTGGACGTCGGCCGGGATATCCTGCGCTCCGCTGCGGAGACATCCTCGACGCAGAATGCGGTAAAAAAAGTCATTTGTGAGATGGGTGGCAAGAACGCGATCGTGGTGGACGAGTCGGCCGATCTGGACGAAGCGGTGTTGGGGGTCCGGCAGTCCGCTTTCAGCTACAGCGGCCAGAAGTGCTCGGCGTGCAGCCGAGCCATCGTCGTCGAGGCCGTGTACGAACCATTTCTCAGGCGGCTGATTGCGGCGACTCGCGCGTTGGTCATCGGCGATCCGCAAGACCCCGGCACGGACATCGGGCCGGTGATCCACGCCGACGCCGCAGGCAAAATCCGCCAGTACATCGAGGTGGGACGGAGCGAAGGGAGGCTGGAGCTGGCGTGCGAGGTGCCGCCCGGACTGGAGGAGCGGGTGGGCAAGCCCTATGTCGGCCCGCACATTTTTTCCGCGATCCGGCCGCAGCACCGCTTGGCCAACGAGGAGATTTTCGGTCCGGTCCTGTCGGTGCTGCGCGCCCCCAATTTCGCGGAGGCATTGGCTTGGGCCAACTCCACGGCTTACAGGCTCACGGGGGGCGTGTTTTCCCGCAAGCCTGCGCACCTGGAACTGGCCCGGCAAGAATTCCGGGTCGGCAATCTCTATCTCAACCGCGGGATCACGGGGGCGCTGGTCGGCCGCCAGCCGTTCGGCGGCTTCGGCCTGTCGGGAACCGGCACCCAGGCGGGCGGGCCGGAATACCTGCTGCACTTTGTCGAGCCGCGCAGCATCTGCGAGAACACGTTGCGCCACGGGTTCGCACCGGGATTCGAGTAAGCGGGGCGGCGGCCCTCGCAGTTTGCCCGGAACCACGGGCGTTTCTAGAATTTGAGCGGGAAGCGTGATGTTCGAGATGGAGACGGTCTTGATCCAGGAATGTCGGTATGTCGGCAACACAAATCTCATCCGCCGCCGCTCCCGCGACGGCCGGCTCCCGGCCGCCCCCGACACCGGCAACCTCGGACTCGCTGGGACAAGGCTGCTTCGTCGAGGAGGTGGAGGTCCGCGGGCACATCATCGATAGCCTGATCCTGCCCAAGATCCTGGACCGGATTACGGCGGGCGGCGGCTCGTTTCGGATCAAGGAAATCCGCGTCGGCCAGGCGGCGACGGACCCCAGTTACGCACTGATCGAGGTCGGGGCAGCCGAGGAATCCTCCCTGCAGCGGATTCTCGCCCAACTCGCCGATCATGGAGCGGTGCCCACCACGTTGCAGGATTGCCGGACGGTCGCAGCCGACATGGCCGGGACCTTCCCGGAGGAGTTTTACAGCACGACCAATCAGCGGACCGAAGTCCGCTTGTCGGGGCACTGGGTGCCTGTCCGCGATCAACGCATGGACTGCGGGATTGTGATTGATCCGGAGCCGCGTGATTCCGTTGGAATTGGCGGACCGGCGTTACTACCATCTGGACACCTGCTTCTGCCCTTTGGCGCCGGACGTGGCGATCTATTATCCGCCCGCTTTTGACGGCTACGCGCGGAAGGTGCTGAACAACACGATCGGCCAACTGATCGCCGTCGACGACGCGGAAGCCGCACGGTTTGCCTGCAACGCCGTGGTGCTCGACGGAACCGTGATCACGAACACCGGCTGTCCGCGGCTGCACCAGGAGTTGAAGCGGCGAGGTTTCCGTCCCGTGGCCACGCCCGTGGGCGAATTCCTCAAAGCGGGTGGCGGCGTCAAATGCTTGACCCTGCGACTGGACGGCGAGGACGCCGCGGCGTGGAAGCGAGCCGACTGCCGGTTCGCAGCGGTACTGCAGAACGGCCAACGGCGCGCCTGCCCACCCTTGAACCGCTTCGTCGAACGGTAATCGAAAGGGCGCACGCCTTGGACGGCCGTGCCTCGGCGGGAAGCCGTGTTCGCCGTGTCCTTGGCCTCCGCCAAAAGGGCCTTAGCATCGTTCGAGAAATAACTTGTCCGGTTTCTCCGTGGCGTAAGCTTCCAGCTTGCGGTAGATAGCGGGATCGCAAGCTGGAAGCTTACGCCACT
>CAYUFW010000010.1:0-11303 GCA_964443915.1 uncultured Pirellulaceae bacterium
GCCAGAAGCCATTCGACATCGGGAGGGCGATTGCGGAGTCGCTGATGGCTGCGAACATCGATGTCGTCGGGGCTTCCACCCCCGAGAGCGAAGGAATGGTGCTCGTCACTTACAAGGAGACGAAGGGGGACGCATACAGCCTTTTCGGCCTCGGCGGCGACTCGGCCGGGAACGGCACGAACATCCACCTGGAACTGGCGGTCCTGTCGCCGCAAGGTGAGTCGCTTCTTCGGCTCGAGGGGCGAGCCAGCACGCCGACATCCGTATCGGGCGAGCAGTTGTATGAGGCAGCCATCGAGTGCCTGAAAGAAACAGCCGAACTGAAACACGCCGGAACCTGGGTCCGAGCAGCGTTCGGATCGGTTTCCGACCTGCGCAGTCTGCTCCCCGAACTCGCCGACAGAGATTCCCGCGCCGCCGTCCTCGGTCTCGTCGAGCGACTGACGTTCGAGCCGACGGAAATGTCGGACCGAGCTTGGCTAGCCCTTGGGCAGGAGGATTTCGAGGGGCTGATCCAGATGGGATCCCCCGCCGTGGAGCCTCTGCTGGCGTTTCTCGAAAAGTATTGGTGGCCGGAAGACTGCGCGAAGGCGGCAGCCGCCCTGGCGAAGATCGGTGATCCCCGAGCTGCGAAGCCAGTCGTCGATCGTGCCATCGCCCTCGGCAACCAGACTTCTGACTCCAGCGAACTTGCCCACGTCCTTTCCGTCATGGAGTCGGCGGGACGCGTCGGCGACGCATTCAGCATCGTCCCGCTCGATGAATTCTCACGTCGCAAAGTGGATGACTTCGGCCGCCCGGATCCGGAAGTGCAACAGGCGGCGGCCAAGGCGGTGGCAGCTATTCGCGCCCGACTCCAGGCCAGCAAGAAGCCGCCGCCCAAGAGTGAGAGTGGAGGATAATGCCCGTGAACGTCACGTCAAGCCGTTCCATGCGTCGACAGCCCATCACTTACGAGCGATCGGCGGCTAATGATCAGCGGAAAGACTCGGCTCTCAAGTGGTGGGACCTCGGTCGCTGCCTGGGCGCGATTCTGCTCCTGTGCCTGGTGACAGCCGCGCCGCTCGTCGCTGGAGCCGATTCGCCCCGGGGGCAAGAGACACACTCTTCCGCCCCAGCCGGCCCCGAGGACCAGGGCGAGGCGCGGGAGACGACTGGAAAGCCGCGGCTGGTGGTGCAACTGGGGCACTCCCAGCCGATCGCTCGGCTGCTGTTTTCACCGGACGCCAAGCTGTTATTGACGGGCGATGGGGAGCATGACGTGTTGTGGGATGCGGGGACGGGCCGAGAGATCCGCCGCTGGCGGAACCCCGTCACCGTTGTGGACTTCTCCCCGGACGGCAAACACGTGATCACGCTGGAGAATGGACGCGTGCGCAGGGAACGGAACATCGAGACGGGCAACGTCACGCGCCAAGTCACCGCGCCGCTCGAAGCGGACAAGGCTCTCGCTTTTCGTGTCCGGACAGGTGACGGAAAAGTCTTGGTAGTCGACCGGGAAACGGACGGCACGATTCGCCTGCTCGACGAGGAGACCGGCAAGCTATGTCGGGAACTCCGCGGGCATTCGAAGCCGGTGTTCGCCGTGGCAGTGCGCAGCGACGGGAAGCAGTTGTTGACGGGCAGCGCGGACGCGACGGCACGCCTTTGGGATGTAGCCACCGGTGCGGAATTCCGCTGCTTCGCGGGGGCTGGAGACGAAGTGGAGCACGTGGCCTTTGGGCCGGATGGCAAGACCGTGCTGACCAGCGGCAAGCCGCGAGCGACGTTTGACGCCGATGGCCGGCTGTTGCCTGGACGCTGGCAGACCGAAAACGAGGAGATGACGCGGGTCTGGAGCGTCGCCGACGGAAAGCAACTTCACAGCCTCGCCGGCCGCCTTCACGGTTGGTTGCCGGGTGGGAAGTTGGTCATCACGGGGACCCAAGACGGTGCCTTCTTCCTGTGGAATCTGGCGACGGGTGCCGAGTTCCGGCGATTCCACGGGAATTCGCCAGACTCGTTGGAGATTTCGCCGGACGGAAAGCATCTGCTCACGACCGGCGCGGACGGCACGTCGGCGCGACTCTGGGACGTCGAATCAGGCGCGATCGTCCAGCGGTTCGAGGGTGGCGCCGTCGGCATCAACGCCGTAGCCTTTTCGGCCAACGGCCAGCGGATCGTGACCGGCGGCAAGGATGGTGCCGCAACACTCTGGGATGCCGCCGGAGGCCACGAATGCCGGCGGCTTGTGGGGCATACCACGCCGGTGAATTGTGTCGCGATCTCGCCAGATGGAAAACGGGTGGCCACTGGCAGCGGCGAAATGCTCCTGAGTCCCGAGAGCAGCCTGCGTCTTTGGGATGCGGCAACCGGCCACGAACTGCGTCGCTTGGTCGACGGGCGAGCCAGGTTAACTTCCGCTGCCTTCTCGCCTGACGGCAAGACGGTCGTCAGCACGAGTGCGGCAGACGACTGTGTGCGGTTGTGGAACGTCGAAACCGGTGCCGCAGAAAGCCGCTTCGGTCCCCTGCCTGGGTTCCACGATTTCACGTCAGTGGCCTTTTCTCCCGACGGCAAATGGGTTTTGGCCGGCGTTTGGTTCGGAAGGACCGAGGAACGCGTCGAGTTCCCGACTTCCCTCCACCTCTGGGACGTCGCCACGGGCAAACGCAGTGAAACGCCCTACTGGGCCCCAGTCGGCGCGAACTCGGTGGCCGTTTCTCCCGATGGGAGTCGGCTCGTGGCTGGTTTCGATGACGGTTGTGCCACAGTCATTAACATTCGCACGGGGGAAGAGGTGCCGGGGCTTTCCTTTGACCATCTCGATCCGCGGCACCGCATCCGACTCGCTCAAGATCGAGAATACGAAATGGAATGGCGAGATCGGCGGACGCCCATCGTTGCCGTTGCCTTTTCTCCGGATGGCAAGTCGGTGTTGACCAGCGGCTGGGATCGGACGGTGAGGCTCTGGGACGCTGCGACCGGCAATGAACTGCGGCGGTTCGTCGGGCACGCGTCACTTGTCAAGTCGCTGGCCTTCTCGCCGGACGGCAAGTGGGTTTTGACCGGGAGCGAGGACGCCACGGCGCGCCTCTGGGACGCGGCGACGGGCAAGGAACTGTGCTGGCTGATCAGTTTCCGCGATGGCGCCGAAGCGGTCATCGCGGCAGACGGCCGATTTGACGTTAGCCGGTTCGATGCGAAATTGGGCGTGCATTGCTTCAAGCCCGATCAACCGTTGCGGCCCCTGCCCCTCGATGTTCTTCGGCGTGACTATCACGAGCCTCACCTGCTGGCTCGCTTGTTGGCAGGCAAGGCAGCTCCGCCGCTTCGCAACGTGGACCCGGGCGGTCGCTCCAAGCCGGGTTCGCCATGAAGAAGACGCCGCTAGCTGGGGTTGGCGACGGTGACCGGCACGTGACCGTGACAGCCGAGACGAATCAGGTGGTTCTGACGCCTCCAACGTAGCTGCGAATGCTCGGCCGACGACGTGGACGAGGCCGAGAGGTTCGCCGCTTGGTGACGCAGTCGGGCGTCCTCCTGCCTGAAAACCGGCACGGGCTGGTTGAATTGGAGCCGGCGCGGGGTTACGATTCGTTTCACGTCCGCAAGGGTCTCGAACGGCGCAAGGAGCGAAGTATCCCATGCGCAAACCGTTGGCCTGGATATTCGGCATTCTCGGCCTTGGCCTGTTCCTAGCGTACTTGTTGGTGCCCACCACCAAGACGTTGCAGGTCCGCTTCTGGACCCGGGAGGCCGGCCTGTCGTATGCCGACGCCCAGGACGCACGACTTTACATCAATGACAAGTCGGTGGGCGGTCCGTCGTCAACCTTCCGCGTGGAAGAACTGCGGGAGCACTTTGATCCGGCCTTGACGCCGCCGTCCTGGCCGCCCGACGGGACGGCCGAGCCCAGTTACGAGGCAGCGATCACGGACGAGCTGGCCTTTGAAGTTCGCATGCGGGAAGGTAATCTCGCCAAAGGCGACATGTCGCATATCGTCTATCTGCGAGTGAAGGATGGCCATCAGGAAACCATCGGCGCTTTCCGCGTGAAAGTCGTCGGGGCCGGCGGGAAGACGGCTTTGTACGCCGGTTCCCAGCGATCGCACAGCGTGGAGGAGCAGTATAAGGCGATCCACAGCACGGTGGAGCTTCAATTCCACTTCCCCGATGACATCCTTGGGTTGCCCGATCCCTGGAGCGAGGGCCAAACGCAGCCGTGATGCTGCCGGCCTGACATCGGGAGCGGCGGACAAGCAGGGGGACAGCGACCCACGCGGCGTTGTACGAACGATCGATGTGTTTATCAGAGACGCAAGACGCTCGACATCACGTGCGTCTTGCCGCAACCGAAGTACGTCAGCCACTCTCGTGACCTGACGTGAAACCCAAGAGTTGGAACGATGCGGATACTGCCTTGGCTTTGTCTGGCACTTTGGCTCGGCTGCGACGGAACGGTTGAGCGTGAGCCGGCTCCGTTTTTTGTCCAGGCCGAGTCGATCGAGTGGGAAACGCAAGGGGGTGGAGACCTCCGCTTCGACGTTCGCCGCGGTGAGAGCGGGAGCTTCGTCATTCGCGTCACCCGGCGAAATTTCCGCGTTGTTGGCGCAAACATCAACCTCACAAGGGAGAAATCTCTGCCGGTCTTCGATCTTGTCGCGCGAGTCTTTGACGGGAAAGAGAGCCTATCGGGCAGCGGGTCACCCGAAAGGGGTGAGACTGGCACGTGGACCTCGGTCTGGGTAGTTGACCGCGAAAAGCAACGCCACAAAGTCGCTAGTTCGCACCTGCGAGGTGAATTGCGGGCGCTGCGCTACTGGGTTGAAGATCAACTGTCGGCTCTGGCTGGCCCGCCGGAGCCACTTCAGTAAGCAGCACCAGCCGGCGGTGACGCCATTTGGCAGGGCGAACCTGGATTTCGCGTAAATCCGCGATTTCTCTGCCAGCGCCTGTCGGTCCTAAGTTCGACTTGTTGATTTAGTTGGTGGAAGGGGGCGGGCATCGCCCGGAAACGTATCGCCCCTGACTCGGCCCGGCCAGTTGTCCCGCCTGGCGAGCCAACAAGAATCCACCTAGCGGGATACGAGAGGAGATTTCCCGTGAGTACCGCCCATCTTCTTGCGAGCTTCCTGTTGGCCGCCGGCATGAGCGTCGGTGTCGGATCCCAAACCGCTCAGGCGGGCGGGCGCGTGTGTGACCTGGAAACGGTGACCGCGCGGGATCAAGTTGTCCCCGCGTTCTGGATCGACGAACAAGGCGTGCTCCATGGCCAGGACGTTTCGGACCAGTCGGAGGCGCCCTTCAATTGGAACTGCCTGTGCGGCTAGCCACCGTGGAGTTTGCCGCCGTCGTGAAACTTTCTGAGAGACCCAGCCATGAAGTTCCACTACGTGTTCATCCCGACGCTGAAGTGCAACTTGGCCTGCCAGTACTGCTATCAGGACCACGCCGGTGCAGATATGTCGCCGGAAGTCCTCGCTGCCCTCAAACTGCACCTGCAGATGCGGCTGAAGAACGGCATGGACGGCATGCACGCGGGGTTTTTCGGCGGGGAGCCGCTGTTGCGGAAGGGCATCGTACTCCAGCTCGCCGGATTCGCCAAGTCCCGCCTCGAAGCCGTGGGCGGCCAGTTCGAGGGCAGCATGAGCACCAACGGCACGCTGTTGAATCAGGAGACATTTCACCAGCTTGTCGAGTTGAACATCAAGCGGCTCCAGATCACTCTGGAGGGCCCCCAGGATTTCCACGATGGTCCGCTGGGACGCGTGTATCCGTCGGGCCGGGGCTCGTTTCAAGTGATCTGGAAGCACCTGGAAATGATCCGTGCCACAGATTTCGCTGACGTCACGTTGGTGCTCCGCATCCATTTCCGGCCGTCAACGCTTGATTTGGTGCGGCGGCTGATCGGAGAAGTCAACCAGGCTTTTGGGCAGGATCGCCGGTTCTGCGTCCACTTCCACCCCGTCGAGCGCTGGGGCGGCCCGAACGACCGGCATACCGAGGTGTTCGCGAGTCCGGAGGAGAAGGAGGCGATTCAACGGCAATTGGAGTCGCTGCTGGCCGACCCGCGGATGGTCTCGCCCTTCGACGCTGAGAAACGCGAGTGTTTCGCCTCCAACCCGAAGAGCCTCGTGGTCCTGCCCGACGGACGACTCTGCAAGTGTACGCTGAGGTTCGACGAGTCGGAAGTCGGCCGGCTCCTGCCCGACGGAAGGGTGAACATCAACGCCCACCTGCTCTCGGCCTGGAGTATCGGGCATTTGACGGGATCGCCGGAGGCGAAGCGTTGCCCATATCAGGTGTTGACCCAAGCCGGGCAGCAGCTCGGGCTGGTTCAGTTAAGGCCCGCGTGCTCATGAGCCGGAACCGCGCTCGACAGGTACATCCGCTCCGCCTCAGCATCGTTCGAGAAGCAGCGGTCTCGTCAGCCGGAACTCGCTTGCGTCCGCTTCCGAGGGCCTTGGGCCGGCGCCAGCGGCTGATTGCCGATGCGACGTCATTTCCGGAACGACGCCGAAGGCATCGGGGATCCACCCGGTTCTTCGAGCCGTCGCCGCCGGTCAAGCCAATCGTGCGGAGCCAAGACGTGCAGCAGCCCGCGGTCGTTCATTTCCATCCCCGTCTCCAATTGCACCTGCAGACGCAATCGCTCGACGCCGTCGGCCAGCGGGGGAGGGCATCGTCGGATCCGGGCGAATTTGTAGTCAGTGGTGAGTATCCGCGAGCCATCGGGACTCACGGAAATCGACTCGGCCGATCCGTGACGGCCGTGCAAGGGTGGTCCGAAACGCTGGCCTGTCGCGACGTGCCATGTATGCGCGCCCTCGATACGTGTACTCGCGGTGGGCACGCGTCCGCCGGTAATCGCGATCTGGCCGTCCGGCGTGAACGCGACACTCTTCACCCAACCGGTGTGCCGGAGCGGTGGCCCCAGTTTCTCGCCGGTGATTCCGTCCCAGAACTGGGCGGTATTGTCTTGGCTTCCGGAAAGAACCTTCCGGCCGTCCGGATGCAGGGCTACGGCCATCACCTGCTCGTGATGAGGGAGAGGAGGTCCTAGCGGATGACCGGTGCGTGCGTCCCAAAGCCGCGCCGCAGTTGGCCCACACCCCGTCACGGTTCGTGTTCCGTCGTGGCTGAACGAGACAGGAGGCGTCCCTCCTTCCAGATGAACGGCCCGTTGGTTCTCTGCGCCCGTGGCAGGATCGAGGAAGACGAATTCAAGGACCCGGTTGTCGGCTGTGGCCACGATCAAGGATTGCCCGTCAGGCGTGAAGGCGATTTCGTCAAAGTTCTTGCCGGTGCGTAACTCGGAATGCTGTTTTCCCGTGACCAGATTCCAGACGCGGACCGTCTGGCCACTGCCTCGGGTGGCGGCCAGACTGCCATCGGGCCTGACGCTGACCTTCGTGATGTCCTCGCCCTTGGGATAAGTCATGGGCGGCCCCACCGGCTTTCCGGACGCCACACTCCAGAGTTGAATCTCGCCGCACTTCACTCCCTCTTCGGCAGACACTTTGGCAGTAAGTACCTTGGATCCGTCCGGCGTGAGCACGGCGTCGCAAAGCGACTTGGACACGGGAATTTCCGTATCCGGACGCTCGCTGTGTTGTGGTCCGACGCGACGCCCGGACGCAACATCCCAGATATCCACGGTGCGGTGTTTCGAACCGGCAAGTAGCCGTTTGCCGTCGCGGCTAAACGCGATGGCATCCACGTCATATTGGGCCACCAGTTCGTAGGGAAGCGGTCGGTGGGTGGCCGTTTCCCACACCTTGACTTGGATGCCGTCGCCGGCAGCGAAGTACCTGAGGTCAGGACTGAATGCCACAGCACGCAGGTAACTCAGGTAATGGTGCAGCGGCTCGCTGACGGGCTTGAGGGATTCCGCGTCCCACAATCGGACATGGGCGTCCATCCCCAGGGCCAGCAGCTTGCCATCCGGGCTGTATGCCAAACTGACGGCCTCCTCCCCCGCCTCGACCGGCTGGCCTATCGCCCGGCCTGAATGCAAATCCCAGGCTCGGAGCTTTGGAGGGTTCTCCGCGATAATCGCCGTGACGAGTCGTCCGTCAGGGCTCACCGCAAGCGACTCGACGTAATCATCTCCGGGGTCGATCGGCGGCCTCACCCGTTTGCCATCGGCCAATGACAGCAGGTGGATCCTCCAGCCGCCAACGACGGCGTGGCGTCCATCGTGAGTCAGTGCGATCGTATTGATGTCGTCGCCGCAAGCGATCGGCGGCAGCACTTCCTCACCCGTGCGGAAGTCCCAGACGTGAAGCACATCCCCCTCGGTTCCTGTCACAAGAAGGCGTCCCTGCACGTCAAATGCGGCGGCGACGACGTGCGTGGCGTGGCGAACACACGGGCCCGCCATGATGCCGGATTCGACGTCCCAGACCCGGCCGGTCGACTCGCTGTCAGCCGCAAAGAACCGTGTCCCGTCACGGCTGAACGCCACACAGGTGGCGGTGTCCATGTGCCAGAGGGTCGCCAGCGACGGGCACAGTTGAGGCCGCCACGCCGCCAGATTCGCTCGCAGCAGCCACTGCAGTTGGGCGTCGTCCTCGGGTGCGTATTCCAGCCCGCGGATGAACCAGTGCATTCCCCGCTCGTAGTCGCCCTCGTTGCAGTGCGCCAGCCCCCGGTACAGAGCAAGATCGGCAGTGCGGCAATTCGCTTCGCGCAGCCAGTGCGCGATCAGATCGCGCTGGTGTTTCAGATCGGCGTTTGCTCCCCGCAGATCCTGATTGGCCTGATTTAGTTTCCTGTTGGTCTTGGCGATCTCCTGACGCGCCTTGGATTGCTGCACGCCGAACAAGGTGGAAAGGGCGGCGATGGAGATCAAGGCGGCGGCCGCCAACACACTGGCGATCGCCAAAGCCGGATTGCGACGGCACCAGCGCCAAGCACGCTCGGCCCTTCGCACCGGACGGGCCGAGATCGGTCTGCCGTCCAGATATCGCCGCAGGTCGGCGCCCAGTTCAGCGGCATCCGCGTAACGACGTGCCGGGCTCTTCGCCATGGCCTTCAGGCAGATCGTCTCGAGATCTCGCGGGATGCGATCGTTCAACTGCCGCGGTGGACGAGGCTCGTCGTTGAGCACTTGGTGCAAGAGCATCCGTGCATTGCCGCGAAAGGGGCGTTCTCCGGTAAGGAGTTCGTAGAGCACCACCCCCAGGCTGTAAACGTCGCTGCGGGCATCCACGGTGGCCGATTCCCCGGCCGCCTGTTCGGGCGACATGTATGCAGGGGTGCCCACGATCTGGCCCTCGAGGGTCACGACCACTTCGCTCGTGGCATCCCGGGCCAGACCAAAATCGGTCACGTGCGGACGTTCCTCCCGGTCAATCAAGATGTTCGACGGCTTGACGTCACGGTGGATGACATGCCGCGAGTGAGCGCAGTGCAGCGCGTCTGCCACCTGTGCGACCCACTCTGCCGCGCGGTGGGGGGAGATGCTCTGGCGAGCAATCAGATCGGCCAGCGTGCGTCCCTCGATGTACTCGCTGACGATGTAGGTCAAGTCTCGTTCGTGGGCGATTTCGTGGACCGGTACGATGTTCGGATGCGCAAGACGGGCCGCGCTGCGGGCTTCGAGCAAGAATCGTTGTTCTTCGTCTGCCGAAGCAAACGTACGGGCACGAGGCAACTTCAGGGCCACCAGCCGCGCCAATTCGGCATCACGGGCCTTGTAGACCGTTCCGAAGCTGCCGCTTCCGAGTACCTCCAGCAATTGGAACTTGCCCAACGTCCGCGGTAAACGCACCCTGGCGGCATCCGTCAGGGCAGGTGCCAAGTGGCAGGCATCGCCGCAGTGAGGGCAGATGACCTTCTCGCCGTCAGCGCGGCTGATATGGACCGGATTCGCGCAATGGGGACATGGGATTCGGGCAGAGGCGTCGAACTGGCTCGATGCCGTCCCGTGGACGGTGTCCACCAGCGACGCGTCCTGTTCGTACCGTCGGCCGAGGTCCCTGGCAAAGAGCACCAAATCATCCGGCAGCGTGCCGTCCGGACCGGCTAGTTCCGGGAACTCGGATACGTAGTCTTCCAAAGACCGCCGTTCCCCGCTTCCGTAGCGATATTCGAGATCGATCCGCACCAACTCCTGCAGCAGGATGCACCGCCGCTGGCCGACCGCCTCGCCCAGGAAGCTGTTCAGATCGGCCGGTGGCGATTCATTCCACGCGGCCTCGAACGTATCAGCCAATTGGTCGATCCATTCTTTCAACCGCATGTCGCCGGATGGTTCTTGGTCTTCGGATGAAGCAGTCATGCGTTGCCGTGTCAATCCAACTTCGCGTCGGGCAGTGCCTGCCAGCGTTCGCGCAACAGGGTCAACTTTCGCTCGACCGTCCGCTGGACGCAGCCCAGCCGTTCGGCGATCTCCTTGTTGGTCAGGCCCGCCAGGTGCAATTCGGCGAATTCCCGCAAGTGGTCTGGCAGTTCTCCGACGTAATGCTCATAGCAGTCGCGCAGGATCGCTTCTTCGTCTGGTGCGTTGGCGGGGTCGCGTGCCAGAAACGCGACCGGCGTAAGACTTTGGACTTGGCCTTCGCCTCGCTTCAGCGTCATCGTGTGCTTAATCCGATTGACGGCTTTGCAGGCAACGATGTGGCTGAGCAGAGCCAGCAAATGGTGCCGGTTCGCGAGTTGCGGAGTTCGTCGATCTTGCACGGTTCTGCAGAAGCCGATCAGTGCGCTCTGGGCAACATCTTCTTCGTCGGCGCCTGTGAGCGGAGCCTGTCGGAGGCGCTTGCGAGCCATGTTCACCAACGCTGGCCAGTAGCGCCGGTGGAGTTGGGCGAGCGCATCCTCGTCGCCCTCCTTGAACCGGGCAATTAGCTGGCTCACAGATCCGATGGTCGCCATGCTGGGCCCCAAGACTTGCGTTTCAGCCACTCAACCTCGACCGGCGGCATTATACCCGTGGTGCGCGTTCGCCTTCAACGGTCCCCCGAATCGTCCGCCGGCAGTGTTCGCAGCCAGAATTTATTGCCCTTCGTGCGGGTCACGTATCCACTCGACAACGCCAAGGGCGTTACCACCACGTGACGGTTCGAATCGAGTTCGCCGTCCGCCAATTCCGCACACGTCATCTGAATGGGGGCGGCGTTACGGGAAGAATCTGCGAGCCACGCACGGATGGAGAACCACCTCAGACTGGCGCCGAAGATGATCAAGCCCAAGGAGATTCGCATGTCCCGTCCTCCTGGTCACGGTTTTGGCGGCAGCTTCTCTCGAAGGACCCGCAGTTGTTCTTTCAGCAGCAGGGCGTCTCTTTCCTGTGCGCGTTTTCCCAGGGCATACCC
>CAYUFW010000010.1:11330-24394 GCA_964443915.1 uncultured Pirellulaceae bacterium
GGGCTTTCTGCTCGTCTTGCGCGCGTTTCTGCTCCAGGTCCTGGAGCACCTTGATTCGCACTCGCAGCGCAGAGTCCCACTTGGCGCGGCGTACCGCCTCGTCGAAGGTGCGTTCTGTACCCAGGTAGCCTTGCTCGCGGAGTTGGTCGAGGAAGCCATCTCGTTCCTCTTGCCAGAGCCGCCGGATAGCTCCGATCTCGCTGACCTCGTGCTCCCTGAGTCGCGTCTCGATTTCTTTCCAGTCCCGGATGATCGGTTCCATGATCCGGCGAGCCTGCTCGTTTTGGGCCTCCTTTTCCATCTGACATTGAACTCGCACGTTCCGAACCTCCGCATGGGCATCTTGCTCCCGCTGGAGTTCCTGTTCCTGGACTTTTCGGACGGCAGCTTCCACGTGGGCGGCCACCCGCGGATCGTTCAATTGCGTCAGGAACGGTTTGTCCGGCCGGAGCACGCCCGCTTCTTCCAGCTTTTTCAAGGCCCTACTCAAATCGTCGCCGCTCCGGCGTAAGACGTTACGCAATGCGGCCTGTCGCCGCTCACCCAGGAACGCCTCTAGCTCCTCCTCCGACATGCGGGCCAACTTCGCGAGGTCCGGGGGTGCAAGCAACTTCTGGTCGTTCACTTTCGCGGTCTCATCCAGCGGGTTTACGAGGCCCGAATCGGCTGCGGACAGCATCGCCGTCGGCACGTGGCCCAAGCCGTACTTGCCGACGTCCATCTGTACGCCCAGGGACTTGGTGACAGGATTGGCGGGCGGCGTTTTCCTATTCGCGGTTCCGGCGTTCGAGACTGGCACGGGCGCGGAGCCCGGAGCGCCCTTGTCGAACGCCATGCGCGGCAATTCGACGGGCGGGAACTCCAATCCCGTCCCTGGAGATCTGGCCCTAGCTTGTGTCCCGCCAGGCACCGAGTCAAAGCTGAGCCCACCCGCTCCGGGCGTGGGCGCCGAACCGGCCGGGATCCCAGGTCCCAGATTGCGGATGCCTTCTTCGACGATCTTGCCAATCTGTTGCTTGGCTCGGTTTTCGGTTTCGAGCTTCGCGCGGGTCCGCTCCTCTTCCTCGGCCTGGCGCAGCGCGGCTTCTCGCGAATCTAGTTCCCCCAGGCTCTTCCTGAATTCTTCGGCTTGGCTGGCGAACACGACGTTGCGGATCGCCTGGTCGAACCAACTTCTGGCTTCCGCGAACTTGCCGGAGTCGAGGGCCTCTCGCCCCAAGCCGTGCATGGCGTCAGCCATCCTGCGTTGATAGTGCGGTTTGTCGGCGATGACGCGGTACCCAGGCCCTTGTCCGGCGATTTCCAGTGCCCGAGAGAACCGATCCAGCGCCGTGTGGAATTCGCGGCGACTCCACGCCAGTTCGCCTTCGTCGGCGAGTTGTTTCAGCCGCCTCAGGAACGCGTCCTGTGCCGAGTCCTCGGCGGCCGGCTCGTCGCCAGACTCGCGGTGTGGCGAAGCCGCAATACCTGCCCCCGTGCGCAGGTCGAAACCGCTGCCTGCCGACTCAAAATGGTAGAAACGCCCTTCATCGAAGTTGGGCCGGCGTCTTGGGACGGTGACGACGTTGGCTTCCAGGCGGTAGACCTTCCCGCTGAACCGGATCTGGAAATTGCCCGGCGGCTGGTGCCAATGGCAGTACCCCCTGCCTGCGGCGATGGTGTTGGTCGTCCAGCCTCCGCCGCTGAACGAACGAATGGAATAACTCACGGGATGATCGGTCCGGTTGTACAACGACACGATCGAGTAGGTATCCGGATCAAAGGGCGGCGGGGGCGGCGGGGGCGGCGGATTTCCCCGGTGCGTGAAATCGTGCGAAAGCGGTTGATCCTTCCCACAGATAGGACACCATCCCATTCCTGCGGACCCGCCCGGGACCTGTCCCCGCGCCTCAGGCCCCAGCCTACTGAACGCCAGGAGGCTGAGCGCTGCCACCACAACCGGAACCCACGTACGCATGGTCCACCTCCCCGACCGAACTCGCCGGCAAGCTCACGAGCCCCGAGTCTTCTGCCACTTCACTTCCAATTCGCGGACGGTGTCCAGGGCACCGGCCAGTTCGTCCGCCGCCTCGATGATCGCCTCAACCACTTCCCTGGGTGACTTCTGCCTGGCTGCTCGCAGCTTGCTCTCCAAGCTCCCGCTCGTTATGTCGTTCAGGTTGGTCCAACGCCGCCGCGGATCGGCGGTCAAGCTTCTTACCCAGTCGCGGATTTCCTCGAGCTGTCGATCGGTCTGGCCGTCGCTGCGGCCGATCTGGAGCAGGGCCAGCAGCCGTTCCTCGGGATCGGTAATTTGCGCGGCCGTTCGCCTAGCTCCCGCGGAATCTCCCAGTCGCTCCTGGAGCCAGGCGAGTTCCCGGACGAGGCGGCTCTTCCCAAACTGGCCGGAATACTCCTCGCGGATGCGGTCCGCGGCCTTGGTCGCTAAATCCAGCGCGTCCCGTGCCGCGGCGGCTTGACCGTCCTTCAACTGCGCCGCGGCGATCCGCTGCCACGCGTCGGCCAACGGCGCCGGTTCCGTGATCTGTGCAGCGCTCTGACTGGCCCCCGCCGGATCGCGTCGGCCGAGTTGGGCTTTGACCATCTCCAGCCAAGCCGTCGCACGGTGTCGTCCGTCGCCGGCGGGGATCCTCTCCAACGCCGCACGAGCGCCGTCCAGGTCGTTTGCTCGCGCTCGAGCCTCGGCGATCAGGTAGCAGGCGAAGCCCCGTGTTTCCTCGTGGGGAATCCGCGCCGCCGTATCTTGGGCTCCCGTCAAATCGCCGGCGCGAGCCTGCGCGCAGGCCATGTCCGGCAGAAAGTGCTCGTTGCCGGGGGACACACCTTGGTCCGCCGCCAGGGCCAGCGCTCGGTCGACCGTCTCCCGAGCGGCTGCGGAATCAGCGGCCGCCAGTTGCAGTTGCACGGCGTCACGAAATTGCCAGCAGCGCCAGTTCGGAAGCGTCATGTCGGCACTGTAGTGCCGATCGAGGCTTTCCTTGGTCGTCTGTTCGGCATCGTCAAGGCCGTGGGCCACCGAGGCCAACGCGGCAGGCTTGTCGCCAACTTCGATCTGTTTCTCCGCAATGCGGAAGTAGACCTGGGGGCGAGCGCACCGAGGGGAAATGGCCGCCGCAGTGCGGGCGGCTTCATCGGCCTCGCCTAACCCCGCCTGGAGCACGGCCATCGACGCTAGATCTTCCCTTTGGGCGTATGTCGGTGCCAAGGCGGTGGCGGCCCGCCGGGCCTCCAGCAACAGTTCCTTGGCCGTGTCGCGATCGCCGCGCTTGGCGACCGCGTCTGCCATCCAGGCGGCCGCACACGCTTTGTGGCGTCTGTCGGCCGGAATCTTCGCCGCAGTACGACGCGCGGCATCCAGGTCGCCGTTCTGGGCCTGCATTTCCGCCACGTTTGCCAAGGCGAATGCCTGGGAGTGCCCATCAGGATCGAAGATGGGAACGTCAGGAATCCACTCGCACACCTGCTTGCAGGCCTCCAGGTTCTTCGCCTCGATCGCGGCGCGTTGGATCCCAAGCCCGGCTCTGGCGCGAATCGAGGCGTCGCGGATGCGAGCCGCCGTCTCGGCCGCCAAAGTGAATTCGCCGCGCCACCGCTGCTCCCGCGAGATTTCGCAGCTTGCCGAATCGCGATCGGCACTGACCGTGCATGCTGCGGCGGTCCGAGTGGCCGCGTCCCAGTCACCAAGCTCCGCGTACGCCTCGGCGATCCGGCACAGCGCCGAGGATTTCTCCGTCGCATCCGGCAGGACTTCGGCCGATTCGACAGCCATCCGCAGCAGGCGATGGATCTTGCTCTCGACGGCCACTTCCAGCGCCAAGATCCGCTGGCGGACGACATCCGCGTTCCCCGCGTTCGGCGCGGACGCGAGATACGCCCGATAGGCAGCGATCGCCGGGAGTTCGCAGCTACCTGTGTCGTACGCCAGCGCCAGCCGGAACAGCGTGGCGGCATCGCCCGGAGCCATCTGCTGAGCATCGCGGAAATACTTGATGGCCAGCGCCCATTCCTGTTGCTCCACAGCCGCCATGCCCCGCTGAGACGCCTCATGAGCTTCCTTCGGCAACGGCTGCCCGTAGGCCACCAGGGGGACCAAAACGCCCGCCCATCCGAGTCGGCTGACAATTCCTCGTATCATGTGGGCTTGCCTCCCCGTGAACAACGGCACGAACGAGCAACCGACGTGTGATATCTCCCGGTATCCTGTGACCGCCGCGCAGACGGCGTCGCTCACCGACTGTAGTGATTCTACCGACCTATCCGCGTGCGTGTCCATCATGCACTGGCCACTGCCAGCGCGCCCGTGGCAAACAACCCGTCGCCCCGGAACACTATCGGCCGCCGGGTTGGCCCAGGCCGAGGTATCGGGACCAGCGCCGGGTTGTGCTCGACAGCCAGCGGGCGAGGCGGTACTGGCAGGGATGCTGCAAGTCGCGGCAGACGCCCAGTCGCCCCGGCTCGCATTCGGGGAACGGGCTTGGACCGTCCTCGGCGATCAGTCCGTCGGCGTCGATCTGCAACACGTGGTCGTTTTGCAGCAGACAGTCGACGGCAAACGTCTTTTGCCACCAGATGTGGCACTTGGCCAGCGGCTCGGTGAAGATCACCAGGCCGGCGTCGCAGCGGCGCGCGGCGGCTTCGAGAGACGCCCGGTTGGCCGGGTGCCACGATCTACCGCCCACGTCCAACGTGGCGATGCACCGCTTCTCGGTGGCGATAGGCGTGGGAGCCGGAGGAGCCGCCGCAGGAAGTCCCTGGGCCAGCGCGTTCAGGCCGTTGATGACCCAGAGGACGTCGAAGGCCGCGAGCAGGCCGTCGCCGGTGACGTCCAGGTAGACGGTGGGCTGGTTGAGGGCGGCGGACGCGGCGGCCAGCAATGATGACGTGGGTTGGGGCGGGTCTTCGTTGATGGCGTTGATCCATAGCAGCGCGTCCTGGGCTGCCCGGGTGCCGTCGGCGTTCACGTCCAGCGGGTCCGCGAGGTTGGGGCCGTACAGCGTGGACAAGGTGGCTTCGCCTTCGGGCAACACGTAGCCCGGTCTCTCCGAGACCGAATTCGCGTCTGGGACAGACGCGGCTACTTGGCTTTCGTCCGTCTTGCAGGCCTGACCTGCCACACCTGAAAGCGGCGATGAATCGCCGCAGTCGAAAACGGGCGGGTCGGCGAGGTCTTCGGGGGCGGCGTTGACGGCGGACAGGGCGGGCGGTGAAGCGTCGAGTCCGGCACCCGCGAAGACGCTGCCAGTTCCAGACCCTGACGAGCCGCCGGAAGAGTCAGGCGACGAGGTCGCAGGGAACCCTCTCGAAATCCCCGGTCGGCTGTCGCCCTGATCCGTCGCCGGATCGGACAACCATTCCTCCGTCGCTGATCGCCGCCCGCAGCTATCTCGACACGACATTCGCCTCCGTCGCGGCTCAGGCCGACTTGGAGTACAACGTCCACGGCATCGAGGCCGGCCGGCGGCGGCTGTGCAACAGC
Organism: uncultured Pirellulaceae bacterium; assembly: GCA_964443915.1. Lineage (GTDB taxonomy): Bacteria > Planctomycetota > Planctomycetia > Pirellulales > Pirellulaceae > Anammoximicrobium. The sequence goes on from CAYUFW010000010.1 coordinate 16,807, forward strand.
AGCACGGCCGTGCGTTTGTTCGGCGGATTTCGCTGGGCCACGATCGACCAGTCGGAGAAACAGCAGTACACGTATGACGACGGGTTCGGCGGCACGAGCACCGGCAACATCGTCGGCCGGAGCGAACTGGACGCCTACGGAATTCGTTTGGGAGCCGAAACGCAGTGGAACACGCGTTGGGGCCTGGGCCTGTTCGGCCGCTTGGCCGGCTCCGTGCTGGTCGGCAACTTCGACGTGCAGCAGCAGGAGATCGACGAGGTCGAGGGGACGATCATGGATTTCGCCGGCGAGCACTACCAGGCGGTCCCGGCCATCGATGCCGCAGCGGGGGCGGCGTGGACCTGCGGCGCGTGGCACGTTGCCGGTGGCTAGGAAATGACCAGTTGGTTCAACCTGGCCGCCATCGAACGGGCATCGTACGATCTGATCTTGGACGGTTTCTTCCTGCGCGTGGCTTACGCTCGTTAAGAGTCTGGAACGAGCCGTCGGCGGCGCCGGCTTCGACCGTCGGCCTCGCGACGCGTTGTCACTCGCTGTCTTCCTTTTCATCACGCCGCCGGATCCGTTCCCGCCGTTGCTGGGCGGCCGTGTTGATGTTCTCGGGCAATCCGGGCATCGCCAGGACGGCGGCCAGATCCTCGGCGGCCTTGGCGTCTTCGTCCATCGCGGAATACGCCAGGGCGCGGTTGTACAGCGCCATGCCTTTCACGTCGGGCGGGATCTGGGGCGATTCGATCGCGGCGGAGTAGTCGGCGACGGCGCCGGCGTAGTCGCGTTTCTTGGCCTTGGCCATGCCGCTGCGATACTGGGAGAGGGCTTTTCCGCGATGCGAGAAAACACTTTTCAGCCAGGTCGTGAAGCTCATTGTGGCGCCCTTTTGCGGATGGACAGATGACTATAGGTTAGGCTTCACGAGCGGGTTTGCCTAGACGAGGCTCGTTCGGCTCCCGTTGACGGTTCAGCCCTGCCCGGCCTATGATTTGCGGACGGACGGGTCCGTCAACCGACTTGCCCGACGGGAGAATCAGAGGAGACACGCATGCCCGCAAGAACCGTCGGCCGAAAGACGAGAGGACGGCCGAAGGACGAGACGCTGGCCGCGTTGCGCCGGCAGCAGATCCTGGATGCCGGCGCGGGACTTCCTGAGGAGACGACGCATGTCAACGCAATTCCGCTGGTTCCGCCGCTCGCTGGCCGTCCTGGGCACGCTCGCCGCGGCAGCGGCCCTGGTGACGGTCGTCAATCAGCTGCGGTCGGGTGAGGAGACGATGGCTGCCGAGGGGGCGGCGAAACCCGCGCCGGCCGCAGCCGCGGCGGATGCCGAGGAACGCACCGTCGCCGTGACCGTCGCGCCCGTCGCCGTGCAACAGGTGCAACGGTCCGTGGGGCCGTCGGCACGTTCTTCGGATTCTCGGCACGTTCTTCGGATTCGATGAACTGACGGTTGCCGCCGAGGTTTCCGGCCGCGTGGCGCAAGTGTTCCACGAAGTCGCCGATATCGTTCAACCGGGCGACGTGCTGCTCCAGATCGATCCGACCGATTACGGGCTGGCCGTGGAAGAGAAGCGGCGGGAGATCGAATTGGATGCGACCCGGATCGGTCTCCGCGAGTACGTGCCGCCCGACAAGGATTTCACTCCGGACAACATCCAGAAACTCCTCAATCAGTTCTTCAAAATCGACAGCCTGCCCAGGGTCATCAGCGCCAAGGAGGAGATGGAAAACGCCGCCTTGCGGCTGGAGCGGGCGGAAAAGCTGGTCGCCGATCGGGCTTTGGCGCGGGAGGACTACACGGGGCGCAGCAAGGACTTGAAAGTAGCTCAGGCCAACTACGAGCAGGCCCGCTGGGACTCGTGGGCCGTCGTCGCGGGGATCCGGTACCGCCTGGTCCAGCTCCGCACGTCGCTACGCAAGCTGGAACTCGCGGCCGTGAAAGTCCCCACGCCGAGCCAGCGCACACGGATCCCGAAGGAGATCAAGTACGGGGTAGTCGATCGCAAAGTGACGGAGGGTGAGATGCTCAAGGACGCCCCCGGCATGTCGACCGCCACGTTCCAACTGGTGATGGATGGCGTCCTGAAGCTGAAGGCTGCCGTGCCGGAACGGTTCGTCGGCCAAATCCAGGCCGGCCAGGCCGCCCGCGTCCACGTGGATGCCTATCCGAACCGCGAGTTTCCCGGCGAAGTGATCGCGATCAACCCGATGATCGACCGCACCAGCCGCACGTTCACGGTCGAGGTGTACGTCGACAATCCGCAGCGTGAACTCAAAGCCGGCGGATTCGCCAAGGTGGACATCCTCACGCATGTGGACCCCCAGGCCTGGACGGTGCCCGTCGAGGCGATCGTGACTTACGCCGGTTCGACGAAGATCTTTGTGATCCGCGACGGGCGGGCGCGGGCGGTGCCGATCGCCACCGGCCTGGAAAGCCGCGGCTGGGTGGAACTCGTCCGCCCGCCAAAGTCCGACCGCCGGCCGGACGACCAGGTGATCATCAGCGGCCACGAGAAACTGGCGGACGGCGTGGGAGTGCAGATAAGGACGAAGGAATAACGACGAAGGACGAAGCGAGGGCGAACGACAAGAGGATGAGGATAGAGGATGACCACGCATAGGACAAGCTGCGGGAACGAAGCAGTCGGAAGGGGAACCATTTCGTACTCACTGCGTCGTCCTTCGTCCTGGCGCTAAGGGAGCACGGGCCGAAGCCGAGGAGAAGCACGCGAGCCGTTCGTCCTTGCTCCTTCGTCCTTCGTCCCTAGAAAACGATGACCCTCTGGGATCTCTGCATCAAGCGTCCTGTTTGGGCCAAGGTCCCGGGGCCGCGAGCCGCGCCAGCTTGGCCAAAGTGATCCTTGGCGGCCAGACGCTTTCCCTGCTGCTGACCCTGCTGGTCACGCCCGTCGCCTACTCGTATTGGGACGACGTCAGCCGCCTCGGGTGGCGATTCATTGCTCGGGTCACCCGCAAGCCGCACCAAGTCCCCACCGCCAGACCCGCCCCGGCCGTCGCCTCGGCCAGCGGCACGGCCCAGCCGCAGCTGTAGATCCACAGCAACGCGCGACGAAATGCGATTGCGGCGGGCATTTCTGCAATACCCGACCGTCTTGTCCAGAGAATTTGCGGTCATGCGATGGCAAGGGCTGTGCCGATAATCCGGATTGTACGAGTCCGCGCGCAAATGACGGCTTTGCGGACTGGGAGGGACGTATGCCGGAACAGCCTTTTCCTCGACGACCTGAACCGTCGACTTCCCCAGGATTGGGAGCCGGAGATGGTCGCTATCACCGTGCGCACCGGAGCCGGATCCTGCTCGGGTGTACGGTGCTGGCGGCCTGCCTGCTAGCCGGATGTTCGAGCGTCAGCAACTGGTGGCGCAACGGGTTCGAAGTCGGCCCGGATTACTGCCGTCCCATGGCTCCCGTGGCGGACCGCTGGATCGATGCCGACGACCCGCTCGTCAAGAGCGTGCCGACTGACTACAGCCACTGGTGGACCGTGTTCAATGACCCGGTGCTGGACAGATTGGTCCAAACCGCGTACGAGCAGAATCTACCGCTGAAGATCGCCGGCTTGCGGATCTTGGAGGCCCGCGCCCAGCGCGGAATCGCCGTCGGCAGTTTGCTGCCACAGAAGCAGCAGGCCTTGGCGGCGTATTCGAGAAACAAGTTCAGCGGCAACATGTATCCGTTCGGCATGTTTCCGATCAAAGAGGAGTTCGACGATTGGATTGCCGGATTCGACATGGCTTGGGAACTGGACATCTGGGGCAAGATTCGCCGTGGGATCGAATCCGCTGACGCCAACCTGGACGCCCAAATCGAGAACTACGACGACGTCCTGGTGATGATCCAGGCCGAAGTGGCCGCCGCTTACATTCAGATGCGTGCCCTGGAAGAGCAACTGGCGTACGCGCGCAAGAACGTCGAGATTCAACAGTCGTCGCTGGACATTATCCAGAAGCGTTTTCAGCAGGGCGTGGTGGGCGAACTGGACGTTCGGCAGGCGGGGGCGCAGCTGGCGATCACCGAATCGCTGATCCCCAAGCTGGAGGAGGCCCATCGCCGCGTGCAAAACGGACTTTGCCTGTTGGTGGGCATGTCGCCGGGCAGCCTGCAAGTGGAGTTGGCCGAACCGCGGCCGATTCCTGCGGTGCCGGCTGAAGTGGTCGTGGGGATTCCCGCCGATCTGCTCCGGCGCCGGCCGGACGTGCGCCGCGCGGAACGACAAGCCGCGGCCCAATCCGCGCGCATCGGCGTCGCCGAGGCGGAGTTCTATCCGCACTTGGCGATCACGGGAAACATCGTCTTTCAAGCCGAACAGTTCAGCGATCTTCTCGACTGGAGCAGTATCGGCGGCAAGATCGGTCCCGGCCTGCAATGGAACATCCTGAACTATGGCCGGATCCAGAACAGCATGCGGGTGGAGGATACGCGATTCCAGCAAGCTGCGATCGCTTACCAGAACACGGTCCTGGCGGCTAACAAGGAGGCCGAAGACGCCATCGTCGCCTTCTTGCGCGAGCAACAGCGCGTCAGCTCGCTGCAACGAGCCGTCGACGACGTCATCCGCGCGCTGCAGATTGCCATGCTTCTGTACGAGCAAGGCGTCGTCGATTATCAGCGGGTCCTCGACTCTCAGCGTGTGGCCGTCTTGCAGGAAGACGCGCTGGCGCAGAGCCGGGGCCAGGTCGCGACGAACCTGGTGGCCGTCTACAAGGCCATCGGCGGCGGCTGGACGATGCGCTGTCCGGAGTACGTGCCTGCGGCGGAGGCCCTGGCGCCGGCTGCCGCACCGCCGGCTTCGCCGGACGCCGTCCTGCCCCCGGCCGGCAATCTGATTCGGCCGCAGGCACTGCCGCCGCCCCGTTGAGTCGGGAGCGGTGAAAGGGGCGGAATGAAATCCGCCCTACGAAGCGGTTCCGGGACGTCGACTCATTCCTGCGGCGCCGCGGCCGCGCTATCGCCCTCCGCGGCGACGACGGTCCGGCGGCGTTCGCGCAGTCGCACGGCCTTGCCGACGCGGTCGCGCAGGAAGTACAGCTTGGCGCGGCGGACCACGCCGGAACGCTTGACCTCGATCTTCTCGATCCGGGGCGAGTGCAGAGGGAACTTCCGCTCCACGCCCTCGCCGGCCACGATGCGGCGCACGGTGAACATCTCGCGGACGCCGCCGCCACTGCGGGCGATCACCGTGCCGGTGAAGATCTGGATGCGTTCCTTGTTGCCTTCCAGGATCTTGGTGTGGACGTCCACCGTATCACCGATCTCAAAGGCGGGAACGTCCTTCTTGACGTAGTCCTGTTCAACCAACTTGATGACTTCCTGGCTCATGACTCGTCCTTTCTCCGGGCTCTGCGGCGTCGGGGGCAGCCGGTTCGTCCAGCAGGTCCGCTCGCCGGTTCTTGGTTTTCTCGTAACTCTGTTCCCGCCGCCACTGGGCAATCTGGGCGTGGTGGCCCGTCAACAACACGTCGGGAACTTGGTGGCCGCGATACTCCCGCGGCCGCGTGTATTGCGCAAACTCCAGCAACCGGTTGCCTCGCGAGAACGAGTCGTCCACATTGCTGTCTTGATGTCCCAGCACCCCTGGCACCAGCCGCACCACGGCGTCGATGACCACCATCGCCGCCACTTCTCCGCCGTTGAGCACGTAATCGCCGACGGAAATCTCGTCCGGGCGAAGGATGTCGATCACCCGCTGATCGAACCCCTCGTACCTCCCGCACAGCAGAATCAAACGCTGCTGGGCGGCCAACTCCTCCACGACCGTCTGATTCAACCGGCGTCCTTGCGGGGAGAGCAACACGACCCGCCCCGGCCGCGCGTCCAGCGGCTGAACGGCCTCGACACACTCCACCACGGGCTCAACCCGTAGCACCATGCCAGGACCTCCGCCAAACGGCCGGTCGTCGACCTTGTGGTGCTTGTCGGTCGACCAGCGGCGGATGTCGTGGATCACCACTTCCACCAAACCTCGTTGGATGGCCTTGTGGAGCAGGCTCTGACCCAGGTAGCCGGGAAACATCTCCGGAAACAGGGTCAAGACATCGAAACGCATCCGTCTGTCGCTGCCTCTCTCGACCGCCATCCGTCCGCTCGTCCGCCTTGCTTCTCGTCGGCGCAACCTTCCGGGACGTGAAACCGGACCCGTTCCGGCCCGGAATGGATCCCCGCACCGCTCTGCAAGTCAGGAAGCCCGGGGGGCACACGCGCGGCCGTTAGCCTTCCGCCGTAACCGGAGCGGCCTCGGCCGGGGCTTCCCCAGCCGCGGACTCTGCCGCCGCCGGCGCAGCTTCCGGTGCCGCCGGTTCGGCCGGCTTCGGGCGCGGCACGACGCGCGGCGGCGGCGCCATCGGCTTGTTCAACTTGACGCGTTCCAACGCGGACTTCTGTTGCTCCAGGTGCGTCCCGTTGGCGCCGTACTTCTTGATCAGCACGGCCACTTTCTCGGACGGCTGGGCGCCGACGCTGAGCCAGTAGCTGATCCGCTCGGCGTTCAGGACCGCGCGCGCGTCGGTTTCCTTGACCAGCGGGTCGTAGTGCCCCAACTCTTCGATCACCTTGCCATCGCGGGGCGCCCGCCCGTCGATCGCACAAATGCGATAGAACGGCTGGCGCTTTCGCCCCATCTTCTTCATTCGAATTCTTACTGCCACGTACATTCACTCCTGTTGCGTAGAAAACGGTCAGTGTTTACCCTTCTCCGCCCGCTTCTTGCGGCGAAGTTCCTTTTCGCGCTGTTTTCTCAGCTGCGCCTTTTCCTTGGACGTCAGCCGCTTGCCGGTTCCTTTCTTCATGCGCGGACCCCGGCTGCCGGGATCCAGCAGTCCGGAGTTCTGCAGTTCGCGGATGGCCGCCATCCGGTCGCCGAGGCCTTTGCCCGCCATGGCCTTCATGATCGGGGACATCATTTCGTATTGCCGCACGAGTTGGCTCACGTCCTGCGGCTCGACGCCCGCTCCGCGGGCGATGCGGTTGCGGCGGCTGGGATCGATGATCTTCGGATTCCGCCGCTCGTCGCGGGTCATGGAATCGATGATGCCCACCGTCTGGCGGATGCCGCCCTCGGTGTCTTCCTGCTCGACCATTTTCCGCAACTCGCCCATGCCCGGCATCAGGCCCATCATCTTCTGGACCAAACCGGGCTTGGCCATCTTCTGGAGCTGCAGCTTGAAATCGTCGAGCGTGAATTCACCGGCCCGCATCTTGGCTTCGAGGGCCGCCTGCTCCTCCATGTCGACGACCTTGCGGACCTCGCCGACCAGGGCCAGCACGTCTCCCATGCCCAGAATCCGGCCCGCCATGCCTTCCGGCCGGAAGGGCTCCAGGGCATCCAAGTGTTCGCCGGTGCCGATGAACTTGATCGGCACGCCCGTGACGTGTTTGACCGACAACAACGCCCCGCCGCGGGCGTCGCCGTCCAGCTTGGTCATGATGACGCCGTCCAACTCCAAGGCGTCATTGAACGCCTTGGCGCTGTTCACCGCGTCCTGGCCCGTCATGCCGTCCACCACCAGATTTATTTTTTCCGGGATACGCCGACCACCGAAATCTACACTCTTTCCCTACACGACGCTCTTCCGATC
>CAYUFW010000010.1:24404-42366 GCA_964443915.1 uncultured Pirellulaceae bacterium
GGCAGGTTGACCAAGTCTACCGCGACCAGGAGAGCTGGACCCGCATGTCGATCCGCTGCAGCTGTTGCATCAACTCCTGGTCAATCGCCAGTCGCCCGGCGGTGTCCAAGACGACGACCTGCACGCCTTCTTCGCGCGCCCGGCGAGCGGCGTCCTGACAGACTTTGACCGGATCCTGTGCCCCTTTTTCGGAGTAGACCGGAACGCCCAGCTGCTCGCCAATCACGTGCAACTGATCGATGGCCGCCGGACGCTGCAGGTCCGCAGCCACCAGCATGGGCTTGACGTTATTATCGAGCAGCAATCGCGCCAGCTTGCCGCACGTCGTGGTCTTCCCGGACCCCTGCAGACCACAGAGCATGAGGACGTTTGTGTCTTTTTTCAGGTGCAGCGAGGCATCGACCGGTCCCAGCAGGCGGATTAACTCCTCGTGGACAATGCCGACGACTTGCTGGCTGGGGTCCAAGGCCAGAAGCACTTTTTCGCCCAGGGCGCGCTGCGACACGCCAGCCATGAAGTCTTTCACCACCGAGTAGCTGACGTCCGCCTCCAAGAGCGACTGCTCGACCAGCTGCAGCCCGTCGCGCATATTGGCCTCGGTCAGCTTGCCCTTGCCCCGCAAGCTCTTAAAGGCCGCTTTCAAACCGTCTTGGAGTGATTCGAACATGCGATTCGCTGCGTCTGGGCGGAAGTCCGCCCGGTTTTCCCTAAGGTGGCGATCATTGACCCATCGGCGCATAACCCCAGCGCCGCATGGGTCGAAACCGAGAAATTATGCTAAAAAAACGGGCTTTGTAAATGGCTGCTGGCCGGAGAGAGCGAAACGGGCGAACGTCCAGCGGAGAAAAAGAGTCACATCCGGCCGACAGGATGGCTCCGAAATGCAGTCTGACGTCGTCGTGAATGCTCCAAACCGCATGACCAGCGAAGTCGCATCATCTTGCCACAAAAAGAGTTGCGACTTGACTTGATGCTCTCGGTGCAATCCCGGCACGCAAGCGAGGGGGTGCAAGCGTTTCCTTGCCTGCGCTTCGGAGCGGTTCGTCAACCTTGTGGTTTGCGCAAGTAGACGCTGATCGTGCCATCGTGATCGGCGATCTTGTTCCAGTCGTTTCGGCAGCGGAGATACAAATCGCCCTCCTGAGGTGCGGGGCATGTGCCTCGGGCGCCGAGTTCGAAGGGCTGGCTCAGGGAAAAGTCCTTCATGACAATCCCGATCAGGCGGCCACGGCCGCTTGCATCGCCATCGGCAGTCAGGTCTTCGCCGTCGGCCTGCAACTTCCATGTGCCTTTGGCCGCGTAGTCGAGAGACTGGCCGGCGGTCAGTTTCACGCCAGTTGCCTGCCAGCCGTATTTGGCTGCTACTTTGACGGTGACGTAGCCCTGGCTCGGCAAGAACTGGAACTTGCGGTTCCACTGCCAGGCGCACAGGTCCGGACGATAGCCGTTGTCCAGTTGCTGAACGAACAAGTCGTACTCGAACGAAATCTCCCGCGCCACCGGCCCGTAGACGCTCTCGAACGAGACGCCCGGCTGCTGACTCATCAGTGCGATGCCCAATGCCTTGAAGCGGCCCGCGTAGTTGGGGTTATTGCACAGCAGATGGCACAGCGCCCACCGCCAAGCGTAGGCCTGCCACGAATCGCCCGTGATCTGCCCGGCGGCGACGATGTCCAGCATCTTCTTCGGGGGCGAGTTCTTGAGATAATTGATGACCAGCGGGTCAATCTCGACCGCGAGTTCTTCCTTCCTCCAATAATGGCCCATCTCCGCCAAGCCTTCGGCGTACCAGGTCGGCCCGGTGTCGCCAAAGGTCTGCTGGCAGTAGGCATGAACCGCTTCGTGCTGCACCACGCCGACGTTGTCACAAGAGTAGACGATCGACTTCGCTATGTTGCCCGCCCGCACCGACACCGTGACGCCGGCCGGTTCGGAGATCTTGGCCACGGCCTCCGGCGGAATCAGGCCCGCTGGCCATTGCTGCAGGTCGCGGACGACGTAGCATTCGAGGACGCCCGACGGTGGCCGGCCAAAGTAGTTCGACACGAGGTAGATCATCGTTTCTAGCGTGTCCAGCAAAATCTGGGCATCGCGGTCGGAGACATCGGTGTGGATCAAAAAGTGCTGCGAGCGAACGTCGCGCGGCTTGGACGGAGCGGCGGACAAGTGCCGGTACTTGCTCAGATCGACCGAGGCCGATTGCGGCTGGGGAGCGGCACTGCCGGCCACTTCCACCGTCAGTTCCTTGATGAGCGTGTCGCCGGTCGAGAATCGGGCGGCCACCAGCCGTGTGACCTTGTCCCCTGGTTTCGCCCGGCGAAAGTCGTCGCTCTCCAGCGAGACTCTTGCGTCCTCAGCCAGCTTGAACGCCAGCCGCGGGCTGCGGGCGTACTCGATGTCCGGGTTGTTCACCACCAGGCGATTGTCGCGGCACGAGAAGACCTCGGCCACGATCGTGCAATCCGCGCAGCCTCCGCGTTGGCCGGGTTCCTTGTCGACTTTCAGGCCGAGCGGTTGGCTCTTTTCGTCGATGATCGCAACCTGATCGACGGCGTCCTCCGTGCGGCCGACGCGGTTGAGCTTGCCCGTGAAGCGAACGAGCGTGCCTTGCTTCAACGATTCCAGCGTCAGCACGCCGCGGATCTGCACTTGTGCGGGGAAGTCGATCACGCCCTGAATCCCGGACAAGGGAACGCCCGGCTCGCCCTTGGGCTGGATTTTGAATTCCGTGTCTTTGCCGGTGGAATCGGTCACCGTGATGGCGCCCGCCGACACCGTCTTGACGGTACCGGCGGTTTCAAAGGGTGGCGATACCGTGATGCGCTGTTGCGCGGATCCGGGAGTTGGGCCGACAAGGACCGCCACCGCCCAACACGCCAGGATGGCCACGCGACGGTCGCCGGTGGCCGCGATCGCGCGCGGGGTGAGCAGGCGGAAAAATCGGTGCAGAACCATGAGCATTCCTTGTGTCGCCCCAACGCATTCCGCTTCGGGGTCTACGGCAAGCCGTACCGATCGTCGAGCACCTTGTACAATTCGCCCTCGATACCTTTTTTCGAGGCTTCCTCCAGCCACTCGCGGGCCTTGGCCTTGCGCTCTTCATCGATGTCTTTCAGCGTGGCGACATAGGCGCCTTTCATGGCCAGGGATGCTGGATCGTCCTTCTTCATCCAACGGTCTGCGATCGCCACGGCCAGGCCGGCGGGCAGGCTGTCCAGAGCGTACGTGCGATTGGTTCCCGTGACTCGCAGCGTGATCGAATCCTTGGCCGCGCTGACGAATCCGACGATGGTGCTGCTGCCGACTTCAATTTCGTCACCGGCGTGCAAACCGGCAACGGCCTGCTTCAACGCGGACTGAAAATTCTTCGCATAGCCCGTCAACAGCGTCAATCGCTCGTACTTGGCGTGATCTTCCGGCAGCTTGGGCAGCGCGGCCACTTTTTTCAATTCCGCTTCGGCTTCATCGTATCTGCGGTTCTGGAGCGCGTCGTGTGCGGCTTTGAGCGTCTTGGCCAGCGCGGCCACTTCTTCGGGCTTGAGGGAACTCGTCACGGCGGACGCCGCCGCCGGTTTTGGCGGTCCCGGTTGCGTGCCGGGGAGTCCCGGTTCAGGCTCCGGCTCGGTGGGCTGTGCCGTTGCCCCGTCCGGCATTGCCTCCGCGGGCTGCGAGGGCATGGAGGGCGAATCGCCGGGCAGTGTCGACTGCGGCGTGGCCGATGGCGAGCCGTCTGGAGAGGGGAGCGTCGGGGCAGCGGGAAAGGCGGGCAAACGCAGCATACTGTCGGCCGGGGAAACGGCCTGCGGCATGTTGCCGGACTGGGAACTCAAGGGCGGGCTCTCCCTCGGCGCGGCGAATGTCGGCTGCGTCAGGACTTCGTCCCGCCCCGGCACTGGACCGGCGGACGAAGACGGCAAATCGGCCGTCGGCGTGGCGTCACTCGCGTTCCCCACGCTGGTCTCGCCGCGAGGCACGGGGAATCGCGTTTGTCGTTCCACGGGATGCGCGCGGCGCGGTGGCGGAGCCAGTCGATGGAAACTCTCTACGGATGAGCTTGGCACGCTGACGACCGGCCGTTTCTGGGCGAACGATCGGTAAGTGCCGCGGCCTTGGTCTTTCGACGGCAGAGACAAGACGATCAGAACGATCACGACCGCCAGGGCGATCATGCCCACGCCGGCGCTGACGGCAATCACGGGCAGACTCGAACTGTTGCTGCGCTGACGGACTTTGGCGGAAACGGCGCGTTTTTTGCCGGGGCCTATCCGTGCAGGAATCCCAGGCGCAGGATGTCCGTGCGCGGCCGGATACGATGCCAGCGAGGAGGCTGGCGGCGCCATCCCCCCGCCGTAACTCGGCGCGCGAGCGGGCACCGGAACGACAGGCCCCCGGTTCCCCGGTGCGACAGGCGCCATCGGATCCAAGTACGCAGTCGTCCCGGCCGGGCTCTGCAGAGAGGGAGCCGGGACGCCCTGTGGGGCCTGCATGGGTAGCGCAGGCGAAGCGACTCCCTGCAGAGGGACGGCCTGCGGTATCGACGACCCGCCAGCGGTGGGAACCACTCGACTCCGGGGTGCCGGCCGGCTGTAGCTCTTCGCCGCTCCTCCGCGGCCCAACTGCCGATCATACTCGGCGCGTCGGAGCGGGTCGGACAGGCAGCCGGCCGCCGCCGTGACTTCTTGCAGCACCTTGGCCCACTCGGCGCCCCGACTGCCCGGCCGGCAACTCCGCAACCGAGCCATCGCTTGGCTGCCCGCTTCGACGATCCGTTGCCGACTCTGTTCGGCCGGATCGAGCCCCAGCAATTGGTAGAAATTGGGCTGCGTCACTCGGCGTTCAAGACCGAGCCATTCGTGATAGGGATTGAAACTGTCGTCGGACATCCTGAGGCGACCTCTCTTCACTGTTCTTTACTGTCTGTGCGGCAACCTGCCGGCATTCCGTTGCAGAGCTGCCTGCTGTTGCCAAGCTGCCTGCTGTCAACAACTTAGAACCACAAACGCCCGCAGTGGTTCCCCGGAAATACCTTGTTTTCGTGCCGGGGGAAGGGAATTCTTCCCTCCCACCCCATGCGGCCTGCAGGCGTGACTTCGCAGCGGCGGCGAATCGTCTACGCCAATGCCGATTATAGCTTGGCCGTTCGAGCGCGTCGTCTGGAGTAGGAAAGCTGGGCGGGACTCATCTCCGCGCAACCGATTCTTTGACGTGGGGATTGCCTCGCAGCTTGTTGCTGATCTCCTCCTTCAGCCCCGCCAGAACGGATTGGCGATCGGTCTGATCCAGGATCCGTTTGACGACCGCTTTGGGCGACTGGTTTCCCCAGGAGGAACCATGTTCGAAGTAGTGCTTGGCCGCATGGCCGACGATGTACGACCCAAAGCCGGCGGCCGCGCCCTGTGGGAGGGCCGTCAACACGGTCCCATACCCGGCGGTCAAGAGTTTGAACGCCGACGAGGCGACGTGCAGGGCGTATTCAACCGCGATCCCGCCGGCCATCCAGCCCGCCGCCTTGAGGATCGACGTGACTAGTTCCCGTGCGTGCCCCCAGGAAATCTGCAGCCCGTAGATGTGCGAGAGCGTGATGACCATCGTCACGTCCACGGCGCTGCCGCCCAGGATGTCCGCCACCGGGACCGGGTTCAGGGCGACGGCGACCGACTTGAGCGCCGCATAACTCCAGATCACCTGCGTGGCGTTGCGTTCGCGGAGTTCGACGCGGAGCACGGCGATCCGGTCGCTGCGGTCCGCCGCATACAGGGCGCCGTTGAGGGCCAGCAGGGCCAGCCCCTCCTGGTCCAGGATCTCCAGGATGCGGGCCTTCAACTGTACCACGTCCGGCGGCGGGCGCCGCCATTGGCTGCGCGTGGAACCGTCCGCCGCTTCGATAATGTACTCCACCTCACGCGGATCGGCGGCCGTCAGGACGACGTTCTCCGTGGGGACGATGTGCTTCAGACGTTCGTCGCGCAACACCTCGAGCAACCGCGTCCGCTGCTCGCGGCTGTACAGATCGATCTTGTTGAACACCAGCAGAATCGGCTTGTGAATCTTGGCCAAAGCCGACAGGGCGGAGAATTCGGTTTCATTCACGTCCGAGTCGGTCACGAACAAGATCAGGTCCGAACGCTCGGCCGCTTCGCGGGCCATCAGGCCGCGGTCCGCCCCGCCCACTTCGTTCAGTCCCGGCGTGTCGACCAGGACGATCTGCGACTGAGCCAGTCCCGGTACGCAGTAGCCGCAGCCGTTCCAGGGGACGTGCCAAACCTCCTTCGTCCAGCCGCCGCGGACGTCCACCGCCGTGACAGCCTCGCCGACCAGCGCGTTGATCAGCGCCGACTTGCCAGTGCTGATCTCTCCAAACACCACAATCTCGACGCGGCCGTCGGTCAGCTTGCGGAGCATGTCCTGCAATTGGTCCCAGTCGCGGCGCAGGTGCTGCTTCTCGGCGTCCGTACAGCCGCGGAGCCGGTCGAGCGTGCGCTCGACCGAGGTGATCGCCTGGCGATAATGGTCTTCGGATTGAATCGTTGGGTCGTTCACGGTTTGCTCTGCAAAAACTGCCGGGCTGTCTTGACCAGCTTGCGAAGTTCGTCGACGCTGGTCAGACGGTCCCATTCACGCCGCGCCAGGCCCGCGAGCCCGCCCTGCGGCGTCTGCATTTCGTTGCGGAAGTAGGTCACGAACACGGCTCCGATCCAGCGCGTAATCAGGGCTTGCACGATTCCCTGCAGCAGACCGCCGGCGATCGTGCCCGCCCCCGGCACGGATTTCAACAGCCCGGCGACGACCGACGCCACGGCCGGCGACACGGCGCTGACGCCCAGGATTGCGAGCAGGTTCTTGCCCAACTCGCCCAACAATCGGACGGCGGCATCGATGTCGACGTCCTGCCGGTAGACGCGAGCCAGGTCCACGACCATCTTGGAGGAAATGGCACAACCCGCCGCCAAGTCGACCAAGGGAAACGGGCTCAGCGCCGCCGCCCCCGCGGCGCCCCACGTGTACCGGTCGACGATCTGCCAGGCTCGCCGGTCCAGCGCCTGCCGCACGCGATGGCGGGCCTCCTCGACCAGTCCGCGAGACTGCAATAGCAAATTGGCCAGCAACAGACTCTCGCCCTCGCCACGCACGACCTCCATCAGACGCTCCGCCAGCGGACCGATGTCCGGCGCCACCGGCACTTGTTCCTCCGCCTGCGACCCGTCCGGCAAGACTCGGACGCGGGCCCGCGTCGTCGGTCTGGCCCGCACCGCCACCACGTTCTCCGCCGCCACGACGGGTGCCGCCTGGTCGCACAATTGCCCCACCAGCCGCTGTCGCTCCTCGTCCGCGTACCAGTCCTCTTTGTTCAGACAGACGATCACGCGCTTCTCCATCTGACCCAAGCGTTCCAGCAGATCGTGTTCCACGTCGCGCAAGGGGCCGTCGACCGTCATTAGCACCACGTCGGCGTCCTGGGCTGCGTCGGCCGAGATCGAGGTCCGCTCCTCGCCGTCCACTTCGCCCAAACCGGGCGTGTCGACCAGCGTGACGTTCTCCAATCCCGGCCAGGGCGTTTCGCTCCGCCGAATCGTGGTTCCGCCTTTGGCGTCCGTGGCAAACACGTCGCGTCCGGCCAGCGCGTTCAGCAACGACGACTTGCCGCTGGAGATCGTGCCAAAGGCGACGATTTCCAGCGTCTGCTTCTGGCGTTTGTCATCGAACCGGGTTAAATCCGGCTCAAGTTCCCGGCGGACCTCATCGGCCACCGCCTCGTCCGTCTGCAAATCGGCGATCGCCGCCAGGTTCTCGTCGATCTCCTGCTGCTGCTGTTCCCGCGACAACTGGCTGGGGCTCTTGCTCTGCCGCTCGCGTTTTTCCCGTTTCCGCCGCGTGTGGCTCCACAGTTGCCAGATCGTCCAGACCGAGCAAACGGCCAGGATCAAGGCCCCTGTGCCGACCGCGCCCAGATAGATGTAAGCCCACGTCGGCCCCAATTGCAGAGCCCGGCGGTAGTCGTCGATGACTTGCGGCGGGATGTAAACCAACAAGAACCCCGCGAACGCCAGGACGACGATCAGCAGCAATCCGTGAAGCGTGCGTCGGGGGGCCATGTGTTGTCCCAATTTGAAGCCAGATCGTCGTCCAAGTAGAGCTTCATGGACTGCATCTCAGTCGTGCCCGCTCGGCTGGCGAGAGCGGCTTTGGCTTGCCGGGCGAGTACACGTTGTGGCCACGTCAAGAGTATAGTCGCTGACCCGTGCCGCTGCAAATGAAGCTGGAGAAGAGTCGCCCTCCGCTGGTAGCAATCTCTCAGAATTTGGCTAGAATAGCTTCCGGAGGTGTGCGAGTCATGCGAACGAGATTCACAGTCTGTTTTCGGGCTAAGGACCACGACGGCGCGTTGGGCGAAGCCGTGCTGGAGGTTGATCTGCCTTTCGCTCCAACGCCCCAAATCGAATTCGAGCACCCAGTCTGGGGCGAGCCACGGGAACCCACGCTGGTAATCTATGACCTGGCAAAGGGGACCTTTTGGGTAAGTTTCGGAATCGAGGAACTTGATACGAAGGCAAAATGCGAGAGCGAAGCGGACGCATACCGCAAACACGGTTGGACCGTGCAATAACCATTGAATGCCACGGGTCAAATCTCGCATCCAGCAAACCCGCTCGGCACTGTTTCCGCCAAGTCCCGATGAACGACGCTGCCCCGGCGAGGCACGATTTTGGGGACCGTCCGGCCATGACCGGTCCAGACCAGCGCCATGTGCCGTCGCCGGTAGTGCGGCGCAACTTCGATGTGCCGCCCAGCGTTCCAGCCGATCTTGCCACGCCGGTGCGCCTTGTCCACGTACTTTTGGCCGCCGCTTTGCTCGAACTTGTCGCGGTCCTCGCTCAGCACGTCGGGTTCGATCACCGACGGGTCGTATCCCAGCAGGCACAGGGAACCACCAACAGCGGACGCCCCGAACGCAGATGCACCCCGTAATCCGTTTCGCCGTGGACCACAGTCTTCGGCCGCCCCTGAAAACCTACGGGGGTAAGTCAGCACGTCAGGCGTTTGTGGCGCGACCCCTGCATCACGTGCTCTCCCTTCGCGTGCTTAGGTCGATTTCGCCTCGGCGCGCAACCCACGTCGCTTGAGTGATTGTTCATCGTTGGAGCGTGGATTCGATTCCCGTTCCGGCGGACAGACGGATCACGTGCCGTCAGCCAATGCAGTGGCAACATTGGCCCGGGCGGCAAGGCGTTGACACGTATCATGCCTCTCATCACTGCCGCCTTGTATTTGGGATCATCTCCCCAACGTATTTCCGCCAAGAAACAAAAAAACCCTGCAGTGCTTTGCCACAGCAGGGGGCGGGTCGAAAACAAAAAGACCCCTGCTGTGCGAGTCCACGGCGGGGCTTTCGTAGCTTACTTACCTGCCAGTCGCTGACAGGCTCTATTAAACGTTATCGCCCGGAAGCTCGCGGTCAAGGGCCGCATCGGCGGAAGATTCAACGACTCCCCCGCCACTAATCGGTTCCGGTCGCCGAGAGGGCGGCTTCCGACATTGTTGGATCGCCAGTAGGTCCTGGGGAACCATCCATGGCCTTAATGCATTTTAGGCGCGCCGAGGCGCTGCAATAGCCATGTCGGGGTCCGGAACAATTCCCATGATTCGGGCACGTCACGATTGCCGCCCTGTTCCTCACCGGTTGGCCGTCCTTGCTGTAGTTCGTCTCGGCAAACCGCGGTCGAGCGCAGGAGAGGGCCGCGTGAAAGCAGGCGTTGCATCGGGTAGAGTATTCCTGTGAACTCGAAGAACGCTCGCCCCGGAGGCAACGCAATGAAGGCCTTTGTATAAGGACACCAGGACCAGATTCTAGGGATGCTCAGCGGATTTGATCGGCTGCGGTTTCGCGGCGTGCTGCGGCTACTGTAATCGGAAGGAGGCACCGCCACGTGGCTGGAGCGGGTGGGCGTGGCGGTGAAAGACTTCTTGGAGTTTGCGGAGGGACTGACCAAACGTCTCTGTCGGGGCATGGACCAGTTAGTCCAAGACGCCGGGCGGAAGGCCCGTTATTTGCCGGGCGTCGTCGATAAGGAGGAATTGGTGCAGGAGATTCGTGGGAAGGAGGGCGTCGCGGAGAATGGTTTGGTGCGGATAGGACCCCCAACAGCGTCGCCGGGACGCAGGGCGAGTCACCCGGAAGCTCGCGTTGTTGCGCGCTCACGGCCTGATCAAGAAGATCCCGCGTACGCACCGTTATGTCCTGACGGAATCCGGGGTCAAGGCCATCTCTGCGATCTTGGCCGCACGCCAAGCCTCCCTGTCGCAGTTGGCAGCGGCCTAAAATGCGCGCACAATAACAACGCATCGGCCGTTAACGGTGTAAGCCGTGCCACACCCGAACTGCTCGCACGCGGCGACGGGCGTTCACGTTCTGTCCTCGGAGCGGCCGTCGCCGTTGGCAAACCGTCGAAAACAGTCTCCCAGCGCCCAACTTCTGCCACTTTCGCACTCCTCTCGCCGCCCACTCCATGAGCCAGCACCCTCAGCCAGCCCCTGGCGGCCTCCGTCGCTGAAGAACCTCTCCCCCTGGTGAGAAATCCAGGTTAGAATGCCGGCGCGTGAACTTCCGCGGCGTGGCAGGTGTCCCACGAACGACGCCGTCGGGGCAATCTTTGGCCGGTGGAAAAGGAACTCATGATCGCCATTATCGACTATCAAATGGGCAACTTGCGAAGCGTGCAAAAGGGCTTCGAAAAGGTCGGGCACGAGGCCGAGATCACATGCGACCCTCGGCAGATCGCCCAAGCCGACAAGATCGTGCTGCCGGGCGTCGGAGCGTTCGGGGACGCGATCGCTGAACTGCGGCACCGCGACTTGATCGGTCCCATCACCGACACCATCGCGTCCGGGAAACCGTTTCTGGGAATCTGCCTGGGATTGCAGCTGTTGTTCGAGGTGAGCTGCGAAGGCGGCGAGCACCAGGGGCTGGGAGTCGTGCCCGGCAAGGTGGTGCGCTTCGAGGTCCCGGCCGAGTACAAGGTTCCGCACATGGGCTGGAACGGGGTGCAAATCCGCAAGCCGGCGCCGATCCTGGACGGCATCGAGGACGGCACGCACTTCTACTTCGTCCACTCCTACTACGTCGTGCCGGACGACCCGGAAGTGACTGCCATCGAAGCGGACTACCATCGCCCGTTCTGCGCGATGATCTGGCGCGACAACATTTTCGCGACCCAATTCCATCCCGAGAAGAGCCAGAGCCACGGTTTGCGGATGCTGAAGAACTTTGCGGAACTGACGCCGGACGGTCTGGTGAGGACGCGACCTTGACGCCCGATGTGCCGGTCAGGGAGGTTTACCGTCTGCGCCGCGACAACTTCGCAGCGGCCGAAAACCGTTGCGCGGTGCGAGGTCGGGCGTTGCCCCACGCCCGCACGATCGGTTTCCTGCTGGTCGTGGCTCTTTTTGGCCTGGGTTGGGTGAGCGGGCAAGGATGGCCGTGGTACGCCGCGGGTGGTCTCGCTTTCGGCGGCTTCTTGGGGTTGGTCACCTACCACGAGAATCTGCTCCGCGAAGAGCAGCGGTTCCGGGTGCTGCGGAACATCAACGACTGGGCCCTGGCGCGGCTGGACCGCGACTGGAAATCCCTGCCGGAGCCCTCGGTCGAAGCGCCGGCCGAACCGCCTGCCATGGCCGACGATCTGGATCTGTTTGGCCACGCTTCGCTGTTTCATTTCCTGTGTACCGCGAATACGCCGGTGGGCCGGCGCACGCTGCGCGACTGGCTGCTGGAGCCGGCTTCGCCCGAGACGATCCAGCGCCGGCAGCGGGCCGCTGCGGAACTGGCGCCGCGATTCGAGCTGCGCGAAACACTGAGCCTGGAAGGGCGTCTGCTGGCCGACCAAGGTCACGCGACAGAACGGTTCCTGGAATGGGCGGAGGGCGAACCCTGGCTGGCGTCGCGGACGTGGCTCGTAGGGCTCAGCAGGCTCCTGCCGGCAGCGTTGGTGATCACTTGGGTGCTGGCCGGGTGCGGCGCCGTTTCCGGAGAGCAGGCCGCCACGGCCACGCTGGCCGTATTCGCACTCAATTTCCTGATTTCCGTCCTGTACGCGGGTCGCATCCACGAGGTGTTTTCGCTGCTCAGCGTGCGCAGCGGCGCCGTGCGCCGGTATCTGCGGATGTTCGAACTGCTGTACTCGATGCCCGCTTCCGCCACGGAACTGGAGGCGATCCGGCGCCAGGCGACGGAGTGCGGCGGCGGCGTCTTGCTGCGGATGCGGCAGTTGAATGGGCTGACCAGGCTGGCCGGCGTCCAGCACTCGGCGCTGCTCTTCGTGTTTGTTTACCTGCCGCTGCAGTTCCTGTTCCTGTACGACCTTCACGTGCTGGGCCTGATCGAGGCGTGGCAGCGGCGGTACGGCCAGTTTGCGCGGCAGTGGTTCGAGGGCCTCGGACAATTCGAGGCGTTGTGTTCGCTGGCGGCCTTGGTCCACGACCACCCCGACTGGGCCTTTCCCGAAGTCGCCGCGTCGGCAGATGGTTTTCGGGCCCAAGGGTTGGGGCACCCGCTGCTGCCGGACGGTCTGTGCGTGGCCAACGACGTGGAAGTCGGGCCGGCGGGTTCGTTTCTCCTCGTCACGGGCTCGAACATGTCCGGCAAGAGCACGCTGTTGCGGGCGATTGGCGCCAACGCCGTCCTGGCCGAGGCAGGCGCCCCCGTGTGTGCCGCACGGCTGACCATGCCCCCCGTCACGCTGGCCACCAGCATGCGGGTCCGCGATTCGCTGGAGTACGGCGTTTCGTTTTACATGGCCGAGTTGATGCGGCTCAAGGAAATCGTGGATCTCGCTCGCCGCAGCGATCAGCGGCCCGGACGCACGCTGCTGTATCTGCTGGACGAAATCCTGCTGGGCACGAATTCCCGCGAGCGGCACATTGCCGTCGTGCGGGTCATGCAGTTTCTGCTGCAGCACACCGCCATCGGCGCCATTTCCACGCACGATTTGGAGTTGGCCGACAGCGAACCGCTGGCCGGCGCGTGCCGCTGCGTCCACTTCCGCGAAACCCTGCACGACCACGGCGCGCGGCAGCCGATGACGTTTGATTACCGGTTGCGGCCCGGCATCGCGACGACAACCAACGCGCTGAAGCTGCTGGAACTGGTGGGACTGACGGAGGAAACAGACGCTCACGACTCGATCCAGCCGCCGCCGAGGACGCGGTCGCCGTCGTAGCAGACGAGCGCTTGGCCGGGGGCCACGCCGTAACACGGCTGGTCGAACTGGACCCGCAGCCGGTCATCCGGCAGGATCTCGACCGTGGCCGGGGCGGCTTGCGCGTTGTAGCGTATCTTGGCCTGGCAGCGGAACGCACCCGACGGCGGATCAACCAGCCAGTTCGTGCGGTTGGCGGTCAACTCCCGCCGCGCCAAGTCGTCGCGATTGCCGATCACGACCCGCTTCGTATCCGGCTCGATGCGGACCACAAACGCGCGCTGGCCCAGCGCCACGCCCAGCCCGCGGCGCTGGCCGATCGTAAAACGCTCGATTCCCGTGTGCCGGCCCAACACGCGGCCGTCGGTGCCGACGATGTCCCCGCTGGTGTCGATCCCGGCGTCGCGGTGCTCGCGCACGAACCGCTCATGCTCGCCCTGCGGGACGAAGCAGATCTCCTGGCTGTCGGGCTTCTCGGCGACGGGCAGCCCGAGCCGGCCGGCCAACTCGCGGATCTGCGGCTTTTCGTACTGACCGATCGGCAGCAGCATCCGCCGCAGCATTGGCCGCTGGATGCCGAACAAGGCGTAGGACTGGTCTTTGGCCGCGTCGATACCGCGGTGCAATTCCGGGATGCCGGAACCGGGCGTGGCAACGACGCGGGCGTAATGTCCCGTGGCCAGGAATTCGGCACCGACGCTGTCGGCAAAGCCGAACAAACGGCCGAATTTGATCCGAGCGTTGCACATCGCACACGGGTTCGGGGTGCGGCCCGCCGTGTACTCGGTCACGAAGTAGTCAACGACCTGCGAGAATTCCGCCCGCAGGTCGAGGGCCTCGAAGGGAATCCGGAGATGATCGGCCACGCGGCGCACGTCGTGCGTGTCGTCGGCGCTGCTCCAGCGCGGTTCGCCCGACGAGGAGGTCTCCGTGCCCGGCAACAAGGGCGACGACGCGAGAACGCCCGCAGCACAACCGGCAGCCGGCGTTTCAATGCCACGCCGCATGAATACGCCGATCACTTCATGACCCTGCTGCAGCAACAAGTGAGCGGCCACGCTGCTGTCCACACCGCCCGACATGGCCAAGACGACTCGTGACATGGGACTCCGGGGTTCGGGATTTGAGATTCTAGATTTCAGATTTCAGATTTCAGATTTCAGATTTCGGGTCGGCGTTTCGGATGCGTACGCGAGCGGGAGTCGTTCTCTGCCTCGGCTGCGGCCATCTGGCTGGCAGTCTGGCCGGAAACGGCTCCCGATTCCGTCGCGCCGCCGGGTACGTCCGAAGTTTAGGCCGATGGGGTCGCTCTGGCAACGGGCGCGGCGGCGCGGGGTGAAACAACGCCCCTTTTCACCGCATGGCGTTTGGCGATAAGATAAGTGTTGAAGTAGGTTTGTGCCGTGCGGCAGCAGACGTCGGAATTGCCAACCTTTGCTCTCTCAGAAGTGTCGAGGAACGTATGGAAGCCCAACTGATCGATCGAGCCAAGAGTATCCAGGAGCGACTCGTCCAGCTTCGAGACAGTCTTTGACTACGACAACAAGCAAAAACGAGTTTCTGAGATCGAGACCCGCATGGCCGCTCCGGGCTTCTGGGACAACCAGGAACGGGCGCAGGAGACGGTCGGGCAACTGAAGTCGTTAAAGTCGGTGCTGGGGCCCATGGAGGAGTTGATCGCATCCGCTGGCGACCTGGACGCCCTCCTGGAATTGGCGGAGGGCGACCAGTCGGCTGCGGGTGAGGTGTTGGCCGAAGTCGAGCGGCTCGAACAGCGGCTGGACGAGTTGGAACTGCGGGCGCTGTTGAACGGTCCTCATGACGATCACGGGGCTATCCTCAGCATCAACGCCCGCGACGGCGGCACGGACGCGGCCGACTGGGCCGAGATGCTCTTGCGGATGTACATCCAGTGGGCTCAGAAGAACGAGTACGCCGTGGCCCTGCTGGACCGCAACGACAACGAAGAGGCGGGGATCAGCAACGCCACGATTGCCATTCGAGGCCCGATGGCCTACGGTTATCTGAGAGGTGAGACCGGCATGCACCGCCTGGTCCGGATCAGCCCGTTCAACGCGGAAGGCAAGCGGCAGACCAGCTTCGCGGCGGTCGACGTGTCTCCGGAGGTGTCCGACGACATCGACATCGACGTCGCGGAGAACGACGTGCGCGAAGACGTCTTCCGGGCCAGCGGCGCCGGCGGCCAGCACGTGAACAAGACGAGCAGTGCCATCCGGCTGACGCACCTTCCCACGGGCATCGTCGTCCAGTGCCAGAACGAGCGCAGCCAGCACAAGAACCGGGCGACCGCCTGGAAGATGCTGCGGGCCCGGCTGGCCCGCGCCGAAGAAGAGAAACGCGAGGCGGAGCAGGCCGAAAAGTACCAGAAGCAGGCCCGCGTCGGGTTCGGCTCGCAGATCCGCAATTATTTCCTGCACCCGGATCAGCGGGTCAAGGATGCGCGGACCGGCTACCTGGTCGGCAATTTCAACAGCGTTTTGGACGGCAACCTGCAGCCCTTTCTCGACTCGTATTTGCGTTGGCGGGTCCAGCAGGACGCGGCGCCGGCGAAGGTGGCGGACCGTGAGTCCAACTGACGCTGCGGCGCGAGTGCTGGAGGCGGTCGGCCGCGACGGGCGTGGGCTGCGGGTCGCGTTCCTCTGGGACGAGGACCGTTTCGGGCACGAGATTTCCTGCCTCGAGGGGACCGCGGCAACCGTCCGCCTGACGGCCGAATTGGGCCGCGATCAGGATCCTTGGCCTGCCAGCCCGGCGCTGCAACAGCTGAGTCTGGAAGAACTCCAGCCCGGCCGGCCCAGCGCGCTGTTGGTGGGGATGGCCGGCCAAAGCCACTGGTCGCAATGCGTCGAAGCGGATCCGGCCACAACGAGCCTGACGTTCGACGTGGCGTGCCGCGTGCAGCGCGAGCCGCAATGGCTGGGCAGCCGCTATCGGGTCCACCACGACGCCACATGCCGTCCTACGCCCGCTGGCCGCATCGCACTGGGTGGCGGAGTGGAATTGACCACCGAACCGGCCGCCGGCTCGCCTCCGGCCCGGATCACGAGCGCCGGCCGTTCGCTGGTGATCGCTCCCGACTTGCGCGTGCTGAGTTTTCCGTCGACCGTGCGATGGAAGTACCGGATTTCCCTTCGTGCCGCCACGGCTTCGCCCGGCGGCGCGGGTTCTTGATCCCGCTGGAACGTCCGCGCGATCACTATCCAGGACGACATCTTATGCTCCCCGCCCCGGACATCGTGGATCACGACGCCGCGCTCGCCTTTCTGTTTGGGCGGATCGACTACGAACGGGCCGACCGGTTCCCCTCTCGGTTGCGCGGGCTGAAGCTGGACCGCATGCGGGAACTGGCCTCACGGCTGGGCGATCCTCACGAGCGGTTTCCGATCGTCCACGTGGCCGGCACCAAGGGCAAAGGCTCCACGTCGACGATGATCGCCGACGTGCTGAGCGCGGCCGGGTACCGGACGGGCTTGTACACTTCGCCCCACGTGACGTGCGTCGAAGAACGCCTGCAGATCGACGGCCGGCTGTGCGGCCGCGAGGAATTCGTGGAGCTGATCCAGGAGATTCGTCCCGCCGTGGACGCGATGGACCGCGACTGCGAAACCCGCGGCGCGGCCGGCTGCGGGCCGACGTATTTCGAGATCACGACGGCCGCCGCCTTGCTGCATTTCGCCCATCACCAGGTCGACGTAGGCGTCCTCGAAGTCGGGCTGGGCGGCCGCTTGGATTCGACCAACATCTGCCGTCCTCAAGTCTCGGTGATCACCAGCATCAGCTTCGACCACACGCGGCAGTTGGGCAACACACTGGCCGCCATCGCCGGAGAGAAGGCGGGCATCATCAAGCCGGGAGTGCCGGTGGTCACCGGCGTCACCGGACCCGGACCGCTGGAAGTCATCCGACAAGTTGCCTCGCGCCACGGCTGCGCGTGTTATGTTTCCGGCACGCATTTCCATCATCGCTACGGCGGCTCGCATCCGCCGCTGGGCGACGCGGCGTCGAACGGTGCCTGGCCGCACGGCTGGTCCACGTTTGACTACTGGGAAGACGCCGCGGGGGTACGGACCGAATGGAGCGGGCTGCAGATCGGGCTGATCGGCCGCCATCAAGCCGCCAACGGGGCCGTGGCCCTGGCCACCCTCGGCCGCCTCCGCGAGCAGGGCTGGCACGTGGACGAAGCCGCGATCCGCGGCGGCCTGGCACGCGTGGACGTGCCGGCCCGCGCCGAGGTTGTCCAGCGGCGGCCGACCGTGATCATCGACGCAGCTCACAATGTGGCGTCGGCTCACGCGCTGATCGACGTGATCCGGGAGACGTGCCCTCGAGACAAGACGCGCCGCCGCATCCTGGTGTTCGCCGCCAGCCAGGACAAGGACGTGGCCGCCATCCTCAGGCCTTTGCTCGCGGAGTTTGACGTGATGATTCTGACGCGGTTCCTGAACAATCCGCGTGCGTCCGACCCCGCGCGGCTGCGAAAGACGGCCGAGCAACTCCGGGCCAGGGGCAGCGTGTCTTCCTGCCAACTGCTGACCAGCGAGAACTCGACCGCCGCCTGGGAATTGGCGAGCACGACCGCGGCAGCCGAAGATCTGATCTGCGTGGCAGGGTCCTTCTTCCTGGCCTCCGAACTCCGCAGCCTGATCCAGCGGCAGTGAAGTGGCGCAAGCTTCCAGCTTGCGAAGCCGCTATCGACCGCAAGCTGGAAGCTTACGCAACTAAGGGTTTTTCACGTCGTAGCACCACAG
>CAYUFW010000010.1:42376-45977 GCA_964443915.1 uncultured Pirellulaceae bacterium
TTTCGCGCATGACCGAGGCCATCTCCAGATCGTAAACGACGCGTCATCGTGCCGGGTCTGGCGACCCGTCTGCAGCAGCTACATCATAGCACCACAGCGTGTCGTGGTAGCGGAGGTACAGACGGCCGTCGAGCAGCACCGGGTGCGCCCAGGCGTCGCGGACGCGCCCGCTCACCGGCCGGAAGCGGCCGACGGCCTGCAGACCGCTCGAATCGGGTTTCAGCATCCCGGCCGTACCCGCTTCGTCCCAGACGTACAACCGGCCATCGGCGTGGACCGCCGCTCCGGTCGTGAAAGCCGGCTGTTCGAATTTTGTCCGGCCGGTCGCCCAATCGACGCCCAGCCACAGCTTGTTGCGCCGATAGCCCGCGGCAAACAGCGTGTCGCCGACCAGCACGCCGCTGCCGGTCACGGTGTCCAACGGCGAATGCCAGGCCTGTTCGGCGGCGATTCGGTCGCCTTCCGCCCGCAGCCGGTAGGCCCGCCCCTCCTCGGCGTACGGCGTGACGTAGTACACCCGCCCGTCGCCGTACAGCGGGGTGGAGACGTTCGTGGCGTGGACGTTTTTCAGCGGCACGCTCCACAGCAACTGTCCGCGGTCCGCATCGAGGCCGAAGCCGTGGCCCTCCGAGCAGTTGGCGATCAGCCGGCGCCCCGCGTAGCGGAACAGAATGGGTGACGAATAGGACGTGCGTTCGCCGTCCAGCGGCTCGCTTGCCCACACGGTCTGGCCCGTCTGTTTCTCCAGTGCCGCCACCAGCGTCTGCGGGCCGCCGGGCGTCACAATCACGCGCGGGCCGTCGATCAACAGGCACTCGCTGATCGCCCAGGTAATGTTCTCGGAGCCAAATCGCTTGAGCACGTCCACCGCCCACACCTCGCGGCCGTCGGCGGCGTCGAGGCATGCCAGACGACCGTGCGCGTTCAGATGGTACAGGCGGCCTTGCGAATAGGCACAGCAGGCGCGGGCGCCGGGAAAAGAACCCTGCCAGGCAGCCCCGTTCTTGGCTTGCCACACGAGCCGGCCGTGCAAGTCGAAGGCGAACAGGACCAAGTCGTCGCCGACGTCTCCGGTCACGTACACCCGCTCCTGGACCACGATGGGCGAAGACCAACCCCTGCCGAGCCCGTCGGTCTTCCACAACAGGCGAGGACCGTCTCCGGGCCAAGCCGGCAACAGATCGGTTTCGTGTGAGATCGCGTCCCGCCGGGGACCGCGCCACTGCGGCCAGCCGGGTTCGGGTGAAGCGATCAGGCCCTCCTCGGCCGCGTCCGCGCCGGATCGAACCGCAGAGCCGTCCGCCGCTAACGACGGACCACCGCCGCTCGCCGTCGAACCCGCAACGACGCACAAGAGCAACAACGGTGACACAAAACCTGACCTTTGGCGCCGGCGCTGGCAGTGCTCCATATTGACTCCCTCTTGATCAAACGCGGGGACACGTCCCATGGCCTAAGTGCGACACACGCATGTCGGCGGTAGTTTAGGGCCGAGCTGGCTCGTTCACAACGGGGACCGAACGCGGCCTGCCGCAGGAATGAGGACCAACGCGTATCACTCAGGTGTGCCGAAAGCGGGTTTTGATCGGAGCACAGTATGCCAGAGGTAAACCGACCGGGCAAATCGACACTTTCCGCCACGTTCAGAGTACGGTGAAGTACGTTTCCACGGCGAAGTCGAAATGTTCGTTGGTCAGCTCGACCCGGATGCCCTGGTAGAAGCAGTGATTGCAGATCTGCATCACCAGATCGCGAGGCTGGCAGCAGCGGAACGGCCGCCCGACAGGGCGATAGTGCTTCTCGATCAGGTAGTCGATCGGTTCCTGCCGGTAGGGAACGTTCAGCGTCTTGCACACGATCTCGAACAGCTGGCGGAACTCGGCTTCGCTGGGATCGCCCACTTCGATCTTGTAAGGAATCCGCCGCAGGAAGGCTTCGTCCACCACGTCGCGCGGCTCCCGGTTCGTGGAGAACACGATCAACTGATCGAAGGGCACCTGGATCTTCTTGCCGTTGGCCAGGTTCAAGAAATCGTAACGTTTCTCCAGCGGCACGATCCAGCGGTTCGACAATTCGTCCATGCTCAGCCGCTTGGCCCGCTCGCGGCCGATCTCCGTCAGTTGGTGTACGTAGTCGTTCATCGGCGCCGCGTTGCGGTACGCCACCAGTTGGTCGTGCTTCATCTCCCGCAGCACGCGCTCGACCATCACGAACGGCAGCTTGATGTGTTCGGTCACTTCGCGGCCGGTGAGGTCGCCGCGGGAGAGCAGCAATTTCAAGATCAGCGACTCGACTTCGCTGCTCGACAACCGCGTCTCCTGCAGGGTCGCCGGCTCCTGGGGCACGAAATCGCCGTAGGTCGGCGGGGCTTCCGCGATCGGAATGTACCCGTTGGATTCCGCCGGCGCCTGATGCTTGGCGTCACCCACCAAGCGGTTGACTCGCCGCACCAAACCATTCAACACGGCGTCGTGATTGGCAGGCCGGTCGTGCCCAGACGCTTCGAGCATGGCGGTATTCTCCCGCAAAACGGCAGGGAAACACGGCAAGAACGATGGTCGCGCAACTCTAGGACCGGAAACGGGGAGGGTCAAATTCCGGGCATTCTCGGCCGCGTCGTCACAACCGGAGCGGACGGCATAAACTGCAGAAAGAACTTGGGGCTGCAGGTCGAGTACCCAGTGACGACGAGACCATCAGCCAGCGCGTGCTGCCACAACTCCAGGCCGTGCCATCCCCACGAAGCGGCCACGGCGCGAAGCGATGCGAGCGGTTTGGAGGGGTCAGAGCGTGGTGGTGTCGGGGATTGCGGGGCTTCCTTCGCAGGCGCCGTCAAGTCCGAAGTCGGGGTCTCCGCTACCTCCAGTGCGAAACGGCCAAACCGCGATATCCTTGCGACCGATCTGGCGAAATCTACAATGACAAGTTAGGAGCCCGTTCACTTTCCGAGCCGTGCGGTGACCAGTGGTCGTTTGTTTTTCATGCCTCGCTCAAAATCACCCTTCGCCGTTCCCTCGGCACCAGCGTGTCACTCCCGCCGGCGCGTGGTGATTGTGCTGCCGCTGTGCGTCTGGCTTTTCGCGTCTGCGGGCATCTGGGCTGCCGAAGATTCGGACCCGCGGAATGCCCGGCGGCTGGTGTTGACCGGGCGCTACGAAGAAGCGATCGAGGCGTGCGAGGCATGGAGCGCCAAGGAGCCCCTGGTGGCCGCGTTGGGGTTGGCGGACTGCTATCGAGCCACCGGCCGCTTGCAGGAGGCAGAAGACCGGCTCCGCACGGCGCGGCAGCGGGAGCCGAAACAGGCGGACTTGGCGGCCAGACTCGCCCTGCTTGCCTGGGAGCGGGGCGACCATGATCAGGCCCGCACGCTGGCCGAAACGGCGCTTCAGTTGCACGCCAACGAATTGACCGCCCGCTGGGTGACGGCCGAACTGCACCGCGTCGCGGGGCGGCTGCGGGAAGCCGAGCGGGGGTACGCGTGGTTCATCGACTACTACAACGCCCACGAGCGATTCGAGCCGGACGAGTTGCGTTGGATCGGCTTGGCATCCGCCCAGTATGCCCGCTGGAAACGCAATAGCGGCCAATTTCGATTCCTGGT
>CAYUFW010000010.1:46038-57007 GCA_964443915.1 uncultured Pirellulaceae bacterium
GCGCGGGCGCACCTGGAGGCGGCGTTGGCGATCAACCCCAACGCGGCCGAGGTGCATGCCGCGCGGGCGGCGCTGGCCCTGCAGGACTTCGACTTGCCCGCCGCGGCTCGCGCGGTGGATCAAGCGTTGGCCATCCATCCGCGCTTGCTCGTCGCGCATCAACTGCGGGCGGACCTGCTGCTGGCCGAACTGCGGATCCAGGAAGCGATCGACGTCTTGAATGCCGCTCGCCATCTCAATCCGCTCGACGAAGCGACGTTGGGCAGGCTGGCCGCTACGTACGCTGCCGCGGATGGGCTCGGCGACTCCCGCACGGATGGCAGGGCCAGGGCACCGATAGGGAAGGCCGCTTATCTCGCGGGGGAGGGGCTCGGCGACGATGACCAAAAAAACTGTTCGCGTTTCGCCAAGTTGGTCGACGAAGTCACCCGCCGCAATCCGCACTGCGGCGAGTTCTTTGCGGCCTTGGCCGACAGCTTGGATCGGATGCGGCGTTATCCCGACGCCGCGCGGTTCTGCCGCGAAGCGGACCGGCGGATGCCGCAGTTGTTGTACCCGCGCGGCCAGCTGGGGTTGTTGCTGATGCGGCTAGGCGACGAGACCGAGGCCCGCCAATTGTTGGAAGAATCGTTCCGCGACGATCCCTTCAACGTCCGCGTCCGCAATCAGCTGGAAGTCCTCGACGTTTTGCAGGACTACGGTGTGCTGGAGACCGAGCATTTTGTGATCAAGTACGACGCGGAGCGCGATGAGTTGCTGGCCCGGTATGCTTCGAAGTACTTGGAGGAGGAGGTCTATCCGGCTGCCGTTGCGATGTTCGGCTTCCAGCCGCCGCAGAAGTCACTGTTCGAGATCTTCAGCACGGCCAACGGCGTCAGCGGCCAGAGCTGGTTCAGCGCTCGCATGACCGGGTTGCCGTTCATCGGCACTGTAGCGGCCTGCGCCGGCCAGATCGTTGCCCTGACGTCGCCCAACGATCTGCGCGAGAAATTCAACTGGGCACGCGTGCTGCGGCACGAGTTCGCGCACGTGGTCACGCTTCAGCAGACGCAGTTCGCGATTCCGCACTGGTACACGGAAGCCTTGGCGGTGCGTTTCGAGGGCATCCCACGTCCGGCGGTCTGGAACGAAGTTCTGGTCCGGCGGGCCAAGGCCGGCACGCTGCTTGACTTGGACTCGATCAATCTGGGGTTCATCCGGCCCAAGAATCGGGACGAATGGGCTCTGGCGTACTGTCAGGCCGCGTTGTACGCGGAGTTCATGGTTGCCCGGTACGGCGAGGATTCCCTGGTCAAGTTGCTGCGGGCCTACGCGGACAATTTGGCCACGGAGGCCGCCATCCGACACTGCTTCGGGGTGGAGAAGGCCGAATTTGAGAAGGCGTATCGGGCCTATGTCGATCAGGTTCTGAGTGGGTTGCAGGACATCATCGAGTCGACGCCACATAGCCTACAGGAATTGAAGCAACTCACCAGCAGCGACCCCCAGAATGCCGATGCCTGGGCCGAGTTGGCTCGACAGTACCTGCGCGAGGGCGATTCGATTCGTGCGCGGGAAAGTGCGGCCAAATCCCAGCAGCTGAAGGGAAACCATCCCTTGGCCGCATTTGTGCTGGCTCGTCTGGAGTTGGCCGCCGGGGACGCGGAGCGCGCGATTCAGCTGTTGCAGAAATCGCTGGACGAGCGGTCGCCTCAAGAAGACGTGTTGGGTCTGCTGGCGGTTCTGAAGATGAAGAGTGGAGATTCCGCCGAGGCGGCGCGGCTGTATCGGCTCGGCGCCGAACGCTTTCCTCACGCGGACAAATGGGAGAAATCTCTGGCCAGCGTCTATCTGCAAACGGGCGAGAAACGTAGATTAAGGAACAGCCTGCGGCGTTTGGCCGGGTTTGACCACGATAGCTGGGTGTTTCGTAAGAAGCTCCTGGAGTTGGCGATCGAAGCGGAGGATTTCGAGGACGCGATCCGTTGGGGCACCGAGGTCCTGCAGATCGATGTGACGGACGCCGAGGTCCACGCGCAGTTGGGAGAAGCACTCGGCGCGTGCGAGAAGTTAGACGCGGCGATCGCCGAACTCCAAGCGGCCGTGAAACTTGCGCCGCACGAGATCGACTGGCAATTAGCGCTGGCCGAGATGTTTTTGCGGGCGGGCCGCAGGGAGCAGGCTGCCCAAGTGTTGGAGGAGTTGCTGGCGAAGTATCCCAACCACGAGCAGGCCAAGCGATTGCTGAAACGAACGGAACGGTAAGGGGAAGAAGAGCGTCATGTCTGAGACCAGTCACCAGCCGGAAGGTGCCGACAATCAGCAAGTCGCGTTTGCCGACTTTCAGCAGCTGATTCGTAACATGTACCTGGAGAAGGACTTAGCTCGCGGGATCGACGGGACGTTCATGTGGTTCATGGAGGAGGTGGGCGAATTGGCGGCGGCCTTGCGGGACGGGTCGCACGACGACAAGATGGAGGAATTCGCCGACGTGATCGCTTGGCTGACCACCATGGCGAACGTGGTTGGCGTCGACCTCAGTGACGCGGTGACCCGCAAGTACGGCTCCGGCTGTCCCGGCTGTGGCCACTTCGTCTGTACGTGCTCGCTGGCGGAGAAGCCGTAGGCCCTCGACCGGCGAGAGATCGACAGTGAATTGGCGATGTGGCGAAAAGCGGAAAGAAGCTGGCAGGAGAATTGGGGCAGGAAAGTGTCCGAAAGGAAGAAGCTGTATTTTTCTGCCCCCATTTTCCTGCCAGCTTTCCGCGCTCGTAGGACAGCGTTAAACGTGGGTTGGTATCCCTGATGCCTTTTGATCTGTTAGTGCGACGATCGATTGCCTGGCCTGTCCTGGCGGGACTGCTGATGCTCGCCTGCGCGTGCGCCGTCGGGACGCTGGCCGTGCCGCTGCCGGCTGGCGAGCCGTCCGCAGGGGTGCGTATCGAGTCGGCTCGCGTCGGCTTTGGCGGCGTCTACAAAGCCGGCCACTGGACGCCGGTCTGGGTTACGCTCGCCAACGAGGGGCGGGACGCGGACGTGGAATTGCAGGTCGCCGCACGCGACGGAGAGGGCGTCCAGGCGATTGCCGTGCGCTCTCCCGTTTCCCGCGTGCGTCTGAACGCTGGCGGCAAGACGACGGCACTGCAATACGTCAAGGCCGGCCGAGCGGGCAGCGGTTTGACAGTCCGCGTGGTCGGCGATCAAGACGAGTTGGCTAGCCGGACCTTTTCTGCCGCCGAACTGGGGCACGCCGAGCCGTCCACGCAGGAGTTGATCGTGACTCTGGGGCCGGCAGCCGGCGTGGACGACGCGGCCCGCAAGACGCGGCGGGACCGGACGCAGCCGGTGACGGTCTGCACGGTCTCCGATCCGGGCGAATTGCCGGCCGACTGGTACGGGTACGAGGGCGTCGACATCGTGTTCGCGACGACGGGCGACGCGGGCGTCCTGGAGAAACTGGCAGACGACCGTTTCGAGGCGTTGGACCGCTGGCTGCAGTTGGGCGGCCGGATGGTGCTGTGCGTGGGACGCCGGGGCGAGGAGGTGTTCGCGCCCGGCAGCCGTCTGGCCCGTTTTTCGCCGGGGAAAGAGGCCAAAGTGGTGACGCAGCGTGTGACTTCGGCGTTGGAGAACTACGCCGGTGCCAGCCAGCGGCTGGACGCGGTCGAAGGTCAGAGCACGCGGCGGTTCGGCGTCTCCATGACGGCTCTGGCTGGCGTGCGAGGTCTGGTCGAGAGCACGGAGGCGGGCGGGCCGACAGGACGCTTGCCGACGATCGTCCGTTATCCCTATGGCCTGGGGCAATTGGTTTTCCTGGCGTTCGACCCGGAGTTGCCGCCGTTCGACAAGTGGCAAGGTCGCCCGTCCCTGCTGGCCAGGGTGCTGCAAGTCGCCGGCACCGACCGGCACGTGGAGGGCGAAGCCGAGACGCGACTCGGTCAGGTGGCTCATCTTGGATACGAAGACCTGGCAGGTCAGCTGCGCTCGGCGCTGGATCAATTTCCTGGTGTGACGCAGGTTCATTTTTCCTGGGTTGCGGGACTCATTGCCGTCTATCTCGTGTTGATCGGCCCGGCGGACTATTTCTTGCTCCGGCGGTTCCGGCGTTTGACGTGGACTTGGTTGACCTTTCCCTTGATCGCGGTCCTGTTTTGCGGCTTGGCGTACGGACTGGCCCAGCGGTTGACGGGCCGGGAAGTTCACGTCAACCAAGTGGATCTGGTCGACGTCGCTCTGGATCAGGGCGTCGTGCGCGGCTCGGCGTGGGTTCACCTGTACAGCCCTACCACGCAAGAGTTCACACTGGACTGGGAAGGGAATGGGCCGTTGCCGCATTCTGGCGGCGGCGAGTTGGGACGACTGCTGACGTGGCAAGGCCTGCCGGGGCGGGGCTTGGGCGGTCTGGACGGCGCGGGCGGTGCGGCGCTGTTCGACGGACCTTACATCGTCACGGCCCAAGAAGTGCAAACGGCCGCCGGTTTGTCCGATTCGCCATCCGTCAGCCCGTCTGTCGCAGCGGCGCAATCGGCAAGTTCCGCGCCCGCGGTCTCCGGTCTGCCAGTCGAGGTTTCGGGAAGCAAGAGCCTGGCCGGCGTCTGGTGGCAGACCGGCGAGTTGCGGGAGCCGCAGCGGCTGTCGGCGGACATCAACGGACTGCTGAGCGGGCGTCTGACCAATCCGCTGAAGGTCGACTTGACGGAGTGCATGGTGGTCTACGAGAACTGGCTCTATCCGGTGGCGGGGGCGCTTCGCTCCGGCGAAGGGGTGTCGTTTGACGGCGTTTCGCCGCGGAACTTGGAATGGCACTTGTCGCGTCGGCGGGTGGTCGAGACCAAGGATGTGGGCACACCGTGGGACCAGGCCAGCGTGGATGTCCCCCGGATCCTCGAACTGATGATGTTCTACGGGGCGGCTGGCGGCGCGAATTACAGCGGTTTGACGCACCGCTACCAGCCCACCATCGACCTGAGCGGCCACTTGCGCACGGGACGGGCGATTCTGGTCGGCCGCAGTGCGGAGCTCGGCAGCCGCCTGGGGCAATCCGGCGAGCCCTGGGACAAGGGCAACGTTCGCCGGTGGACCTTTTACCGCGTGGTGGTTCCCGTGGACCGATCGGAAAGGGCGGCTGTTCCGTGATTGAGACGCACGATTTGACCAAGAAGTACGGCGAGCTGTTTGCGATCCGCTCCATCGACCTGAAGCTGGACGAGGGCGACTTGTTCGGCTTCATCGGCCCGAACGGAGCGGGCAAGACCACGACGATGCGGATCGTCGCCACGCTGCTCAATCCCACCTGGGGCGAGGCCTACGTGTGCGGCCACTCGATCTACACCAAGCCCAAGGAAATCCGCCGCCTGGTCGGCTACATGCCGGACTTTTTCGGCGTCTACGACGACATGCGGGTGATCGAGTACCTGGAGTTTTTTGCCGCCGCGTACCGCATCCGGGGCGAGCGGCGCCGCCAGCTGTGCAACGAGATGCTAGAGATCGTCGACCTGGACTTCAAGCGCGACGCCTACGCCAACACGCTGTCGCGCGGCCAGACGCAGCGGCTGGGCTTGGCCCGCACGCTGTTGCACGATCCGCAGGTGCTGCTGCTGGACGAACCCCTCAGCGGCCTGGACCCGCGGGCCCGCATCGAGATGCGGAACCTGCTTCGCCGGCTGGGCCAGATGGGCAAGACGATCATCGTCTCCAGCCACATCCTGCCCGAGTTGGCCGACATCTGCAACAAGATCGGCATCATCGACCGCGGCGTTCTGGGCGTGAACGCGTCGGTGGCGGAGGTGATGAAGCAGGTCCGCCAGCGGACCGTGCTGCACGTCGCGGTGAAGGAGAAGTTGGAGGCCGCCGCCCAGCTACTGGAGCAGCACGAGCAGGTGGAGAAGGTGGAACTGGCCGCCCCCCGCATCGTCGTGACCCTGAAGCAGGGCGCCGACGACTACAGCGAAATTCCGTCCTGGCTCATCCAGCACGGCCACAAGCTGACCCTGTTCCGCGAAGAAGACGTCAGCCTGGAATCCGCGTTCATGGCCCTGACCAAGGGCATGGGCGCCAAGACGTGATCGCTGGCATCACGCGACTCCGCAGGCATCGAAGGACCGAACGAACTCCGCCTCCTGCTGCCCGCGCAGAGCCGGATCGAGCCGTCGTCGGGGAACGGTCCCGTGGAAGCCTCTCGTATGGCGAGGTTCAGTTGCGGGCAAAAGCCCGTCCGCTCTGGCTTCGTGTTCGGCAGGCTCTGTTCTGTCCGTAATCGCCCTCCAGCAATCCACGGAACGACAAGTCCTCGTCCAGATCGGGCCAGTGGATGCCGAATGGGGATACTTCTATGTTGTTCAGCTGTTGAGGCGTCCCCTTGGAGAGGCGAGGGTTGCCGGCGACGGGGAAACGAATCTCCACTTCGCTTTCCATGACCACGACGATGTGCCCTTCCTCGTGGCTGGCGGATTTGACCACGTCAACCAAGGTGCTCATGCCACTTCCCCAAAATCAACTGCCTGTTGTCCTCGGACATCCTACCGGGCGACCTGCGCCGTGACAATTCGTTCTTTCTTGCCTCGGGCCTGGAGGATTGCCGTCGCAGACCGTATCATTTCCACCAACTGGACAGCCAAGGAGAAACAACATGAGAAATCGTCTTGCCCACTGCGTGCGTCCTCCGTTGATGTTGGCGATCTGCCTGCTCTCGGCCGCCGCGTCCGCAGCCGATCTGCGCCCGCCAGCCGTGCCGCTCGTCGCGTGCGATCCGTACTTCAGCATCTGGTCGCCGGCGGACAAGTTGCCGGACGCCGACACCGTGCATTGGACCGGCAAACCGCATCGGCTGGCCGGCTTGGTGCGGATCGACGGCAAAGCGTACCGAGTCATGGGCGCGCAGCCGGCCGAAACGCCGGCGCTGACTCAGACCGGTTTGACGGTCCTGCCCACCCGCACCGTGTATGCGTTCGAGGGCGCGGGCGTGGCCTTGACGCTGACCTTCCTGACCCCCGCCCTGCCCGACGACCTCGACGTGCTCTCGTGGCCGGTGACGTACCTGACGTTCGAGTTTCGCTCCGCCGACGGGAAATCGCACGACGTGCAACTGTATTTCGACGCCTCCGCCGAGTTGGCGGTGAACGTGCCCAGCCAGGAAGTCGCCTGGTCCCAGGAACAGGTCGGCGAACTCGTGGCCCTCAAGGTCGGATCGAAGGACCAGCCGATCCTGGCCAAGAAAGGCGACGACATCCGCATCGACTGGGGTTATCTGTACGTGGCAGCGGCCCGCGCCGACGTGGCAGAGCAGCAGATTGGCGAAGGCGAAGCGATGAAAGGCAGTTTTGCGGGCAACGGCAAGCTCGGACCACCGCTCGGTGTCCCTCCGCCGGCGACACCTGCCGGACCGTATGCCGCCGCCTTGGCCTTTCGGGCTGCCAGAGTGGCCGCACAGCCTGTCGCTTGCCGGCTGATCCTGGCCTACGACGATGTGTTCTCGATCCAGTACATGAAGAAGAACCTCCGTCCGTATTGGCGCCGCAATGGCTGGGAGGCCGCCGACCTGCTGAAGGCCGCCGCACGGGATTACGAATCGCTGCAGAAACGCTCTGCGGTGTTCGACGCCGAACTGATGGCCGATCTGACCCGCGCCGGCGGTGGCAATTACGCTGCCCTCTGTGCGCTGGCCTATCGACATTGTTTTGCAGCCGGCAAGTTCGTGGCCGACGACAATGGTCAGCCGCTGCAATTCTGCAAGGAAAATCATTCCAACGGCTGCATCGGCACCTCGGACGTGTTCTATCCCATGGCGCCGCAGTTCCTGCTGTTCGGTCCGACGCTGGCCAAGTCGTTCTTGGTTCCGTTCATGAACTACGCCGCGTCCGAACGCTGGCGGTTCCCATTCGCACCGCACGACCTGGGCCAGTATCCGCACGCCAACGGCCAGCGGTACGGGGGCGGCGAGCGGACGGAGGAGAATCAGATGCCGGTGGAGGAGAGCGGCAATGTGCTTTTGCTGATGGCCGCCATCGCCCAGATGGAAGGCAACGCCAATTTCGCCGGGCTGTATTGGGCGCGGATCGAGCAGTTGGCCGGATACCTCAAGGCCAAGGGCTTCGATCCGGAGAATCAGTTGTGTACCGACGATTTCGCCGGTCACTTGGCCCACAACGTCAACCTGAGCGCCAAGGCGATCTGCGGACTGGGGGCGTTCGGCAAACTGTGCGAGCTGCGCGGCGAAAAGGCGAAGGCGGCCGAGTACGCGAAACTCGCCAAGGAGTTCGCCGGCCGCTGGATACAGGAAGCCGACGACGGCGATCATTTCCGTCTGGCCTTCGATCGGCCCGGCACTTGGAGTCAGAAGTACAACCTGGTCTGGGACCGCATCCTGGGTTTGAACCTGTTTCCCGCCGAGGTGCTGACAAAGGAAATGGCCTACTACCAACGCGTGCAGAACGCCTACGGTCTGCCGCTGGACAACCGGCAGACCTACACCAAGCTGGATTGGATCCTGTGGACCGCCACGCTGACGCAAGAGCGGCGGGACTTCGAGTCGCTGGTCGGCCCGGTGGTTCGCTTCCTGAACGAAACGCCGGACCGCGTGCCGATGTCCGACTGGTACTTCACGACCGACGCCCGCCGGCGCGGCTTCACCGCCCGTCCCGTCGTGGGTGGCGTGTTCTTGCAGATGCTGTACGATCGCGGGGTCTGGTCGAAGTACGCGGGGCGGGACAAGACCAAGGCCGCCGGTTGGGCGCCCATGCCGAAGCCGCCGCGCACGGTGACGCTGCTGGCGACCAGCCAGACGGAACCGGCCCTGTGGCGTTACACGACCGAGCGGCCGACGGGCAATTGGCAGGCCGTCGATTTCGACGACAGCGCGTGGCGGGAGGGTCCGGGCGGGTTCGGTACGCCGCAGACGCCGGGCGCCGTCGTCCGCACGCAGTGGAACAGCGGCGAGATTTGGGTTCGCCGCTCGTTCGAATTGGCCGCGCCGCTGCCGCCCCGCGCCGCGCTGCGGCTGCACCATGACGAAGACGCACGCGTGTACTTGAACGGCGCCCTGGTGCTCGCGCGAAGCGGATACACGACCGAATACGAAGCCGAGGAGATCGACGTGAAGGCCCTGCGGACGGGCCGCAACGTCCTGGCGATCCACTGCCGCCAGACGACCGGCGGCCAGTACATCGACGCCGGACTCGATGCCATTTTGCCGGACGCGAAGTGACGGTGCAGAAGACCATGACCCTGCAAGAAGCTCAAGAGCGCGTCGATCGGTGGATCCAGACGATCGGCGTGCGGTATTTTTCGGAACTCACGAATCTCGCCCAGTTGGTCGAGGAGGTCGGCGAACTGGCGCGGATCATGTCCCGCACATACGGCGATCAGAGTTTCAAGAAATCGGACGAGAGCTATAATCTGGCGGACGAGTTGGCGGACGTACTGTTCGTGCTGATCTGCATCGCCAACCAAACCGGCGTCGATTTAACCGACGCGCTGGAACGGAACTTGGAGAAGAAGACGGGACGCGACCGGAACCGCCACCGCGAGAATCCGAAGCTGACGGGAGACGCCAAATCATGCCCCTGACGATCATGCGACGCATCACGTTTTGTGCCGGCCACCGCCTGCACCGGCACGAGGGCAAGTGCCAGTACTTTCACGGCCACAACTACGTGGCGGAGTTCTACGTCAGCGGTGCCGAGACGGACTCGGTGGGCCGCGTCATCGACTTCTCCGTGCTCAAGGTCCGTTTCAAAGGCTGGATCGACGAGCACTGGGATCACGGTTTTCTGCTGTCGCAAGAGGACGAAAACGGGATTGCGGCCGCGCGGCTCGTTCAGCCCAGCCGAGTTTACTTGCTGCCCTTCAATCCCACGGCAGAAAACATGGCCCGCTACCTGCTGGAAACGGTCTGCCCGCCCTTGCTGGAAGGGACCGGCGTGCGGGCGACCAAGGTCGTGATTTGGGAAACACCGGACGCCTTCGCGGAAGCTTCCGTCGATGGGCCTCCGAGGATGGTAGCTTGCGGACCGGAAAGCTGTACAATAAGCAACACTGGTTTCTAGCCCCACCTGCACACTCGACACCCATTAAGGAGCAACACATGTCGCGCACTACCTACCTGACCGCAGCTCTGTTGGCACTGGCCTTGCTCGGCGTGAGCATCTCGACGGCGACGGCCGCCCAGCCCGTCGATCCCGCCGCGTTGGACAAGGCGTTCGAGGCCCTGAAGACATACGACTGGGGGAAAGACCGCAGCGCACTCCAGGCGTTGGACAACGCGGTGGCCGCCGCGCACGGCGACGCGGCCGCGCGAAAGGCGTTGGAGACGCGGTTGGCGGCCGTCTTGAAAACCGACGCGTCTCGCGCGGCCAAGGACGTGGTCTGCCGCCAATTGAGTCTCGTTGGTTCGGCCGAAGCCGTGCCGGCGCTGGCGGGATTATTGCCCAACGCGGAACTCTCCCAGATGGCCCGGTACGCCCTGGAACGCATCCCCGATGCGGCCGCCACGGCTGCGCTGCGGGACGCATTGCCGAAGACCGAAGGCGTGCAGAAGGTCGGTGTGATCAACTCGCTGGGCGTCCGCCGCGACGCCGAGAGCGCGGCATCCCTGACGGCGCTGCTGGAGAACCAGGACCAGCAAGTGGCGGCGGCAGCCGCAGCAGCGTTGGGTGCCATCGCCAGCCCCGAGGCGGCCAAGGCCCTGGACGAATTCCAAAAGAAGTCGCCGGACAAACTCAAACTGGCGGTCGCCGACGCCCGCCTGTGCTGCGCGGAACACATGCTGGCCGCGGGCAAGAAGCTGGAGGCGATGGCGATCTACAAGTCGCTCAGCGGCGAGGATCAGCCGAAGCACGTCCGCTTGGCCGCGGTCCGCGGCCTGCTGGCGGTGACGGGCAAGAAGTAAGCGCCGGCGCAGCAGGCGGCCGCTGAGAACCGGCCTGGAAACAAGTGTCGTCTTTCGCTCCGCGAAAGAACGCCCTTTCGCGGAGCGAAAGGCGACAATCTGCCG
>CAYUFW010000010.1:57017-59677 GCA_964443915.1 uncultured Pirellulaceae bacterium
GTCCTACAAGGATGTGGAGACTTGTGCGCCGGTACTTACGGCCGTGATTGTTTCGGTGATCCCGGGGCGAAGCCCGGCGCTTCCGAAAAGCAGGGCTTCTGCAACCCGGTCCCCGTTCTGGAGCAGACTATGAAAGCCCAAGTCGAAGGATTCGCGGTTCCGTCCTCGCCGCCAGGGTCGCGAACGCGTTTCTGGTTCTTCGGGGTACTCCTGTTCGCTGGCCTCGTGGGCTGTGGCGGGAACGCACCTCCGGCTGCTCGTCCGACGGCGTCTTCGCCGCCGGCCCAAGTTGCCCAGAAGAAGCCCAAGATCGCCCTGATCATGAAGTCGCTGGCCAACGAGTTCTTCTCGACGATGGCCGACGGCGCCAAGAAGTACCAGACGGAACACGCCGATCAATTCGAGTTGGTCGTCAACGGGATCAAGGACGAGCGGGATCTGGCCCGGCAGGTCGGCCTGGTCGAGGAGATGATGGCCGGGCAAGTGGACGCCATCGTCATCGCACCGGCCGACTCCAAGGCCCTGGTCTCGGTACTCAAGCGGGCTCAAGACGCCGGCATCGTCGTCGTGAACATCGACAACAAGCTGGACGACACAGTGCTGAAAGAAACCGGAGTCCGGATTCCGTTCGTGGGACCCGACAACCGAGCCGGAGCGCGGATGGCGGGCGAGTACCTGGCGAAGAAGCTCGCCAAGGGCGACAGAGTGGGCATGCTCGAAGGCATCAAGACCGCGTTCAACGGGCAGCAGCGGCGGCTCGGCTTTGAGGACGCGATGCAGGCGGCGGGCATCGAGATCGTCGATGTCCAGAGCGCGCAATGGGAGATGGACATCGCCAACCGTGTGGCCTCGGCGATGATCAGCGAGCACGCGGACATCAAGGCCCTGCTGTG
Source organism: uncultured Pirellulaceae bacterium (assembly GCA_964443915.1). Lineage (GTDB taxonomy): Bacteria > Planctomycetota > Planctomycetia > Pirellulales > Pirellulaceae > Anammoximicrobium. The sequence goes on from CAYUFW010000010.1 coordinate 57,911, forward strand.
CGGCAACGACAGCATGGCCTTGGGAGCGGTGGCGGCCGTCAAGGCGGCCGGCCGCAGCGGGCAGATTCAGATTATCGGTTACGACGGGATCTCGGCCGTGCGCGCGGCGATCAAGGAAGGGGCGGTGCTGGCGACGGTGGAACAGCACGCCGACCAATTGGCGGTGTTCGGGATCGAGTACGCGCTGCAGCTGCTCCGCGGCCAGGCGGCGCTGGAGGACAAGCAGACGCCGGTGGAACTGGTCACGGCGGAAACGTTGGAGTAGCTGTCAAATTCCTCCGCTGGTTGCAGCCGTCTTGGAGTGCGGCGCCTTGTCGCCGCTTTGGAGTGCGGCGCCTTGTCGCCGCTTTGGAGTGCGGCGCCTTGTCGCCGCTTTGGCTGAAGGCCGGAAGTGCGGTGGACGACAGCTGGACGAAAAGTCTTAGAGGCCCTAACGAAACCGCCCAAGTAGGATGGCTCTCCGAGCCGCCAGGCGGTCTTGTTAGGGCCTCATAACCCCATCCGCCCGGCGTTCCGCGACGTCGGGTCCAAAGCGGCGACAAGTCGCCGCACGCCAAAAACGGCACTTCGCATGGACGAAATCCAACCCTCGGTCATTTTGCCAGCGGAGGAGGCACCGCAACGGGCGCCGCTGTGGGGCGCGGCGGCCCTGGTCAATTACCTGGGTCTGCTGTTGGTCCTGGTGTTCCTGGTGGCCCTGTTCAGCTCGCTCAGCGAGCACTTCTTCACGCTGCAGACCTTGGCCACCGTGGCCAACCAGATCCCCGACCTGACCGTGATCGCCGTGGGCATGACGCTGGTGCTGATCATCGGCGGCATCGACTTGTCGGTCGGTTCGGTGCTCGCCTTGGGCGCCGCGGTGCTGGGCGTGGCCATGGTGGACTGGCAATGGCCCGTATGGGCGGCGGCGGCGCTGGGCCTGAGCGCGGGATTGGTCTGCGGGTTGGCCAACGGCCTGATCAGCGTCGGGTGGTCGATTCCGTCGTTTATCGTCACGCTGGGGATGCTGGAGATCGCGCGGGGTTGCGCCTACCTGGCGACGGACTCGCAGACCAAGTACATCGGGGCGCGGATCGAAGGGATTGCCGCGCCGCTGGAAGGCTTGGGAATCTCGGCCGCCTTTCTGGCCGCCGTGGCGGTTGTGGCGGTGGGCCAGTTCATCCTGTCCGGAACCGTGTTCGGCCGGTACATGCTGGCCATCGGCAACAACGAACAGGTCGTGCGTTACTCGGGCATCAACCCGCGGCCGACGAAGATCGCGGTGTTCGTTCTGGTCGGGGGACTGAGCGCGCTAGGGGGTGTGTTTCAAGCATCGCGGCTGGGCTCGGCCGATCCCAAAGGTGGTGTGGGGCTGGAACTGGCCGCCATCGCGGCCGTCGTGATCGGCGGGACCAGCTTGATGGGCGGACGCGGCTCGGTGATCAACAGCTTCTTGGGCGTACTGATCATCCGCGTGCTGGAATCCGGTCTCGCGCAAGTCGGCGCCAGCGATCCCACCAAGCGCATCGTCACCGGCGGGGTGATCGTCGCGGCTGCGATTGCCGACGCCTATCGTCACCGCCTGAGCGGCCGCCGCTTTCGTTGGCTGGCCAGACGGTTCTCGCCGGGGGCGAACGAGACGGCCTCAGAGAGAGCGGGCAGACCAGTCCAGTGAACAGGTCGTCCGCCGCGGCGAAGGGCTGTGGTTGGTTCGGGCAAACGCGGGTAGGCAGGGGAGAACCTGCTGCCGCCGCGCCGGCCTCGATCACAAGGCTGCGAAATGCTAGC
>CAYUFW010000011.1:0-17754 GCA_964443915.1 uncultured Pirellulaceae bacterium
CGTGCCCAAGACGGCGACGTAGGCGCCGATGTACTTCTTGACGCGATAGCAGAAGACGTCAATTGCCAATTGCGCCCGTGCGTCGCCGCTGGCGGCTTCTTCGCTCAACGTGCGCAGATCGTTGGATGTGCCCGAAATGCCGATGAGCCCGCTCTTGGTGTTGCAGATGCGGTTCAGCGTGGCGATGTCGTAGCCGTTGTCGCCCAGATAGAACAGGATGGCGGGGTCCAGGTCGCCGGTCCGCGTGCCCATCACCAGGCCCTCCAGCGGCGTCAGACCCATCGTCGTGTCGATGCTGTGGCCGCGCTGGACGGCTGCCATCGAGCAGCCGTTTCCCAAATGGCAGGTGATGAGGTTGATCGAGTCCAGCGGCACACCCAGCAGTTCGGCCGCGCGCCCGGAGACGTAACGGTGCGACGTGCCGTGGAACCCGTAACGGCGGATGCGGTACTGCTCGCAAAGCATGTGCGGCAAGGCGTAGGTGTAGGCCACGGGCGGCAGCGTGCTGTGAAAGGCGGTGTCGAAGCAGGCCACTTGGGCGGCGTGCGGCAGTGCCCGCTGCGACGCACGGATGCCGGCCAGATTCGGTGGATTGTGCAAGGGCGCCAGATGGGCCTCCCGTTCGATCGCCGCCAGCACGTCGGGCGTGATCAGCACGGAACCCGTGAACTCGTCGGCCCCGTGGACGACTCGATGCCCCACCGCGTCGATTTCGTCGATCCGCTCGAGGAGTCTTCCGGCGCCTTCGGTCAAGGTGCGGAGGGCCAATTCCAGGCCTTGTTCGTGCGTGGCGACTTCCGCCGATTGATGCACGGTCTGGCCGTGGGAGGTATGGTTCAACGCCGAGCCGGACTCGCCGATGCGCTCGACCAGCCCCTTGCCCAAGACCAAACGCTGGGGCATCTCGAACAGCTGGTACTTGATCGACGAACTGCCGCAGTTGACTACAAGGATCTTCATCGGCGGGGGCTTTCGTCAGTGGACAGTGGTCATTTGTCATTTGTCAGTGGTCCTGCGACGCCGCGGGCATCGGGGCACGGCCAACAAGTAGGCCGTGCCACACAGTAGGCCGTGCCACAGGGTTGTCATTCGTCGGCGGACGGCAGCTGTGCCAGGCAGATCGCGGCCGCGTCCACGATGTCGTCGACGCCGGCGCCGCGCGACAGGTCGCTGAGCGGCTTGGCGAACCCCTGCAGGATCGGCCCGATGGCTTGCGCGCCGGCCAGGTACTGAGTCAATTTGTAGGCGATATTGCCCGCATCCAAGTCGGGGAAGATCAGCACGTTGGCTGCGCCGGCCACGGCGCTGGAGCGTTTCAGCTTCTTGGCGGCGACCCGCTCGCACAGGGCGGCGTCCGCCTGGAACTCGCCGTCGATGCGGGACTCCGGTCGGCGCTGGCGAACCAGGGCCAGGGCGCGGCGGACCTTCTCGGCGTCGGCGTGTCCGCCGCTGCCGGTCGTGGAGAACGACAGCAGGGCCACACGCGGCGGCTCGTCCAGCAGGCGGGCTGCGGTCGCTTCCGTCGTCAGGGCGATGTCGGCCAACTGCTCCGCGGTGGGCTGGACGTTCATCGCGCAGTCGGCGTAGATCAGCGGCACGTTCGTCTTGCCGCCGTACGACGGCAGGACCATGAGAAAGAAACTGGAAGCCGTTTGGATGCCCGGCGCGTAGCCCACGGTCACCGCCGCCGCCTGGATCACCGTCGCAGTGGCATTGAGCGCGCCGGCGACCATGACATCGGCATCGCCTTGGGCGAGCATCATGCCGCCGTAGACCAGCGGTTTGCGGACCAGTCGCCGGGCGACGTTGTCTTCGACGTTCCGGCGGCGTGCGTAGGCGGACGCGTAGGCGTCCACGTGCGGCGAGACGGCGGGATCGATGGCCTGCAATCCGTCCAACGGCAGGGTCGCTTTGGCGGCGGCCTCCGAGATGCGCTCGGCGTTGCCGAGCACGATCGGCTGGGCGATGTTCTGGTCGAGAAGACGGCGAGCCGCATTCAGCACTCGCTCGTCCTGGCCATCGGGCAAGACGACGCGCGCGTTCTTCTGCTTGGCTCGATCGAGAAAGCGAGCGATGATTTCCACGGCAGCCTCGGCGCAGTGAACAACGCTACTTCAGAACTCGAACCTACCATGTTCGTAGCACAAAGCGAGTCGTGGAACAAGCATTGGGTCCGGTTAGGGCGGTTCTGCCGGCACGGGGACTTCGTACCACCACTTGCCTCCGCTTCCGCCAGCCGTCACAATCTGCGGGAAACGACGCACCGGGCGTCTAAACAAACCGCTTCGTCTTCGTTCGTACGATGCGCGCGTCAAGCGCGCATCTTTTGTTGGACGGATTGCCAATCCGTCCCATTTTGGTTGCGGCCGGCGGCCGCGTGAGGGAGGATTTACAGATGGCAAGCGTCTTAGACCGTGTGATTCAGGTGACCGCGCGTGTCCTGCGACTGGACCCGGCCGAAATCAAGCCGGAGCACAGCTTTACAGCGGATTTGGGCGCCGAGAGCGTCCAGTCGATCGAACTGGTCGCCATGTTCGAGGAAGAATTCGGCATCGAGATGGACGAGGACGCGGCCCTGTCGGTGCAGAGCGTCGGCACGGCGGCGGAGTTCATCGAAGGCGTCTGCAAACAGCAGGGCGTCGCCGTTTAGCTCGTTTCCCCGACTTCTTGTTTTGACCGGCTGTGACGGCCGGCTCCGGCCGTGGGCCGGAGTGTTTCCCACTGTTTTTTGAGGAGTCTGATCATGCCGGCTGACCAAGCGAGAAAACAACATACGCTCGTCGATTGCACCTCTCCGAACCTGCTGGAACAGACCTTCGACTACGATCTGCCGCCGAAGATCTGCTTCGACGGACCGCTGGTCGAATACATCGATGGTCAGCGTGTCGAGTTCGACCCGAAGTCGGTCAAGACGCGCGACATCTTCATCACCGACACCACGTTCCGCGACGGCCAGCAAGCCCGCCCGCCGTACAGCATCGAACAGATGGTCCACATCTATGACCTGTTGGCGAAGTTGAGCGGCCCGAACGGCGTCGTGCGGCAAACGGAGTTTTTCCTGTACACCAAGAACGACCGGGAAACGCTCGACCGTTGCCGGGCGCTGGGGCACAAGTACCCGGAGTGCACCGGCTGGATCCGCGCCGTCAAAGGCGACTTCCGCCTGGTCAAGGAAGCCGGCCTGAATGAAACGGGCATGTTGACCAGTTGCTCGGACTACCACATCTTCAACAAGCTGAAATTCAAGAGCCGCCGGGAGTGCATGGACTCGTATTGTGAAGTGGTCGACGCGGCGTTCGAGGCCGGCATCCGCCCGCGCTGCCACCTGGAGGACGCCACCCGCGCCGACTGGGACGGGTTCGTCCTGCCCTTCGTCGATCGCCTGATGCGGATGAGCGAGCAGGTGCCGGAAGAGCGGTCGGTGAAGATCCGCATTTGCGACACGATGGGGTTCGGACTGCACTATCCGGGCGTCGAGTTGCCCCGCAGCGTGCCGAAGATCATCTACAAGCTGAACCGCGAGTGCGGCGTGCCCAGCCCGCGTTTGGAATGGCACGGCCACAACGATTTCCACCGGGTTCTGGCCAACGGGGCCACCGCCTGGCTGTACGGCTGCGACTCCCTGAACGGGACCCTCTTCGGCTTCGGCGAACGCACCGGCAACCCGCCGCTGGAGGGTGCGATCATCGAGTACATCTCGCTCAAGCACGACCCGTGCGGCATCCGCACCGAGGTGATCACCGAACTGGCCGACTACATGCGGTCCATCGACTTCCCGATCGCGGTCAACTACCCGCTGGCGGGCAGGCAGTTCAACACCACCAGCGCCGGCATTCACGCGGGCGGTCTGCGGCAGGACGAACGGATCTACAACATCTTCGACACGACCAAGTTGCTGAACCGGCCGCCGCGCGTGCTGCTGACCGACAAGACCGGCTCGGACGGCGTGGTGCTGTGGGTCAACGAGTTCTTCGGCCTCAAGGGCGACGAACGCATCAACAAGATCAAGTGCCACAAGCTGGCCCGCTGGGTCATGGACCAGTACGAAGTCCACGGCCGCATCACGGCGATCAGCGACGAGGAGATGGAGACCCAGGTTCAGGAACTGATGCCCGAGTACTGGGCGAAGTACAAGGGGGCGGGGACTTAGCGTCCGCGCCCAGATAATCCTGGGCAAGGTGCAGACGCAGGACGGATTGGCAATCCGTCCTGCGGGAACGGAACAACCTGTCCCTGCGCGGACGTCTGGCAGCCGGCTTCAAGCCACGACTCCGCGCACCGCCCGCGGCAGGCGGACGCGGAACACGCTGCCCTTGCCCGCCTCGCTGGTCACACTGACCTGGCCGCCGAAGGCCTGCGCCAAGTGTTTGACGATCGCCAAGCCCAGACCGGTGCCGCCCGCTTCGCGCGAGCGCGCACTGGCGACGCGATAAAAGCGATCGAAGATCCGCTGCTGGTCCTCCGGCGGGATGCCTGCGCCTGTATCCTCGACCTCTAACACGGCCGTGTTGCCTTCATCGCGATAACGGACCGTCACCCGCCCACCTGGCGGCGTGTACTGGATCGCGTTGCAGACCAAGTTGTCGAGGATCGTCTCCAAACCGCTGGCGTCGGCACGGACAACGACGGCGACCTGGGGCGGTTCGACGACGAAATCCAAACGCTTCGCCTGGGCCCGTTCGCGGTAGACCGCCACGCAGCGCTCGACCATGTCGCCCAGCGAGACATCCCGGATGTCGAACGCCGGGCGGCCCGACTCGACCCCCGCCAGCTGCAGCAGATCCTGAATTAGTTGGAGCAACCGGTCCGCTTGCTCCTCGATCCGCGCGACGAACTGCACGTTATGCTCGGCGTCCTGGATCGCGCCCAGCCGCAACGTCTCGGCGCAGGCTTTGATCGAGGTCAACGGCGTCTTCAACTCGTGGGACACGTTGGCCACGAACTCCCGCCGGACGCTCTCCAAGCGGCGCAACTCCGTGACGTCGTGCAGCACCACCACGACGCCGGGGCAGGGCGCGCCCGGCAGGCGGCTGGCGCGCCCGGCCAGGTAGCGGCGGTTCGGGCCGCCGTCCTCGAACTCGAACTGATACGGTTCGTCCCGCCGGAGCGCTTCCGCAACGGCCTCTCGCACGGGGCGGCTGCGCGTCACCTCGAGCAACGGCCGGCCCACCACCTCCCGTGATTCAATGTCCAGCAGCGTGCGGCTGGCTTCGTTGGCCAGCAGAACGCGCTGCTCGGCACTGACGGCCAAGACGCCCTCCAACATGCTGCTCAGGACCGTTTCCAGCCGCTGGGAATTCTCCTGCAACGCGGCCAGGTGCCGCGTCAACGCTCCCCGCATGTGGTCGACCGCCCGCGCCAGAGTTCCCACTTCGTCGTTTCCGCCGGACGGGATTTTCTGCTCGTAATTCCCGCCGGCGACCGCTTCCGCCGCGTCCGTCAGCCGAGACAGCGGGCGCATGATCCGAGCGGCGATCAGGTACGTCAGCGCCAGGGCCAGTGCCCCCACGATCGACGCCGAGACCCACAAGTACCGGTGCAAAGCGTCCACCTGCGCGTCGATCGACGCCAACGGCAGGGCCACGCGGAGGTAGGCCGCCGGCTGGCCACGCTCGTCCACCCGCAGCGCCAGATACAACATGCGGCGGTGCAGCGTCGCGCTCGAACGCACCACTTTGCCGAGGCCCCGCTCTGCCGCCTGCTGGATTTCGGTCCGGTAAAGATGATGCTCCATGCGGGCCGGGTTCTCGTCGGTGTCGGCCAGCACCGCCCCGTCGCGACTGAGAATGGTGATCCGCATCCCCGCCGCGCCTCCCACATCCGCCGCGACCCGTTGCAGTTGGTCTTTCTTGCCCGCCGCCAGCATTTCCCGGACATCGCTCTGCAAGGCCAACGCCGTGTCCCGCAACCGCAGTTCGACCTGCTCCTCGACCACCCGCCGCTGCCAATCGGCAATTAACGTGACGTAGCCGACCGCCAGGCCGACATTCAGGGCGGCGTAGACCAGGAACAATTTGAGAGACAGTCGTGAGGACCACATGGTTAGGATCCCAGACGCCCGGCTTCTTCGAAACGCCGGACTTCGTTTCGCCGGAAATCTTCCGAGCCGGCACCTGTCAGCCTGTCTGCAGCCGTGTTTCGAGCCGGCGGAGGGCGTCGCGGACGTCGCAGTCGCCGGGTCCGAGCTGGACTTTGCCGCCGCCGACCAGCCAACGATCGACTTTCTTCTCCGCCGAGATCACTGTGCTGTGGCTCCGCCGCCCAAAGTACTCGCCGATCTCCGAATAGGCCGCGCGCGTAAACTTGCGGGCCAGCCACATGGCCAGCATCCGCGGTTGAGCCAGCGTCTTCGATTTCCGGTGGGACTGCAGACTGCGGACGTCGATGCCAAAGACATCGCACACAGCCGTCTCGATGTCGGGAAGACGGACGATCCGCGTGGCCGAGCGAAATACGTCGGCCAGCGCACTCTCGGCCAATTCCGGCGTCAGGGGCTGGTGCAAAGCTTCCACCATCGCCTGTAAGCGGTTCAGCGCCCCGCCCAGTTGGCGAACGTCGCCGACAACGCGCCGCGCAAGCAATTGCAGGACCTCGTCCGGCACGGCGAAATGCCGTCGTTGAGCCAGGTGCCGCACCAACTGCAAGCGGGTTTCTTCCTCCGGCGGTTCGACGCTGCACACCAGCCCGCCGGAGATCCGGGCCAGCAATTCGGGCCCCAAACCGCCGATCTCCCCCAGCGGCCGGTCGGCGGCAAAGACCAACTGGCGACGCTCGCGAAGCAGGGTGTCCACCGTGTGTTTGAGTTCGACGATCGTGGCCCGCTTGCCGCTGAAAAACTGCACGTCGTCGATCAGCAACACGTCCACGTCACGGTACTTGCGGCGAAAGCTCGGTAAACCGCTCCCCTGCAGGGCTTCCAAGAAGTGCGAGGTGAACTGCTCGGACGACATCAGCACGACGCGTTTCACGCCGCGCAACTGCCGCGCCGCGTGCGCCACGCCCTCCAGCAAGTGCGTCTTCCCCGTCCCCGTCGGCCCGTGTACCAACAGCGGCGACACCTGTCCCAAATTCTGCAGCACGCGCTGGGCCGCCGTGAAGGCCACGCAGTTGCTGGGACCGAGCACGAATTCGTCCAGGGTCGACAGGGGCCGCCGGCCCGAGGGAGACGACGCCGGGCGGTGATTCGCACCGGCTGCAGCCGCGTCCGCGGCACGCCGCGCCGGGGACGACGCTTTGGACGGTGCGTTGGACGGTGCAGGCTGCGGTCTGGAAACGGCGGGATCAAGCTGAAAATCCAACGAGACCGCCGCGCCCAACACTTGCTTGCCGACGACTTCCAAGTCCCCGCGAAACTGGCTGCGGACGCGATCCAGCAGAAACTGATCGCTCGCCGCGATCCGCACCTGCCGGCCATCGGCTCGCAGCCGGACGCCGGCGCCGAACCACACCTCGAACCGATCCCGGCCGATGCGTTCGGCCAAGGCGGCTCGTATCGCCAACACGATTTCCTTATCGTTGTGGTTCACTTCCGGACGCTTCCTTTGCGCATACCGCAGTCACCGTTGCTCAATTCAAAAGCACGCCTGCGAGTCGGCACGGCCTGAAAACTCAAGCTCCGAGGACTCGACTTCCTGGCTACCGGTGACGGCAGCGCGATTCCTTCAAAAGATGCCCCGCCCCACGCGATTGGCGATTGGCGGAGTCATCATGGTCGCCTGTCAAAAGGCCAAATTGTAGCCTCGCTAGCAGTGATGTCAAACACCTCCCCGGCAGCTTCTAAATTTCTTTCCCGTGCCGCGCCTTTGGCCCCCGAATCATCGCCAGATCTTAACGTATTGTCCGCGCCGCGACAGCTGTCGCCGAGCGAAAATTTCGCTCGTGGTGTCGTGCAAAAGTTGTCAAGCAACTCGAGCGACTACGTAAGGCCCTTTGGGAATTACCGCGATCTTGGCCTCGGGCCCGTATTCTGCCAGCGCCGCTGCCACCGCCGCCTCGACGCTCGTGGCACTTTGTACGAACAGACCGTCGAGTGTTTCGGGGGGCAGACCATCGCTGACGACCCGCACTTTGGCCTTCCGGCAAACCTGCCCCATCTTTTCCAACTGCCACTGGTCCATCACGAAATAATCACCTTGGATTTTTTCCATGAACTCATTCAGCGTGGCGTTGTGCTCAAACAGGCTGCGAAACTGCGGACTGCCGATCCCTTCGGACAGACTGGCCGCTAAAATGATCGTCCCGCCCTGCTTGACAATCGGCAGCGCGGCGCCCATGCCCTTGACCGACTGGTAAAACGTGGTGTCCAGCGGATACCCGGCGCAACTCGTGACCACGATGTCGACCGGCTCCGGAACGGTGTCGACGACAATTCCGCGCACGAAGTCGCAACCTTCCAGGAACGCTTGTTCCATGTCCCCGGCCACGAACTTCAGCACGCGCCGCTGCGCGTCGATCACCACGTTGACGATGAAATCGCAACCCGCGCGGCGCGCGATCCACGTGTTCTCTTCATGGACGGGATTGCCGTCGAGGATGCCCGAGTCGGCGCACGGATGTTCGAGAAAGGCGGGGCTGTGCCAGACCTTGACGGTTTCCAGCGCGGCGATGCCGGGACAAATGAGCTTGCGTCCGCCGGAAAAGCCGGCCATGAAATGCGGCTCGATCAACCCCATGGCGATCTTCAGATCGGCCTGCACGTAACGCGAATCCAACCAGATGGGCACGCCACGCGGACTGGTGCCCAGATGCGTGTGTTCTTCCAGCCGTTGCCCGTGGTGGTTCTCGATGCGATAGTTCTCGGCGATCCAGCGCCCCACCATTTCCGCCAACTCGTCGCCTTCGTTGGACCGATGCAGGCCCGTGGCGATCAGAATCAAAATCTGCTCGCGGGCGATGCCGCTGGCCTCCAGGGTTTCGAGGACGGGACGGAGCATCATTTCGTTGGGCACCGGCCGCGTCACATCACAGATCAGCAGGCAGGCATTTCGCCGTCCCGCGGCGACTTGGGCCAGCGGTGGCGCGCCCGTGGGCGCGCGGAGGACCGCACGCAGCGCCGCGTTCGGATCGGTCAGCGGCGATACCGACTTGTAGGATAGCGTGCGCACCACCGAGCCGTCCGGAAGCTCGACGTCCAAGCCGGTCCGTCCGTACTCCAAATGCACGCGCATCGCAGACCCCCGGAAGAACGCTGGGCAGCGGAGCACAACCAAAGAGCCCCGGCTTCGGCGGAGAAACCGGGTTCTTGCGCCGTCTTGGTGCGGAGCGGATCCACCGCGTGGAACCTACTTGGTGGCAGCAGGCTTCTGCTCGCCCTCGGCTCCCTCTTCGCCCTCCGCCTTCTTGGCTTTCTTCTTCTTCTTCAGCGTGATTTTTTGGACGCGGGTCTTCGGCAGACCGATTACGGAGTCGCCGTCCTTCCAGCGTTCCGCCTCGGTCAGCTTCCCGATCCGCTCGGCCCGGGTCAAAACGTTGCGATTGCGAATCGCCCCCATGCGAATTTTGAGACTCTTGTCAATGGTCATGCTCAACGTACCCTGTGTTCGGAACTGTCTTCCACGTATCGACTTGCGCGATCGCCGCCGCGCCGGCAGCAGCCTTCGGGCACAATCGGAAACCACCGTCGCACGGACGCTTTGCCGCCCTCGGAGCCGTCTGCGAAGGACTTAGTATAGAAGGCCGCAAGTCCGCAGACAACAGGACGTTAGACAACCTGCTGCAAATTCCCCGTTGGGCTGAGATCGAGCCCTATCCGGCCAACCACGACGTCTTAGACGTGCGGAAGCTGAGACGGCCCACCGTTGCCGACGCTTGACGTTGCGGCAAGACGCCGTCACGGTGTCGATGGAACCGTTACCTCGATGGTTTGAAGCCGCCCGCCGCGCTCGATCAGCAGCGGAACGGGCGATGGCACGGCGGACAGCAACTGAGCCAGTTCGTCGCCGTTGCGAAAATCCCGCTCCGCCACACGATAGAGGCGATCCCCCGCCTGCAAACCGGCCAGATCGGCGGCGGATTGCGGCACGATCTCGATCAGCACCACGGTGCCCGGTTCCCCCGGGTCCTCGCGCCACGAGAAACCGTAACGCAACGGCCCGCCATCGAGTTCCACGGCCACTTGGAGTATCTCGCCAGGCGCTCGCTCGACGGCGATCGTCGCGGGCGAACTCGCCGCCCAGATCGCCACTCCGAGCCGGCTTTCGTCCACGATCTCTTGACCGGCCAGACTGAGCAAGCGGTCCCCGACCTGAAGGCCGCCCCGATCTGCGCCCGAACCGGCCGTCACGTGCGTCACGTAGACGCCCGCCCGCTCGCCCGCTTGCGTGCTCCAGGCGATCCCCAGCCGCGGTGCCCGCGGCGTCGCCGGCGTCTCCAGACGCTCCCGTCCCGCCGGGCTCTCGGCGCGCGATTCGTTGCGGAACGCGAACCGCTCCGGCTGATTGGCCGCTTGCACCACCATCGAGAACAACAAGCGGGCAGCTGTCGTCGCACCTTCGACATTGATCGTGTTCGCATCGTCGCTGGGACGATGCCACTGGTCGTGCAGTCCGGTGTGCAGCATCAACGTCGGAATCCCGCGCTCGACGAAGGAGAACTGATCGCTGTTGGGTTTCATTTCCCAGGAGAAATCGAGCCGCAGTTCCGTCGGCTGATTGTTCTCGCTGGCCCAGCGGCGCATTCCGCAAGCCGTGCGACTACCAAACACTTGCACGGTGTCTCCCCGCAAGCGGCCGATCATGTCCGCGTTGAACGCCAACGCGACGTCCCGCAGACGGACCGTGGGATTGGCGCCCCAATGTCTCGAGCCGAGCATTCCCTTTTCCTCGGCGTCCCAAAGGGCGAACAGGATCGAACGTTTGGGCGGCGGCTCCAACAACGTCAGCGCTTCGGCGACTTCCAACACGCCCGAAACGCCACTGGCATTGTCGTCCGCTCCGTTGTGAATGCGGCCCCACGGTCCGCGGCTGTTCCTGCGCGTGCCGTAGCCGACGTGGTCGTAATGGGCGCCGACCAGAACGTATTCGTTCGTTAGTTCGCGATCGCTGCCCGGCAGCACCGCGAGCAGATTCCGGTAGGCGCCGCGTTCAAAGGTCTGGGTGTACGCTTCCGGATCGCCGCTCGGCTTCAACTCCAAGGCAACGAACTTCCTGCACAGGTAATCCGCCGCCGCTCGTCCCCCCGGGCTGCCGGCTTCTCGGCCCTCCATCGCATCGTCTGCCAAGACCTCGATATGCGTCTGAATGTCAGGGCTGGCGATCGAGTTCAACGCGGCGTTGAATTCGTCGGCGCAGGCCAGTTCGCCCGGCACCCCGGACATTCCAGCGATCAACACGACGGTGATCGAGACTCCGCAACGGGACATGCATCGGCTCCTGAACGGAAGACGGGCGTTTAACTCAGTATGGGACGTGACTTGGCGAACGCCAGCCGACGGCGGCGAAAAGGCGCCTTGCAGACCGACCGCGCTTTCGGCACAATCAGAACCATCGGCTTCTTCATCAAAACGAGGAATCGAATCATGAGCGAGTGGACGGTACGCGGCACGGTACACCTGATCGAAGAGACGAAAACCTTCGGCCAGAAGGGATTCCGCAAACGCTTGGTCGTCTTGGAACAGGACAAGGGACGGTTCACGAACTACATTCCCGTGGAGTTCCTGCACGAAGCATGCGATGCCGCGGACGAACTAAACGTCGGCGACGAAATCGACGTTCCCTTCCGGCTCAGCGGCCGCAAGTGGCAGCGGGACGCGAATAGCGAAGTGAAGTTCTTCTTGAGCGCCGAAGCCACCGGATTCAAGATCATCCGGCCGGGCGACAAGTCGGACGACCGAGCCCCGCCGCCTTCCGAAGCGGAAGCGTTCGTGGACGAGGAAGGAGAGATGCCGTTCTGATTCCTGTGGGCGTCGAGTTGCGTCCGGGCCTACGAAACGCTTTCCAGAACCGCTGCGATCACAATTTCCCTGCCGTCGCGGAGCAGCGTGACCTGGACTCGCGCGCCGACTTGGTAGCGCTCGAGGGCCGTCAGCAGATCGTTTACCGAGCGGACGGGCTGGCCATCGATGGCCACAATCACGTCGCCCAAGACGATCCTGCCGCCCTGCACGCGGCGCGTAGGCCGAATGCCCGCTTTCGCCGCCGGACCGTCCGGAACGACGCCGAGGATCAGCACGCCGGACAGCCCCAACTCGGAGGCCAAACGGTCAGGCCCGATTTGGATTCCCAAGCCCGGCCGGATCACGCGGCCGTGACGGATCAGCTGCGGCACGAGCCGGTTCACCTCGTCCACCGGAATCGCAAACCCGATCCCGGCCGACACACCAGACGGACTGAAAATCGCCGTGTTGACGCCGATCAGCCGGCCCGCGCTGTCCAACAGCGGTCCTCCAGAGTTCCCCGGATTGATCGCCGCGTCGGTCTGGATCATGTCCCGGATCGGACGCTGCGTGACCGACTGGATCTCCCGCCCCAAGGCGCTGATGATGCCCGTCGTCAGCGATTGGTCCAAGCCAAAAGGGTTGCCGATGGCGAAGACCTTCTGCCCGACCTGCAAATCGTGCGAGGTGCCAATCGGAATCGGGTGCAGGCTGGCCGACGGGGCGTCCACGCGGAGCACCGCCAGGTCCTTGTCGGGATACGCGCCGACGAGGTGCGCTTTCCAAGTGGAATGATCGCTCATCGTCACGGTCGCGGCGTCCGCCTCCTGGATGACGTGGTAATTCGTGACCACGTGGCCGGCCGCATCCCAGACGAACCCCGACCCGGTTCCCTGCGGAATCTGCATCACGTCCAAGCTGAACGCGTCTTGCCGGACCGCCAGCGTCGTGATGTGGACCACGGCGGGCGACGCCTGGCGGAAGAGGGCGATCATCGACTGCTCGTCCGCCGCCAGATCGCCCCGCGGCGTGATGGCCCGAGGCTCCGCCGGCGGCGGTTGCCAGCGGGACCGCAAGATCCACAACGCGAGAACGGCCAACAGCAGGCCGAGCAGGATGCCCCACCTGACGCCTGATGTGGCCGGCCGGTCCGGACCCAGGCCAGAACTCTGCTTGTCACCAATGAAACCGTCCATGCCTATCAGTCTTTCTCTACTTGCCGGATTTGTTGGGTCAATTCGGCGGCTTGGGTCTGTGCCTGATCCAGCGGCAAACCGGGGCGCATGGGACGCAGGTGGCCGATGGCGGTCAGCCAGGCGTCCGTCATGGTCCGCATCCGCCGCTGGACCAGACCAAACAGCCGGGCGCGCTTCGATGTCGCGTCGTCGTATTGGCGGAAAGCGGCGGCCAGCGACTCCTCCGGCAAGCCCAAACCCTGCAGCAGCGCCCGCGCCATCACCTGGTGGCCGGCCGGATTCGGGTGAACTCCGTCGCCCGAAAACGTGAACTTGGGATCGTGCGTCCGCGCGGCCGCCAACGCCTGTTTCATCGGACCGTGCAGGTCGATCACCTGCCAGCCTCGGTCGCGCTGGGCCAACAGCCAGTCCGAGTACCGGTCCAGCACCTCGTTGTAGCCCTCGTACATCTGGCCGGAAGTGACCTTGTCCGCCGGGACCAACTTGGCGCGAATCGGCAGCGGATCGAACACGGGCGGAGTCAAGTGAACGATCTTCGCGCCGCAGGCTTCGACCTTCTGCCGCAGCCGCCGCGTGCCGTCCTGGAACCGCTGGAACCGCTCGTCGCTGGGAGGCAAGTAGATCCCGTCGTTCATGCCGTAGCAGGCGAACACCAACTCGGGCTTGATCCGATCCAAGACGCGGTCCAGCCGCTCGTGCAGATCGGGCCGGGGGAACTTGCCGCCCGCATGGCCGTCCTCCGACAGCCCGGACACCGTCTCGCTGGGCAAGCCGCAGTTGACGATCTCCCACGATCGTTGCGGGCAGCGCACGAGCAGTTCGGTCTCCACGTACGCGACATACTTGCCGTCGTACGTGATGCTGTCGCCCAGAAACAAGACGCGATTGACGCCTGGCAACACGTCGTCCGCCGCAGGGCTGGGCGAGACGGCCGCCAGAGTGCCCGCGAAACAGCAAAGAACCGCCAGTGCCTTCAGCAATCCAGAACGCTGCATGGTTCAACTCCTTCAACGAGGATCCGAACGCCCGCCAGAGAGCGCGGCGACGCCAAGACATTATGGCCCGTTCCCGCAAGCGTGCAACATGCGGCGAGCGACAACGTCAACCCGACCATCAGAAAGCTGGCAGAAAGATTGGGGCAGAAAAATGAGAATTCCCTTGGGGCATTTTCCTGCCCCAATTTTCCTGCCAGTTCGTGCTGTCCAGCCGCGCGTCGCCCGCCTCGCTACGGAGCCGGGAAGCTCAGCGGTTCCAGCGGATTGGTCCCGGCCCGGACTTCTTCGTTGTCGGAGAAACCGTCCCCGTCGTCGTCCCCGTCCGCGTTGTCCCCGATGCCGTCGCCGTCCGTGTCGCGATGTTCCTTCGGGTCCCAAGCGAAAGCATCCCAAGGGATGCCGTTGGCTCGCGGCACGCCGTCGCCGTCGGTGTCCAGCTCTTCGTGGTCCGGCGTGCCGTTGGCGTTGCGGTCGTCGCCTTGACCGTCACCGTCGATGTCGGCGTCCAGGTTGTCGCCGATCAGGTCGTGGTCCCGATCCGACCACTCTTCGGGCTCCAGCGGAAAGGCATCCTGGTTGTCGTTCACGCCGTCGTTGTCATCATCGGGATCCCGATCGTTGGGAATCCCGTCGCGGTCGATGTCCGGCGGTCCGGCGGGGGTGACGAGCACAGCGAGATCGACGGTGAAGTCCGGCGCGGCCAGCGTTTGCCGGCCAGCCGCGACCGGCTCTGTCCGAAGAATCGCGGCGCTCTCCGGGTGGTACCAGTACGCTTTCGCGTCCACGGGAACATCCAGCGTCAACTGCACGTCACGGCAGGCGCTCTGGTGGTCGTGGAAGTGGTGCAAGTACACGGCCGCGTGCTTGGCCGACCGCAGCCCGTACGCGCGCACTTGTTTCGGATCGGAGACGCGCACATCGGCCATCCGCACGTCGGCGTCCAAGCGATTCGAGAAATCCTGTAAGGCCCGCACGGATTCGCGTTCCTGCGGCCCCAGCCAGATGTTCATGAAGTGCCCGTCGCGGGCATAGCTGGTGTTCCAGAAGATGAACGAAATCTCGTTGAACATCGCCGACCACAGCCGCAGTCGCATCCGGCGCGCTGAGCCGGCGTCCCAGACGCCGCCCACGCCCGGCGCCCGGTCCTTGCCGCGCGGGGCGCTGTTCCCCTGTTCTCCGACGATGACGGGCAACTTGTGCTTTTTCCAGTTGTTCGCGTGTGAAGCCGTCACGGCCTCCGACTGCCGCTCGTCCTCGTTGCCGTACCAGTGCGGCGCGTTCACCTCGATACCCGGCAACTCCGGCCGCTCCCAGCTGGTTGTGATCGGATGGCGGTACGGATCGATCGAACGCAGATAGGGCGTCATTTGGGCGTACCAGCCGTCGGCGGCCTTTTGCTCGTTCAGGAACTCCCAGATGTCGACATACGCGCCCCAGCGGTCGACGCTGTACTTGATGAACCGCTTGATCTTCGCCATGCCCTCGGCGTCCTCCGGATGGTCGTTGAACACGCTCTGGTAGCCGAAAAGACCGTACATCACGCGGTACCCGTACTTGCGCACGTGCCGCAGCAATTCGTCGGTCATCACTCCCTCCTGGACCAGATAATGGTCCAAGTCTCGGTACAGATCGAACGAACAGTTGCGTTGCGACATGCGGAACAGGTTGAAACCGCCACGGGCGTAGCGGCGGAAGTAGATATCGGCGTTCATCGGGTTCATGGCCGGGCCGCGGACGTACAACGGGCCGGACGGCAGTTGGGCCACGTCCGTTCGGTCGGCGCGGAAGGGGCCTTCCAGCGACATGGCCGCCAGCGCCGAGCCTGTGCCGGCCGAGTCGCCGAGACACTCTTGCAGGCCGACGCCGAAAAACGGCGAGCCGTCGTCATGGACCCAGCGGAAGGGATTGCTGGGATGTTGCCGGAGAAAGCCGGGATTGCGCCGGCGCCCTTCCACCACGCGGAACTCGCCGTGGCCGACCGCCCGCCGGCCGTCGGGATCGGTGAACGTGTACGAGTACCTCCACGGACCCAACTGCGACGGCGCGAACCGCGCCTTCCAGATCGACTGGTCTGCGAATTCGTACGTCGGCCGCCCCTTGCCGGTCGCCGGCGGCAATTTGATGGTCGGCGGGCGCAACGAACCGTAGTGGAATCCGCCGACCGGGACGCGCTTGCCGGAGGGAGAGTGAAACGTCACGTCGACGGTCACGTCCTGAAACGGGTTGGCGTAGTGATTGGGATGGTCGAACGTGATTTCGAAGACGTCAAACGGCGTCAACGCCTTGGTGTTCTGAGTGTGCGTCACGCGCAACTCGGCCTGCTCGGCGGACGAACTCGCGGCAGGGAAGACGAAGGCCAGGACCAGGACAACTGGGCGGATCATGGTAAAGTTCCCCTCTTCGCCACCGGGCTCGCCCCGGTGGTTCAACGGCTTCTGCACTACTTCCGTCATCACCGCAATTCAATAATCCTTTCCCTGCCGGCGTGAACCTCGCAACGGACCCACAGCGGACAGTCCCCCGCGGCCGGGATTTCCACGTTCTTGCTCGCGATGAAACATGGGAGGTTGCTCATGGCGATCACCATCGCGGAACAAGGACCTTGGGATTTTCCAGTTTCGCAACACTCGGAGCAAGTAGTCGGCGACAGGAGCGACACACCAACTGCCGTTTCCGGGGAGGCGTTGCCCCAACGCCGGGAGCAAACTGTGGAGGGCGTCATGAACCTGCTGGAATCGCAAGCGGCTTGATGCCGTCAAGAGACGAGCACTTGGATCGACTGACCGGATGAGATTGTCACCGGCTCGGCGAATGCGATCCGCACGCGGCCGGCTTTCAGCTCCACCGTGACGGTCAGCGATTTCCCTGCGGCGATCACGGTGGCCTGGGTCGGGCGCGTGTTTTCCGCCAAGGCGAACTCCAACGAATTGAGCTTCAGCTGGCCCGACTTCACTTCGATCGTGTCCGTCTGTTTGCCGCCTTCGCGTTGCTGCGTGAACGTGCCCCAGCCTTCGGCCGTTGTGAAGGCTGCGCGGAAATTGTCCGGTGTCAGACGCGGGGCGAAAGCCAGATGGCCCTTGGGGCCGTGGTACTCGTATCCGCAGGCGGCCAGGTACACGCCGTAGCTGGCCATCGAGCGGGCGTAGTGGTCGCCGCATTCGACCTCGTTCCACGGGTTCCGCCGCGCGGCGTGGTAGCGATCGTGGATCATGCGGGTGACGGCCAGGCCCTCGGTCACCAGGCCTTCCCAGATCATGTGGCCGGCCACCTGGTACTCGAAGCCGTTCATGCACTCGTTGAAATAGCCGACCGCCCAGTTGGGGCCTTTGCCCTTGGCCTTGTCATAATCCCAATCGGCCCGCGGGAACGTACACATCAGCAGGCCGCCTTCGCCGGGCATGGCGTACCAGCGGCCGGGTTTGTTCGCCTCGCGGTACGGGCCCACGTCGGGCGTGAAGTTGTAGCGCCACAGCGACCGGAGCGCGGCGTGCGTTTCTTTCTCCGGCAACACACGGCCCAAGGCCAGTTGATACGCCCAGCTTTGCCCGAACACCTGGTCGATGTGGCAGCCCGTGCCGGAGTTGATCGCTTCGGGATGTTTTTCATCGGCCCGGTTGATGAAGTACTCGCCGTCGAACAGCTGCGCGACGATCGCCGCACGGCCCTTGTCGAAGATCTGCCGGCACTGCAG
>CAYUFW010000011.1:17764-47030 GCA_964443915.1 uncultured Pirellulaceae bacterium
AACGCTTCCTCGCCCACTTCGCGGGCCATCTCTTCCCCGGCGCGGAGCGCGGCCAGGTACAGCGAACTGAGCCACGCCACGGGTCCGTACCAGTCGGCGTCCAGCGTATTGTGCTGTTTGCCCTCGATCAGCCCGTCGCCGTTGGCGTCCTCGCGGATCAGGTACTCCAAGGCCCTTCTCACGCCTGGCCAGACGCGCCGCAGAAACGCGATGTCCGGCGACATCTGGTGCTCGCGGTAGGCCCGCAGGATCGCCCCCGCCTGGCCGTCGACGGCGGGAAAGTTGTTGAACTCGCCGCGGAACAAGATGGCTCCGTCCTCGCGTTGCGCGAGGCCGAAATCGACCCGCTCGCGGAGAATCCGTTCCAGTTCCGGAAACAGTCGCCCCACGGCGTGAGCGTAATGCCAGACGTGCCCGCACGTGCCCGCACAGCAGCCGACGCCTTCCCAGCCCCAGAATCGGCCGCTGGCAAACCGGAAGCACGTCGAAGTGGCCAGGATCGACGTATTGGCAAACGTGCGGTCCAGGAACCAGTAGGGCAGCGTCGAATCGTACCAGGTGTCGTGCCACAGCCGCGTCTGCTGGCACAGCGTGTCAAAGCTGGCCGCCAGATGTTCGGCCACGGCCAGCGCCGACTTGAACCGCTGGGCGTAGTAGCGGCCGGTCAAGCCGAACTTCTCGTTCAGCTTCAGGTTCGGGAAGTGCCAGGTCACGAGGAACGTCACCGTCGCCGACTGGCCGGGCTGGAGGCTCAGCTTGCGGGTCAACGATCCGGCCAGTTTCTGCCCGAACGGCTTCACGGCCGGGGCGTCGGAGACGGCAGGGCTGCGCGTGAAGATGCCTTGCGGCAGTTGCGGATCGGCCAGCGATGTAGTGGCGACGTCGCCGGGTTGCGGATCGAGCAGCGCCAGGCCCAGCGTGCCGAAATCGGCTTCGTCCTGCAGCGGCCCGGCCGCGACGCGCGGCTTGTCGCTGAACACGATGTCGTCCACGCCGACGTTGCCCCAGCCGCCGCGTTCGTCGTCCACGATTTGCAGCCGAGCCGTCTTGCCCAGCCAGCGGCGCACATCCCAGCTCTTGGCCTGCATCCGGTTGTCGTTCGCTCCGGTAGCCGAGACGACGACTTTGTCTTCAACGAGCAAGTTCATACAGGTGCGGCCGGCATGGGACCCGCCGCCAATCAGAAAACTGATGTAATTGCGTTCGATGACAAACGCCCGGCTGGTCAGCGTGCCGACGTGCGCGTCGCCGCCGCCGACCTCTTCGCCCTGGCGCGTGTTGTGCGTGTTCACCAGCCGCTTGCCTTGCGATCCGACGTCGCCCTGGTAGTTCGGGATCTTGGCCTTCTCGATCGGCCCGCTGCCAAAGGCAGTGCCAGTGGCTTGCCAGCCCTCGTAGGTTTCCTTTTCAAAGTCCTCGAACGCGATGTCCGGCCGGGGCTCCGGCTCCTTGACGGGCGGCGGCGGTTCGGCACTGCACTCCAGGAAAGTCAATCGCTGCTTGCGGACCACGCGGTTGCGGCGCAAGCCGGATTGGTTCGGCGCGCTGTGCAGACAGACCGCGTTCTCCAGCCAGCCGGCCAGTTCGGCCTCGATCTTGGCTTGTCCGTTGTTCTTGACCGTAAACTGCATCACGGTCGCCGGGAGCGACGAATCCTCGGTGTTCAGCGGCACCAGCGGCGAGAACGCTTCCAGCGACACGCTGGCCTGGCACTGCGGATCGCGGTACTCGACGCGAGCGATTGGGTACTCGCCGCGAAACGCGATCTCGCTCCAGCCCGTACGGTCCAGGGCGCGGACTTGCGTCTGCTCGCCGTCCGCGATCAGCAGTGCGAACCCTTGATCCAGCGGCGAGGCCGGCGCCAGCGGATGAGCATAGTGGTCCGCCCCGGTGCCGATGTGTTTGTTGAAGATGTCCCAATGCCACAGCCTGCCGTCGCCGCCCAGGTACAGCTGCCCGGCGCACAGGCCGCCGACCGGCATGCCGATTTTTTCCAATTCCGGCCCGCGGTACACCGTCGGCTCGCCCCGCGCGGTGAGCGATTTGACCCAATCCGGCGACAGCCGCTTGTCGGCCGGCACCAACTTCTCAAAATCCTTCGCCTCGAACGGCCCCGCCACCGCCGGCCCGGCGCTTAACCACGTGGCTGCCGCCGCCGCTGCTCCAGCCAACTCCAGGAACTCGCGCCGCGTGGCGTTGGGACCGCAATCCGATGAGGAACAGCTGCAGCGATGGCTTCTCGATGTTTCCGACATGACATCCTCCCGCGGGGTCGGTGACCGGTATCTCGTGTGTCGATTCAGCGCGTGGCGCCAGCCTGGGCCGCTGGTGACTCGACGATAGGGCAGCGCGTGCAGGCGGTCAAGATACCTCATTGGGACCACCGCTGCTGACCATGTTGGCTCTCGCCTTGCTCGAACTCGCGACGTTGTTTCCCGCCGTCAAACCGGATAGACAACGGCATCGACTGGGCGATTTCCGTCGCGCCGGACGAGCGCATCCCGGTGCTGCACGAAGAATTGCGGCGGGTGAAGGGCGCGGCATTCGAAGTCGTAACGCCGCCGTAGCCGCAGGCTTTACACCTGCTCCTTCCACGTGGTCCAGCTCAGATAACCCAGGCCGGCGGAACAGAGGACGAAGGCGATATCCATGGTCACGTTGGCCTTCTTGAACGGCGCCATCCAGGACGGCGTGGCCAAGTCCCACAAGAAAAGCACGAACAGGACCGCGGAAATGGCCAGTCCCGTAATACACAACGCCTTCGGCATGCGATGCGTCCTCGAAGCTGCATTAATCGGCGTACGTCGTATTGTCCCTGCAATCGGACTAGTATAGTCGAATGGACTCCCTTGTCACCAGTGTAGTTCCCCGTTCATTGGAAGCGAATCCGGGCAGCCCCGCAAGGGAGGCTTTTCCCCAATTTTACTCGATCCAAGGCGGAAAATGACAGAGTTTACGAATTCTTGGCAGCGTTTCCGGCAGCAGATGCCCGTCGTCCGGCGTTTTGCCTACCTGGACCATGCGGCGACGGCGCCCATTTCGGGTCCGGCCAGCGAGGCCGTCCATGCCTGGTTGCGGCAGGCCGCCGAGTTGGGCGGCGCGGCTTGGCCCGAATGCGAAGAAGGCGTCAATCAAGTCCGGTAGACGGCGGCGAACTTTTCCCGATCGTGTTGATCCAACATGGCACGCGTCTCAGTCCGTCTCTCCGGGTTGGTGCAGGGTCTCCGTGACGTCCTCCGGCAGTTCGGTCCCGAACTCGATCGTCATCCGATCGGGCGAACTCGCCTGCAAGTCCGCCTCGGCGGCGGCCGCCTCCTTGGGAGAAACGGCAGGAAACTCCAAGTGGAACTTGCTGCCCACGTTCGGAACGCTTTCGACCCGGATCTCGCCGCCGTGTTCCCGCAGGATCTTCTGGCTGACCGGCAGCCCCAGTCCCGTGCCGCGAAGCCCCTTCCGCGACTCGAACAGCGAGAACACCTTTTGGAGGTCGTCAGGAGCAATTCCTTCCCCGTTGTCCTCCACGGTGACGCGGGCCAGGGATTGCTCCGCGACGCACTCCGTGCTGAGCGTGACGCGCCCCTCCAGCACCCCTTCGCAGGCGTCGATGGCATTGGTGACCACGTTCAGGATGGCGCGGTGCAGCGCGTCCGGGTCGAAGTGCAGCAGGGGCATGTCCGCTGCGGGTTGCCACACCAGCTTGACGCCGGCTTCGACCGCCCGGGCTTGCATCAATTCGACGACCTCGCCGCCCACTTGATTCAGATCGGCCGGCACCTTTTCCGGCTGCCGCTCCTTGCTGAACGTCAGCATGTCCATCACCAGGTTGGAGATCTTCTCCTGGTTCTTGTCCACGATGTTCCAGCCCTTGCGGACCAACTCGGTATCGGCGTTCTTCAGGCCTTCTTCGATCAGGTAGCTGCCCCCGCGGATGCCCTGCAGGATGTTCTTGACGTGGTGCGACAGCGTGGCGATGGTTTGCCCGACGGCGGCCAGCCGTTCCGCTTGGACCAGGGCCGAGTAGTAGGAGGTGTCCTCGACGGCCAGCGCCGCCTGATGACCGATCGCCACCATCAGCTTCAGGTGTTCGTCCGAGAAGCGGTTGACGTGCCGGTTCTGCACCACCTGGCCGGGCGGCGTGTAGGTGTCGATGTAGATCACGCCGACCATGCCGTAACGGCCTTGCATGGGCACGCAAATCGCCTCCCGCACGCCCATTTTCAGGATGCTGGCCGCCGGATCCCAGCGTTCGTCTTCCCGCGCGTCGCTGGTCAGCACGCCTTCGCGGTGCTCCAGCACGTAGTCCAGAATCGTCTGGCTGATCCGCATCCGCTCGCTGCTGCGCGTGTCCCGGCGGGTGCGGTAGACCTTGGGGATCGCCTCGCCCGATTCCCAGTCCACCAGCATGACGCAGCCGCGGTCCGCCTCGACCCATTCGAAGATCAACTCCATGATCCGTTGCAGCAGCTGGTCGATGTCCAGCGTGTGACTGACGGCCAGTGCCGTGCGGTACATGATCTGCAAATTGCTGCGGGCCCGGGCCAGCCAGGGACTGGCGGACAATTCGGCATCCGAAAAAATATGGCTGCCCGGATCCTGGCTCATCGACGAGACGATCCGCGAGCCGTCGGACGCCGGTCCCCGCTCGATGATGTCCACCTCGGCGGCCAGGTCGAGCGACGAACGGTCTTCGTTACCGGTGAAAATCATCAGCGTCCGGCCGACCTGCACCCGGTCGCCGCTCTGCAGGACGTGCTGCTCGATCGGCTGTTCGTTGACGAACGTCCCGTTGGAACTGCCCAGGTCGGCGAGCCGGAAGATTTCGGCCGTCTGGACGATCTGTGCGTGCCGCCGCGAAACCTCCACGTCGTGCAGGCGGATCGCGTTGCTGGCATCGCGGCCCACGCCGACGACGGGTGCGTCCAGTTCGAAACGCCTCCCTTGATCGCGTCCTTGAATGACAAACAGACACGCCATGACGCCGCCCTTCGCGCCTTACGCGGCCGAAAACCCGTTCGTCGCAGCCCGCCGTCACGACACCGTGGCGGGCGCCAGCAACGCCTCGATTGTACGCACTAGCGGGGCGTAATGGTAGGGTTTGGCGAGGATTCGGTCTTTGGGAAGGATGCGTTCGTAGGACACGGAGCGGCCGAGCACCACCAGATAGACGTCGTGGTCCTGGGATTCCGCCTGGTACTGCTCGCGGACCTCTTCCTGATCGGCGTCGCTGGCTTCCAGGTCCAGGACGATCACCTGGGGATGGTGCTGGCGTGCCAGTTCGACGCCGCGGCGGGCCTCGGCGGCCTCCCAGGTTTGGACGCCGCGCCGTTCCAGCACCGTGCGCAGCACTTGACGCGAGTCTTCCGATCGATCCACGATGAGGACGCTGGGGCGGGGGTCCGCGGCGGGGGGCACGAGCACAGACGCACCTCCTTGTGCAACAGGGCAGGCAGCCGCCCGCCCGTGATCGAGGCAGGGGCTTTCGTCCGTACGGACTGGGCGGCCGAATCTTGGGGGTAGCCGGTCGTCCTTGACCGGCTATCGAGGGCGGAAGCATAGCGATTCCGGCAGCGGCTGTCAAAACCGATTTTTTGCCCTTTACGTGTTCCGGGCTCTTGGGCAAAATACCGCCCGCTTTGACGCCCGACCGCCGCGCGGTCGCGTTTGTGGGCGACGTGCCGCAGGAAACGACGCCGCCCGTCACGGAAGACCCTTTCTACGCAAGGAGTGCTGAAAGTGAAAACCTCGCTTTGCCCCGCCGCTCTGGCGGCCGTTCTCTTGGCTTGCGGGTTGGCCGCAAGTCCTGCTTTCGGTCAGACGAGCGGCACGGCCGTCGCCGTCATCGACGTGCCCTACATCTTCAAAAACCACGTCCGCTTCCAGCAGCAGATCGAAGACATCAAGAAGGACATTGACGCCTACAAAGAGGTCGTGACGCAGCAGCAGACTCAGCTGCGGACGGAAACGGAAAAACTGAACCAGTTCAAGCCGGGCACGCGCGAGTACAAGGACGTCGAGGAGAACATCGCCCGTATGCGCGTCGAGTTCCAGTTGGACAGCGCCAAGCGGCAGAAGGACTTCATGGAACGCGAAGCCAAGATCTACTTCAACGTCTACAAGGAGATCGAAGCCGCCGTCGCCGACTTCGCCGGCCGCAACCGCATCGGGCTGGTGCTGCGGTACAGCGCCGAGGACATGGACCCCACCAAGCGCGAGTCGATCATGCAGGGCATCAACCGGATGGTCATCTACCAGAACCGGTTAAACATCACGGACATCATCCTGGACACGCTGAACCGGGGCACGCCGACGGCGGCGCCGGGGACGCCGATCGCGAATCCGCAGATCGCCCCGCCGATTCCCAGGCGGTAAAGGTCGCTTGGTTCTCTTCTCTGTCCACGCTTGCACAGATGGGCCTCCCTTGAGCAACTGTTGGCGCCAACAACGTACGATCTCGAGCGCCGTCCGGGTGGATGGTTTCGGGTACTGGAGCGGGCAGGACGTCCGAGTCGAATTCCGGCCCGCGCCGCCCGACAGCGGGATCGTCTTCGTCCGCACGGACGCCGGAGCGGCCCGGCGCATCCCGGCGCAGGTGCAGTACCGCGTCGAGGTGCCGCGGCGGACCTCGTTGCGGGACGGCGCGGTGCGCGTCGACATGGTCGAACACATCCTGGCGGCTCTGGCCGGCTTGCAGATCGACAATTGCGAGGTCTGGGCCGACAGTGCGGAGATGCCGGGCTGCGACGGATCGAGCCTGCCGTTCGTGGCGGCCCTGGACGCCGCCGGCCTGACGCGGCAGCCGGCGTGCCGGCAGCAATTCGTCATTCGCCGCACGCTCCGCGTCGGCGATGATCGGTGCTGGGTCGAGGCCCAACCCGCGCCGCGGCCGGGTTTGACCGTCGAGTGCCACATCGATTTCGGCACGTCGGGACCGATCCAGCGGCAGTCGCTGGCCCTGGCGGTCACGCCCCAGACGTTCCGCGAGGAACTCAGCGCGGCGCGGACGTTCATCCTGGAAGAAGAGGCGGCCTGGATGCGCAGCCAAGGGCTCGGCGCGCGCGTCACCTGCCGCCATCTGCTCGTGTTCGGCGAGCACGGGCCGATCGACAATCCACTGCGTTTTCCGGATGAATGTGTGCGGCACAAGATGTTGGACTTGATCGGCGACTTGGCCCTGGCGGGTTGCGACCTGTCTGGACATGTTGTCGCTCACTGCAGCAGCCACCGCCTCAACGCGGAACTGGTGGGACGGTTGCTGGCCGAAGCGGCGCGGGACTGCCTGGCGCGCACCGCCTAGCTCGTCGGGCTTCCGAGTTGCGTTCGGCTGGACAGTTGTTTGGCGTCGTCGAGCGGAATGGGTTCCGCTCGCACAAAATGGTTCGCGAGGTCCGTTCGGCTCGGCCGTTCCTTGGTGCCGGCATCCGGAGGCTGCGTCGCTCATGGCAACTCACATCTCTGATCGAGCGGTAGTGGATCCCCAGGCTGAAATCGCGGACGAAGTCGAAGTCGGTCCGTTCTGCGTGGTCGGCCCCCAAGTCACCATCGGCCGCGGCACCAAACTGATCGCCAACGTGACCCTCCTCGGCCGCGTCACGCTGGGCGAGGAGAACAAGCTCTATCCCGGCGTGGTCATCGGCGGCGAACCCCAGGACCTGAGCTACCGGGGCGGCGACACGCAAGTCGCGATCGGCGATGGGAACGTGTTCCGCGAGGCGGTGACGGTCAACCGAGCGACGGAAAAAGAGAGCGGGGTGACCAGCATCGGCAACGACTGCTTCCTGATGGCCTGCTCGCATGTGGCTCACGACTGCGTCATCGGCGACCGCGTGATCCTGGCCAACGGCACGCTGCTGGCCGGGCACGTCCGCATCCACCACCACGCCACGTTGTCCGGCAACGTGGGCGTGCACCAATTCACGACGATCGGCAGCTACAGTTTCATCGGCGGCCTGAGCCGCGTGCTACACGACGTGCCGCCCTATATGCTGATCGAGGGCAACCCGTCCCGGCCGCGCTGCGTGAATCTCGTGGCCCTCCGCCGCAACAACTTTCCGCGCGAGTACATAGAGGCGCTCTCCGAGGCGCACCGGCTTTTGTTTCGCGCCAAAGTGGGCCTGGATCAGGCCTGCGAAATCCTCCGCAGCCAAGGCCACTTGGTGCCGCCGGTGAATCACCTGCTGAACTTCGTCCAGGAGCAGCAAGAGGGACGCTTCGGCCGCGCCCGCGAACGCCGCAAAGCCGCGTAAACACCGATCCGAGAACAAGTCCGCGATTTGGCGAGTAGGATGGGCATTCCTGCCCGTCAGCCAGAGTCGGACACGAATGTCCAACCTAGGAAGTTGTTCTCGGACCGGTGCTAAGGAACGGAACTCAGCCAAGGTCGGACGGATTGCCAATCCGTCCAACGAAGAACTTCCGGACCCGTTTCGCAACGGGACCGAGCGAGGAATGACCATGAGCGGTCGCAAACTGCGTTTGGGAGTCGTGGGCGCGGGTCACTTGGGAACCATCCACACGCGCCTGCTGAGGACGATCGACGACGTCGAGTTGGTCGGCGTGAGCGATCCGTCTCCGCAGGCCCGGCGCCGCATCACGGACGAATTGCAGGTCGAAACCTGGGAAGATCACCGCCCGTTGCTGGGCCGCGTCGATGCCGCCGTCATCGCCGCGCCCACGCGCGATCACTATTGGATCGGCATGGAACTGGCCGAGGCCGGAGTCCACCTGCTGGTCGAAAAGCCGATGACCGCCACGGTCTCCGAGGCCGACGCCTTGATTCGCGCCGCCCGCTCCAGGAATCTCGTCCTGCAAGTCGGCCACGTCGAACGCTTCAACCCCGCCTTCACGGCTGCCGCGAACGTCGCCAAGCCCCGCTACATCGAGGCCGTCCGGGCCAGCGGCTACACCGGCCGCTCCGTCGACGTCGGCGTCGTGCTGGACCTGATGATCCACGATATCGATCTGGTGCTGACGTTGGCGGCCAGCGAGCTGGTCGACGTGGACGCCGTGGGCACGGCCGTGCTGGGGCCGCACGAGGACATGGCCCACGCCCACCTGCGGTTTGCCAACGGCTGCCGGGCCACGCTGAACGCGTCGCGGACCAGCTATCAGCCGCAGCGCAAAATGCACATCTACGGCGAACAGAGCTACGCGGGCATCGATTTCGCCGCCGGCAATGCCAAGATCATCCGCCCCAGCGAGCGCGTGCGCCGGCGGCAGATCGACGTCCAGCAACTCTCGCCGGACGAACGCCGCCAGCTCCAGGAACGCCTCTTCACCGACCTGCTCCTGGTCGAGGACGTGACCGTGGAAAAACGGAACGCGATCCTGGACGAGCAGCACGATTTCGTGATCAGCATCCACAGCGGACAGCCGCCGCAAGTCACCGGCCAGCACGGCCGCGACGCGCTGGCCGTCGCCGAACGGATTCTGGCGCAGATTCACGAGCCGCACCCGTCAGCCCGCCGCGCCGCGCCGCCGCAGGGCCCGCACTGGGACCTCGTCCCGCAGCGCGCCTCGCAACCCATCCGCAAGGCCGGCTAATTCCGGTTCCGTGCGGAGCCGCGAACGGGGAAAACGAGGCCCACGGTCGAAACGGCTTCGCCGCAAGACCGACGCGTTCATCCGCCAGGGCGAGTGGTTCTTCATCCCGGCCCCCGGCGTGCAGGTCAACGAGAAGAGTTGTTGCCGAATCTGGAGAGGCTGCGGCTGTCGAGTGAGACTTGGGTCGAGACGGTGCTGAATTTTGGCCGCTGGTTTCGGCTGGCGGCGGGGCGGGTGGACAGTCGGGCGGCGGAAGCCGCACGGCGCGGTCGCCGCTGGTTGCAGGGGGTGAGCCACAGCCGCGCCGCGTTTACGTGAAAGCTCGAGAACGCCAGCCCACAATTGCCTGAAGAGAGTCGGCCGGCGGTTCGCGGTCAGTCTCCGAAAGGCATCTGGCATGCCGCGTCCTTCGCGAACATGATGTCTTTCCTGTCAGATGATTACGGTTGCTCCGCGGAGAGGTCGGCACAGACCAGGGCCTTGTCGTTTCGTGCGAACACGTGCCGATAGGCAAAGGCCGGGTGCGACCAGGTCACCCCGTCGCGGCGGCGCAACTGGTCCGTGGTGGGCTCGATCAGCTTGGCGCGGCTGATTTCCTGAAAGCCCTCGGGCGTCAGCCGAGCGATGATCAGCTCGCCGCGTTCGTTGAACATCCACGTCCGCTCTCCGTGGCGGACCAAGTGGATCGTGGCGAAGCGGTTTGGCGGAACGGCCGTCCGGTCTTCCCAGACTTGCTCGCCCGTCGTCAGTCGTAGACAGCGCAGGACTCCACCGCTGTCCACGCCGTAGATGTGGTCCCCGTCGATCAGAGGCGTGGAGATGAGACAGTGCATCGCCTTGCCGTCTCCGACGTTCTCTCGGCGGTGGTGCCAGACCTTCTCCACGCTCGGCTCCGCCTGCGAAAGCCGCAGCAGAAGCGTTCCTTGGTGGGCCTCGGAAAAGAGCAGCAGGTCGCGGTGCAACACGGGCGTGGCGATGGCGATGGGCCACTTTTCCCAGGGGAACGGGTATTCCCAGAGCAGGCGACCGCTGGACGAGTCAAGACCGACGATCCGATTCCCGGTCCAGCACACGGCCACCCGTTTCCCGGCCTGGGTGATGACGATCGGGGCCGAGTAGGAGGCGTCGTCCGGCAGGGCTTTCCACCGCTCCACGCCGGTCACCTTGTCGAAGGCGCCGATGCAGGCGTGGTCCGCGCCGCCGAAATGCACGATGAGTAAATCGTCCTCGATAACCGGCGATGCCGCGATGCCCCAAGTGGGAACTCGCGCACGGTACGCTTCGCGCAGATCGTGGCTCCACAAGACCTGCCCCGTGGCCGCGTCGAAGCAGAACAGGTGTCCGGCCGTTCCCAAGCTGTAGGCGCGGTCTCCGTCCACCAGCACCGAGGCCCGCGGCCCGGCTTGGTAGCCGATGCCGCCGTACTTGCAGTCGTAGCGGTGGCTCCAGAGCGTCGTGCCGGTTCTCCAATCCAGGCAATGAACCCGTTCCATCTCCCCGGGTTCGGTCAGGCGATCGGTGACGTACACCCGACCGGCGGCGACGGTCGGACCGCTGTAGCCGCTGGCGATCGGCACGCGCCACTTGATCTTGATTTCCGGGGCCTCGAACCGTTCGATGATCCCCGTCTCTCGCCACACCCCGTCGCGATTGGGACCTCGCCACTGCGGCCAGTCCTCGGCGTGCGCAAGATTGGCGGCGAGAAGAAGCACCAGGACCGCGGGAAGACGCCACAGATTGATCATACTCTCGATTCTCAAAACGGAAGGCGACTCACTTTTTCGTTGTCACCGTGCGAGAAACAACTGTCTGGATGCTCCGTGGCGCAAGCTTCCAGCTTGCGGTAGATCGTGGCCTCGCAAGCTGGAAGCTTACGCCACTTTTTTCTACCGGTGCTTGCCGGACCGCCCCTCACCTCGAAGCGGAAGAAAACCGGGCATTGTCGCCAGGCCGGGCCGCTCCGCTCGCGCTGGTCATTCTGGTTGCGTCCAAGCCGGCTTCTGGTTCTTGCCGAACCACTCGCGGAGCAGCCGTTGCCGGTCCGTGGGCTGGGCCGTGGGCTGCGTGTCGTTGCGGTCCGGGCCGTGCTCGACGCTCCAGCCGCTCCACTCGCGGAAAGCGTGGTAGCTCCAGTCCCAGCCGTGCTCCTCGAAGATCTCGATCACGTCCCGCAAGTAGCGGCAGGCACTGTCGCCGGGCGCCCAGCGGATGGCGCTGAACTCGCCGATATAGATGTGGACGTTGTAGTTCTTCTGAAAGTCGATCACGGGCTGCAACGCCGCCTGCAGGGCCGCC
This sequence comes from uncultured Pirellulaceae bacterium, assembly GCA_964443915.1. Classification (GTDB taxonomy): domain Bacteria; phylum Planctomycetota; class Planctomycetia; order Pirellulales; family Pirellulaceae; genus Anammoximicrobium. Next base: position 29,600 of record CAYUFW010000011.1, read on the forward strand.
TTGTCCCAGTGTTGGCCGCCAATCTCGCCGGGATACATGACCGGAAGCTGGTTCCGCTGGTGGACTCCCTGGTGCGTGAACTGCCCCGGCACGTACATGTGGGCGCTGTACACGACGTTGGGCACGGCGATAGGCGTAAAGTCCGCCAGGCTGTCCGGCCCTCCCCAGGGCGGCGCCTCGACGATGATCGTCCGCTGTGGGTCGATCTCGCGGATGGCCCGCGCGGTGCGTTCCGCCAGCGCATGCCAGTCGTCGCAACCTTCCTCGACGAACTCCTCGACCGGTTCGTTGGCCAGATCGAAGCCCCAGATCGGCTGGGCGTTCTTGTAGCGCCGGGCGATCCCGCGCCACAGTTCGACGAACTTGTCCTGCACGGCGCGGTCGGTAAACAACCGATCGTCCGAGCCCACGTAGCCGCTGACGGTCGACTTGCCGCCCGGCGGCGAGTGCAGGTCCACAACCACGTAGATGCCGTACCGCTGGCACAGCGGCAGGGCGGCGTCCAGTCGCTTCAGTTCCCCTTCCAGCCAGGCGTCGTAGTCCGCCAGCGAACTGGGTTGGCCCGGCCGGCCGTGGCGGACCAGTTGCCAGCGGATCAAGTTGGCGTTCCACTCGCGGCCCAGCGTCCGCAGGCCGTCCTCGTCGATGCGGGGGCTGACCATGGCGCCCCGCAACCGCGGCAGATCGTGGCCCTTGAATGCGATTCCCGGCGCCGGCGTGGGTTTGGCCGTCGTGGGCAGCTTGGCGACAACGATCTTGACGTTGTCGAAACAGACCTTGCCCGTGACTTGCTCCAGGCCCAGCACCAGCGTGGCGGCGGTGGCGTCGGCGGGGATCTTCGTGCTGAACATCGCCCGCTTCCAGTCAAACGTGCCGGTGTCCAAGGCCGCTTGCGGCCACAGCTTGCGGTCCGGCGTTTCGATCGCCAGCATGAACTTGATGCCGTTCCACGGGTTCGGCTTGGCACTCACGCCCTCCGCCTTGACCATCGCCGAACCTCGCAGCGTACAGCCGCGTAGGATTTCGGCGGGCAGTCGGACGCGGACCATCGGCGGGCCGCCGCCCGTGCGGCTATCCACGCTCAATGAGCGCGGGCTCTCGAAACCTGTTTCGTATCGCAGGGCGCCGCCCCACCTCGCATCGACCGTCGCCGCCTCGAAATCGGCATCCAGGATCACGTCGCCTTTGCTGAGCGTTTCGGCGGCCCAACCGGCCAGCGCCAGACAACTCAGCGCTGCCAAAATGACGACGACCGAGCGGCAGAAGTGGTAGAATCGCAGGACGACGGTCGGATCATGGAGTCCTGTCCGCATGTTCGTTCTTTCTCAGGCAGAAGTCTTGGGGATGGGCGAATTTCTCACGCGGACCAGTATAATGTTTTCCGCCGCGATTCCCAGTCCCGAAGCAGTCAACGAAAGGAGCCCACCATGCCTCGATTTGTCCATCCTGCCCATCGTCCGATGAAGCTGCTCATGGTCGCCGTCGTGCTCGCTGTTCCCTGCGCTGCCCGGTCGGCCGAGACCACCCTGTCGCGTGTCCGGGACCGCGACGGCAAGATCCCGGAACCCATCGTCGCCGTGGACAACGTGTGCGCTTGGCCCAATCTGACGCTGCTGCCCGACGGTGTGATCGTGGCCACGATCTTCAACCAGCCCAGCCACGGATCGGTGGCGGGCGACGTCGATTGCTGGGCCAGCACGGACGGCGGCCGGAGTTGGCAGAAGCGCGGCACGCCGGCGGCTCACGAGCCGGACACAAATCGGATGAACGTGGCGGCCGGCTTGGCGCCGGGCGGCGATCTGCTGGTGATCACTTCCGGCTGGTCGAATCGCTATCCCGAGGGCCAGCAGCGTGCCGCGTTCCGAGCCGGCATCTTGGAGCCCTGGGTCTGCCGCTCGCCCGACGGAGGCCGCACGTGGACGGTTGACCAGAAGGCGTTCCCCGCACGCGGGCCGCGCGGCGGCGACTGCATTCCGTTCGGCGACATCGTGCCGGGCGCCGACGGACAGCTGCGCGTGGCGATCTACGAGGTGCTCAAACTACGTGACGACCGCATGTACGTGTATCGCAGCCCCGACGGCGGCAAGACGTGGGGCGAGCCGGCGGCGCTGGACGCGGACAAATACCGCAACGAAACGGCGCTGGTGCATTTGGGCGGCGGGAAATGGCTGGCGGCCGCGCGGATCAGTGAGTTGCAGCTGTACCGTTCGGAGGACGACGCCAAGACCTGGACCGCGTGCGGCCCGGTCACCGAGGCCTCGCAGCACCCGGGCGATTTCCTGCAGCTGCGCGACGGCCGATTGATGCTGACCTACGGCAATCGCACCGCGGACCGGGGCGTCGACGTCCGCTTCACTCGCGACGCCGGCAAGACATGGAGTCCGCCGCTGCGAGTCGCCGATTTCCAGGGCGATGGCGGCTACCCCGCCAGCGTCCAGTTGGCCGATGGCAGCGTCGTGACCGCCTACTATGCCAGCAAAGCGGCTTACCACAGCCGCTACCACATGGGCGTGGTCGTATGGGACCCGGCCAAATCGGCTGCGGACTGAATCGATTGTGCCGCTCCGGCGAACGGTGGGCGTGAGCCCACCGGTTCCTGCGCTACTGGCAGCCCACGATTGCAGAAGACAGGTGGGCTCACGCCCACTGTTGCCAAGAACCGGTGGGCTCACGCCCACCGTTCGCCGGGTAATCAGGGATCAAGGCGAAAACTCCCTGCATTTCGGATCCGTGGTATTGCCGTGCCATCCGCGGGGGCCGTATAACCAGTGACAGCTCAGGTCGGCGCCGCAAAACTTGGCACAGGGGGCGTGACGATGGCTGGCAATGGTCGCAACGTCGCAAGACTCGGACTGTTCGGCGGTTGCTCGATCGTCGCACAATTCATCCCGTGCGGCGTGCTCTGGGCGCAGACGGTCGAGGATTTGGAGTCCGCCCTGAAGATGAAGCGCGGGCTGGAGGCGCCGCCCGGTGAACCGGTGATGAGCCTGTTCACCCTGCTGGTTCTGGCGGCCGTGTTGTTGGCCATGGCGATCATGTTTCTGATGGCGCGGTCCGCGGATCGGTCGCTGGACCGCCCGGTGGGCACCGAGGAGGGCGGCGAGCGCGAATCCTACGTGATGCACGTCGTGTTCCTCGCGACGGGCTACGCGGCGATCATCATCATGCTGTCCCAGCTTCCACCGTTCATGACACCCGGACTGGGAGCGGCGACCCGCTGGGTCTTGATCGGGGCGGCGGTGCTGATCTCCATCGCCCACATTCTGGCTGCCCGGGACGAACGTGTGTTGCCGCCGCTGCTCAAGTATCTCTTCAGCGGCAGCGTGATCCTGGCGGCGTTCTTCTTTCACCTCGGCTTTAAGAAGTGGTCGTTCCTGCACTTCTCCGATCCGTTCTATTACGGCAAAGGCCCCTACGTCGCGCTGGGGTTCATCCTGCTGGTGGTGCTCGGCTATTCGGTCTACATCACCGGACAGCATTTCAAGAAGCCCCGGCGGTAGGGGCCTACGCCGCGTGGGTTCTGTGTGCCTGATGGAACATGGAAAGACATCGCGGTACCATGGTCACTTCTGTGCGGCGGATTTTGCCGCGGACCTGTCCGCGGGGACGACGTCCTCGCCAACCTCCAGACATCAGGATTAGGAACATGCGTGCTTGCCGATTTGCTGTTGTGTTGCTGGCTTGCGTCTGCCTAACGCCCGTCCTGCGGGCTGCCGAGGGCGTGAAAATCGTGCCGGACGTGGTGTACGGCCACAAGTTCGGACTGGCCCTGACGTTCGACGTTTTTCAGCCCGCGGAAAAAGCCAACGGGGCCGGCGTGCTGTTCATGGTCAGCGGCGGCTGGTACTCGAATTGGCAGCCGCCGGAGAAGGCGCAGGGCATGTTCAAGCCGCTGACCGACAAGGGTTTCACCGTGTTCGCGGTCCGGCACGGCAGCAGTCCCAAGTTCGGGATCCCGGAAGCTCTGGAGGACGTCCGCCGTGCCGTACGCTATATCCGCACTAACGCGGAGCGGTTCGGCATCGATCCACAGCGACTGGGCGTGTACGGCTACAGCGCCGGCGGCCATCTTTCCCTGATGCTGGGGACCGCTTCGGACGCGGGCGATCCCAAGGCGGAAGACCCCGTGTTGCGAGCGAGCAATCGCGTCCAAGCGGTGGTGGCCGTCGTGGCGCCGACGGATCTGCGGATCATGGTTTGGAAGGCGCCGGACCACTTGCCGGCGTACGATCGGTTTCCGGCTTTGGATTTGCCCGTCGAAGACGCGGCCCGCGTTTCGCCCTTGCTGCAAGTCACCCCCGACGACGCTCCCACGCTGCTGATCGCGGGCGACGCGGACGCTCTGGTCCCGGTCAAGCACAGCCGCGATATCCAGGCCGCTTTCCAGGAGAAAGGCGTGAAGAGCCAGTTGGTCGAAATCGCCGGCGCCGGCCACGGCTTCCGCGGCGAGGACGCGGCGCGGGCCACCCAGGAACTCGTGGCGTGGTTCGAAGCCCACTTGGCGCCGTGACGTTCCAACTGCACGCTCATGTCGCTGCCGGCTGTGGCGTCCAACGGTTCGGTCTGCTGGTTGCAACGCAACAGCCGGCGAACGGGGCGGCGTTAGCCCCCCGGTGATGGCTTCCAACGCTTCCGTCTGCTGGCTGCGACGCAACCGTGCGGCCGTTTCGTCGTAGAGCGGACTTCAGTCCGCTCGGCCGGAGTGAGTTTCGCTCGGGCGGACTGAAGTCCACCCTACGAAGGTGTTTGCTTCAGCTGTTCAGACCGCGGATCAGATACGCTTGAAGAATCCCCGACTCGTCGGAATTGAAGAACCCCAGCGCGCCGTCCGGGGACAGGAACGGGTGAATATGCGCGTACTTCTTGCACGACGATTTGGGGCACAGCAGATAGCGGAAGTTGCGCAGCGGGTCCCGGCCCGGTTCGCCCAACTCGGCCACGTAGATCTTGCCGCCCTTGTCGAAGGGGGCCGCGTCGCTGATCAGACGCTTGCCGGCGATGTCCGTGGCGAAGTGGTAGAAGTGCGGATTGGGAAACTCGCGGCTGAGATCGTTCCGCACGCCGCCGGGGGTCTTGATCCCGACGTGCCCGGCATGGGGAGCCGGTCGGCCTTCGATCAACTGGGCCTCCGGCGGCTTGCGCGTGCCGGTGCTGGTGATGGCCCATGTCGTGCGCCCCCGCCAGCACTGGTGGCCTTGGCAAAACTCGTTGCCGTCGCGTCCCCAGGGCAGGTTGCGAAAGCCGCTGCCGTCGTCGCGGATCACGTGGATGTCGGCCCCTTCGCCGCCGACCAGGCGCTTGATCGAGCCGCTGGCCGTCGCCTCGTTGCCGTGGTTTTCCTGGATCAGGATGTCGTGGCCGGCTTCGGGATCGGTCGAGCGGCAGTACTGGGCGTGCATGTTGCACCAGGTGGGGCCGTGATAGACGAGACTCACCGTGGCCCGCTCCAGGTCAAACACCATCAGACCGTACGGCGCCGCTTCGGTCTGGCCGTCGCCCAGAAAGGCGGAGATCGCCAGCCGCTTCCCGTCGGACGAGATGGTCGACAGGGGATAAATGCCGCTGGGGCGGAAATTGGTGCCGGGCAACGGCGCGTCGATCACCAGGATCGTCTCCCGCCCGGTGCCGTCCGGATTCACGCGTTTCAGCGTCAACTGGCCGCCGCCGACCTGCGTCTGATCCACGAAGTAGTACACGGACTTGCCGTCCGGGCTGACCGACGTGGCCGTGGCGCCCATTTCCTCGGTCAGCGGGTGCAACGAGCAGCCGTCCTCGATGTCGCACCGCAGATATTGGTGATTCGGATCCGACTTGCTGCCGCCGTGGGCCGTCGCCGAGCGGTGCAGGACGAAGTGCTTGGCGTCCGGCGTGAACACCTGGGCCTCCATGTACAAATGCGAGCTGGGGACATCGGTCTCCGCCGTGAGCTGGATGACCTCGATTCCTTTGGCGGATTCGCCGTCCAGCAGATCGGGCCGCGGCCTGCAGACATTCTTCAGCGGCCCGCGCAGCACGTTCGGTGCTGAAAACGCGCTCCTCTGCCCGAACCGTCCCAACGCGACCGCCCCGGCCGCAACCCCCGCCGCGCCGCGCAAGAAATCGCGCCGCGTAAGCCATCCCGTTGTCTTGCTCTTGCGCCGTGTCATGAGATGCCCTCCACTGTCTGGAAGAACCGTGCCGTTTCCAGTTGGTAACTCTCGTGCTCGTGGACCAGACCAAAAGTAGGCCGGAACAAGTCCGCGCAGTTCCGGCAGGAATTCCGATGGTTGTCGGGCCCCGGACCGTGCCGGAACTGCGCGGACTTGTTCCGGCCTACCTGTTGCTCCTGTCAGCTTGCGACTGCCGTTCGAATCCCCGTGCTTTCTTACCGTAGAAGATGGCCGCGTCAATCTCAAGTCATCGTCCCCTCCTGGCCGTCGGTTTCCGGGCCGGCCGGCCACAGCCATCGGGCGAGGGCGGCGGCCAGCAACGGCAGCGCGATCGAAGCGGCGATCGCGATCGGCAGTTGAACGCGGTCGCCCAGAGCCGCATAAGCGGCCGCAATCCCGAAGTTGCTCAACCCCACGGCGATCAGAAACCGCCACCAAGCCAGCCGCGTTGTTCCCATCAGCAGCACGCTGGCCTCCGCGAGCACCGGGATGGGCCGCGCCAGGACCAAGACCAGGGTTCCCCAGCGCGTCGCCAAGGCGTCCGTCCGCGCCAGTTCTTCGTCGCTGGACAGCCACCGCGCCACGGGACGGCCGAAGACGCGGACCAGCCAGAACGCGATCGCCGCGCCGGCCGTCATCCCGCACCACGAAGCGCCCGTCCCGCCCCAGAACCCCAGCACGCGGCCCGCAAACGTGGTCACCACGCTAGACGGCACCGGCAGCAGGATGTCGCTGGACAGCAGGCCGACCACAGCGGTCGCCACCGTGCTGGGAGACAACTCCGAATTGAGCCAGCCCGTGATGCGTGCCTCCAGCATCTCGCCGAAGAACAGAAACGGAACGATCGGCACCGCCAGCACCGCGGCGATCAACAACAGCTGTCGAAACGGGGACGCACCTCTTTCGCGGATCACTTCGCCGTCCTCAATTCCAGCGAGCCCCAGAGGCCGGGTTGCGTGGCGATGTTGGCCTCCTTCGGCGCGGGCCAAAAGACTTCGCGGGTGTACTGAGAGCCCTTGATCGTGAGGTTCAAGTTCACGCCCAGGCTGGCGCCGGCACGCGGTTGGAAGCCCTGCAATTCGCCGATCGGCAAACGGAACTCCATCGCGTAGCCTCGACCCTTGGAAATTGCCACGCCTTCGATCGCCCGCAGATCGTAGCGTGTTTCCGGGATCTCATCGGCTCGCTTCCATTGGCCGCCGTAGACGCGTTTCTCTGCGACCAGCGGCACGAACCAGAACTGATGATCCCCGCGGGCAAACGACCGGTCGCCTTTGCGGTCGCCAGTGTCCAGGAACAGCTCCAGGCAGTTGCCGACCCAGAAGTTACGCGGGTCAAGATTCTGCACCTCGGCCTCCGGGACTTCGACCAATCCGTACAACGCGTCCGATGCCCAACCCAGATGGATTGTCGCATCGGCTTCGCCCAACGTACAGCCGGTGACCCACGCCGGCAGACGCGACGCGGCGGGCCAGTCGTCAGAGAGTCCGTCGAGCTTGATGTCCTCGACTCGCGTCAAGCTGAGCCGGCCGGGGATGATGGGACGAGCGATCTGTTGGCCGTCGCCGGCGTCGAATTCGACCGTCGCCAATTCATCCGGCTGCCATTGCGCGCTCCAAGTCAGCGGGCAGGTCACGTCGCGGATCTCCTGCGGCTGCAGAGCGGCGACGGAGACGGTCGGCTGCGAAGTGCTCCACGAGGCGGGCAGACGCAGCCGTAGAGTCGCCTCGACGGGCCGCGCGGACTTGTTGCCCAGCTTGACACGGATGCTCGCCGGACCGGGCTTGCCGCGCAGAGGGCTGACCTCCATCACGAGACCGGACTGAACGAGCAGCCGCAACGGGATCGGCTTTTCCAGACCCTGCTCGACGACGGTAATCAGCGCATCGTGGATGCCCATCGGTTGACTCAGCGGCACCTCGAACGGCAAACGGACTGGCTGGACCTCGCCCGGCGGCACGCGCGTGGTGAACTCCGTCTGCGCCGTCGTCCAGCCCGGCGGCACGCTGAGACGAAGCGTGCAGTCCAGGGGCGTCTTGCGGTCGTTGCGAATCTCCACGACCGGCGTCACGGGATCGCCTGCGGTGACGGACAGCAACGCGGGCGTCGCCAGTTCGTAGGCCGTCTGACGACACCAGACGTCGGCTGGTTCGAGACCCACGGCATAGACGGGCGCGAGGCTGAGCTTGGCACTCAGACCGGGCAGACGATTGCCCAGCCAGTCGCGCAGTTCCTTGGCGTGAACGCTGACCGTCGGTCCGTCGTCTTCGTCGATCGACCACAGCGCGGCGACCAACTCCTCGCCATTGCGGAATACGCAGCCCGTGGTGCCCGCTCCGGCCGTGATGCTGCCGACGTATTCGGGATTGGGCAGCAGCGACGTCATGGCGGCCAGCGAACACAGCGCCAGCTTGGGGCTGCTGTCCGCTGCGAACAGCCCGCAACCGTCGAAGAACTGCTTCGGCTCCGGCGCGTCATAGTCGTAGAACCAGAAGCACTTGTCCGTCCCGGCGCCCAACGCCAGCATCCAGCCGCGGGCGAGATACGCGGCCTGTTGATACGGCGTGACTTTGGGACCGGCCAGGTTGTCCCAGCCGAACTCGGTCAGCCACGCCTCACGCTTCCGGCCGTCGAGTTGTGCCGCGCGTTTGACCTCGCGCAGCCGGTCGGCGAACAGCATCGGCGGCTGCGAGCGGAAGTCGCCCGCGAAGCCCGTGTTCCAGTTGCCCATGTTCCGCTCGGGGGCTTCCGCGCCGCAGTAGTGATGGCTGTTGACCACATCGAGCTTCTCGAAATCGCCGCTGCGGACGAACGCGGCGACGCGTTGCGGCCAGATGCCGGCCGGGCCTTGCTCGACCGCCGTCAACGCGCCGCCGCCCAGCAGTTCCAGCAACTCCGCGAAACGCCGGTGGTACTGGCGGTAATTCGCCCAATCCACGGCCGACTCCGCGTCGAAGTGCCCGCGGTCCAAATCGTATTCGTTGTCCAGTTCCCAGTGCGTCGGCTGTGGGAACGCGAGCAGCGCGTCGGCCACGTCGCGCATCCACTGCCGATCCGGGCCGATGCGCCCGACCGGTTGGCCGTCCTTGATCTGCGGCGGCTGAATGCTCCGCATCAGGCAGGGCAGGACCAACGCTCCGGCGTCGGCATAGCGCTGCAGGATCGCTGGGAACCAGGGCCAGCCTTCGTATTGCCGGTTCTCGCCTCGGGCCCGCCGGAGCCACTCCAACGAGAAAGCGTAGTCGCGGAACCACACGATGCCCGCTTTGCGGAACGGCTCCAATTGCAGGTTCGCGCGTCCGCCGTTCACGTTCACGCCGTACGGGGACCGACGCTTCTGCTCGGCCGACAACTGCGGCTGCTCCGGCAGTTTCGCGCACACCAGGCTGGCCGTCTGCCGCGTGTACAATCCAAACCACTCGGCCTTCCATTCCAGCCGCACTGCCGCCGTGCTCTCGACCGTCACGGTCTGCTGTCGGCGGTCGATGCTCTGGCCGGCAGAGTCACGGAGATCTGCGTTCAGCGTCCCGCTGAGCGTGCCGGGTTTCCAGTTGCGAAGGCGAATCAGGGCCGCGGGTGTCTCGCCCGCAAACACGTTGCTCAGCCGCTCGGTGCCGACCTCGACGCGGACCAGCGGCGTTGCGGGCGGCGCATCGAACGCGGTCTTCGGATCCTTGGGCTGCGGTTCGGGCTTCCAAGTTGTCAGCCGCCCGGAACTGGGCTCCACGTCGCGCAGATCGGTTTCCACGGTCAGTTGATCCGCACCGAACCGCACCTTCGCCGCCTCGCTCTGCGCGGACCAATTATGGGTCGCCAAACCGGCGATGGCGATCGGCCGCACCCAATCGGCGGGCACCGTGAACGTGGCCGACGCCCAACGCCCGGCATCCTTCGCCGGCACGCTCCACTCCAGCTGCGTCGAACCAACCTCGCTGCGTCCCCACCCGTCCTTGAACTTGACCGTCAACGGAAACCGTTTGTCGCTCACTTTGTAGTCGAGCGTCACGGTCTTCAGATCGCCGGGGATGACCAGCGCTTCCACCGGTACGACGCCGAACCATTCAAATCCTTTGCCGGAGAAGCGAACTTCGATTTCCAGGCTCTTGCCGGGCGGCGAGTTGGGAGCCACCGCGTCCACCAAACGGCTGCCGCCGGCCGCTCGCACCCAGGCGTCGTTGGGCCAGGCGACCTGATCGAACGGCTCGGCGACCTTGCGGACGACCGTGTCGGCGGCTGCCGCCGCACCCGGGACAGCAGGCAGGCTCGAAAGCAAGGCGAAGCAGGCGCACCAGCCTTGAAATCCGCTCTTCGTCATCGTCGCATCCTTCTGAAATGGCTCGGTGAACGAGTAGCCTAACAGCAAACCGGTTTCCCGGTTAAGGGGGCACGCCGCTGATTCTTCGTCTCCACGTTTTTCTGTCTCGACAACGATTGCGGGAACTCTCCGGGGGGCGCATAGTGGTAGCGGCTGGTGACGACAAAGTTGGGAGATTGCTTCCAGCGGTCTTGCTTTCTGTGCCAAGGAGCAACCTGATGGAAAAAGCCACGTTCAAACGGCGGACTTTCTTGACCACCGCGTGTGCCGCTGCGGCACTTGGCCTGCAAGGCTGGCCGCGTCTGCTCGGCGGCGAGATGCCGAGCGTTGCCAATCCCCGCGCCACGGACGGCGACGAGGTCCACGAGCCGGACTGGGAGCAGCGACTGACGGTCACCGTTGGGCCGGACAAGGCGGACCTGGTGGGCCGCGACGACAAGGTGATTCAGGCGGCCATCGATTACGTGACTCGCCTCGGCGGCGGCACGGTCCAATTGTTGCCGGGCACGTTTACGCTCCGCAACGCCGTCTTCCTGCCGTCCCGCTTGCGTTTGCGCGGCAGCGGAGCCGACACGGTCGTCACCAAGATCGCCTCCGAGACGATCCCGCTGGCGGACGATTCAGATTGGTACGACCAGGAAATCACGCTGTCCGCTCCCGGCGGTTTTCGTGTCGGCGACGGCGTCGTGCTGCGGGCTACGAACCCGCACAACAGCGGCCGGATCGTGATCAAGCGGACGCTCGTGGCGCGATCCGGCAATCGCTTCAAGCTAAACGACGGCCTGCGCGAGAACCTGTGGGTGTCCGGCAAACCGACCTGCTCGTCGCTGTTTCCGCTGTTGACCAGCGAATACACGTCGGACGTGGTGATCGAGGACTTGACGTTGGACGGCAATCGCGGCCAGAACGAGAATCTGGACGGCAACTACGCCGGCTGCATCTTTCTGCAGGACTGCAACCGTTACACGATCCGCCGGGTCGAGGCCCGGAACTACAACGGCGACGGGATCAGCTTCCAGATCTGCCACGATGTGCTCGTCGAAGAGTGCCACAGCCACGACCATGCGGGACTGGGCTTGCACCCGGGTTCCGGTTCGCAGCGTCCGCGCCTGATCGGCAATCGCTTGGAGCGGAACGAAATCGGCCTGTTTTGGTGCTGGGGCGTGAAGTACGGGCTGGCCGAGCGGAACCGCATCGACGCCAATCGCAGCTACGGCGTCTCCGTCGGCCACAACGACACGGACAACGTGATGCGCGACAACGAGATCACCCACAGCGGCAAGGTCGGCGTCCTGTTCCGCGATGAAAGCCGCGGAAAGGATTTCTGGGCCAACCGCAACGTGCTCGAAAAGAACCGCATCATCGACAGCGGCGCCCAGAACGGCATCGCGATCGACGTGCAAGGCCGCACGAAAGACCTGAAGATTGTCGGCAACGAATTGCGGGAAACGCGCGAGCCGGCGAACCGCGTCGGGATTCGCCTCGCCGCCGGTGCGGAGCGGATCGAACTGGCGGACAACCGCATCGAAGGCTTTTCCCTGCCCATCCGGGACGAGCGGCCAGCGAAGGGCTGAGAACGAGCATCCTGAATTCCAGGCGATGGAAGCCAAACGCCTCGAGCCGTCGCTTGCGGCGGAGGCATGGACATTTGGAGACATCCCATGAGTCACTTGACTCACGAACGTCCCTCGGGTTTTTCGTGGCGGCGGTTGACCGTTCTCTGGCTCGCTTTGCTGGCGATGCTGCCTTGCCATGCGCTGGCTCAAGGCCTGGAGTACGTCAAGGCCAACTACACGAAGTACGAGTACCGGATCCCGATGCGGGACGGCAAGCGGCTGTTCACGGCCGTGTATGTCCCCAAGGATCAGTCGCGCACCTGGCCGGTCTTGATGGCGCGGACGCCCTACAGCGTCGCGCCCTACGGGGGCGATCAGTACCGGAGCGACTTGGGGCCGTCGCCCTTGGCCGGCAAGGAAGGGTACGTCTTCGTGTACCAGGACGTCCGCGGGCGCTGGATGTCGGAAGGCGAGTTCGTGAACATGCGCCCGCATCGGCCGGCGAAGCAAGGGGCCGCGGAGATCGACGAGAGCAGCGACACGTGGGACACGATCGAGTGGCTGCTGGCGCACGTGCCGGGCCACAACCGCAAGGTGGGGTTGTGGGGCATCTCGTACCCGGGCTTCTATGCCGCGGCGGGAATGATCGACGCTCATCCAGCCCTCGTGGCGGTTTCGCCCCAGGCCCCGATTTGCGATTGGTTCGTCGGCGACGACTGGCACCACCACGGCGCCTTGATGCTTCCGCACGCTTTCAATTTCATGGCCAACTTCGGCCGCCCGCGTCCCGAACCGACGGCCAAGTCCGGCCCCCGCTTCGAGCACGGCACGCCCGACGGCTATCGCTTCTTCCTCGACATGGGCCCGCTGGCCAACGCCAACGCGAAGTACTTCAAAGACGACGTGGCGTTCTGGAACGAAGTGATGCAGCACGGGACGTACGACGAGTTCTGGCAGTCGCGGAACCTGCGTCCCCATCTGAAGAACATTCGGCCGGCCGTCATGACCGTCGGCGGGTGGTTCGACGCGGAAAACCTGTTCGGCGCGCTGCAGACCTACAAGAGCATCGAAGCCAACAGCCCCGACGCGCGCAACATCCTGGTCATGGGCCCGTGGGATCACGGCGGCTGGGCGCGGGCGGACGGTCAGTCGCTAGGCCCGGTCCAGTTCAACGCGAAGACATCTCAGTTTTATCGTGAACAGATCGAACTGCCGTTCTTGGAGTTCCATCTCAAGGGCAAAGGTTCGCTGCCGCATCCGGAGGCCTGGGTCTTCGAGACAGGCACGAACCAGTGGCGGCGTTTCGCGGCTTGGCCGCCCAAGGAAACCCGGCCCACGCCGCTGTACCTCCGCACCGGCGGCCGGCTGACGCACGATCCGCCCGGCGGCTCGCAGCCGGAGACCGGCTGCGACGAGTACCTGAGCGATCCGGCCAAGCCGGTCCCGTTCCTGGACAAGATCGCCATCGGCATGTCGCCCGAGTACATGGTCGAAGACCAGCGGTTCGCAGCCCGGCGGCCGGACGTGTTGGTCTACCAGACCGACGTGTTGGAACAGGACCTGACGCTTGCCGGACCGATCCAAGTCGACCTGCGCGTTTCGACATCGGGAACCGACTGCGACTGGATCGTCAAGCTGGTGGACGTGTACCCGGACGACTACCCCGATCCCAATCCGAATCCCACGGGGGTGCGCATGGGCGGTTACCAACAGCTGGTGCGCGGCGACGTCATGCGCGGCAAGTTCCGCAACAGCTTCGAGAAGCCGGAGCCGTTTGTGCCCGACCAGCCTACGGCCGTCAAGTTCACTCTTCAGGACGTCTGCCACAGCTTCCGCGCCGGGCACCGCGCGATGATTCAAGTCCAGAGCACCTGGTTCCCGCTCGTCGACCGCAACCCGCAAACGTTCGTGGACATCTACACGGCCAAGGAGACGGATTTCCGCAAGTGTACGCAGCGCGTCTACCACACGCCGGACTTGCCGTCCTGCCTGATCGTGCCGGTGTTGGTCCCCGGCGGATAAGATTTCCGCGACCTGCCGTCCGTGTGTTCGCGCTGCCGTCGGCGGAACACGTCCAAGGCCCGGAAAGCCCCACGGATGGCGGAGCGGGCCCGCGGATGGTCCTCGCCGCCGTCATTTTCGGCATCTTCGTCAAGCTCTTCCAGCCGGTGTTGGCTTTTGGCAACGCATCCTGATGACAAATGGCAACGTGTGGCCAAACTGCATGGTACGTTTCCGCAGGTAAGCGTAGAGAATCTGTATCGCTGGGGAAGACCTGTGGACATGAGCCGTGGGAGCAAGAGCCGCCGGCTGCCGCTGTTGTCAATCGTCGCCGTGGCGACGGTTCTGGCCGGCTGTGCGCCGCTGAGGCTACCCAAGATTGACCCCAGCGGCGAGCGGGTTTTCCTGCCCCACGGCAACTACACGGAATTCGTGGCACCTCAGGCGATTCCCTGTGTTCCGGAGCCGGCCTTTACCGCTCCGCCGCCGGTTCCGCCTTGCCCGCCGTCCGAAATTACAGCCGCTCCCAGTCCGCCTTCGTGCGGCGCGGCGCCGGAGCCCTTCTGCGGCGCCGTACCGCAACCATCCTGTGGCGCAGCCCCCGCAGCCCCGGCAGCGCCTGCAGCCCCGGCCCCGGTGTGCGCGGGATTTCACCGCGAGAAACTGGGGCGTCTCGTACTGGCCCCCACGATCATGATGGCGCCGGTCGGCAGCGAAGTCGTGATTCTCTCCGGCTTGGCGGATGCCAAGGGAGAATACATCCCCCGCCAGCCTGTGGAATGGTCGCTGACGCCGGACAGCGTCGGCCACATTGTCGAAGCCGGGGAGGAGCGAGAGTGCTTGCCGAGCTTGTTCCGCCAGGCGTCCAACAAACGCGACGGCAGCTACGCCGTCACGCGTTCCCTCACGCAAGCACGCATGTTGTCGCGGGGAACGCCCAACCCGGCTGACGACGTCTCCGTCCAGCGCGGCCAGAGCTGGATCACGATCACGTCGCCCACGGAGGGCGCGAGTTTCATCGGGGTCGTGGCGCCGGAGGCGGAAATCTGGGACCAGCGCCGGCAGACCTCGACGATCTACTGGGTGGACGTGCAATGGGTTCTGCCTTCGCCCGCCGTGGTGCTGGCCGCCCAGCCGCACGCGTTGTCCACCACCGTCCGCCGCCGTTCCGGAAAACCGCTGTCGGGCTGGATCGTGCGTTACGAGATTCTCGACCCCAACGTGACCTCGTTCGGCACCAACAAGCAGGCCGCGGTGGACGTGAAGACGGACGACAACGGCATCGCCAGCGTGAACCTGGTCCCGGCCCGCAAGAGCAGCAGCACGCAGGTGCGGATCAGCATCGTGCGGCCCTCGCTGCCCAACGACGAATTGCCGCCGATGGTCATGGGCCAAGGCTACACCAGCGTCACGTGGAGCGCTCCCGATCCCAAAGTCACGCTGTACGGCCCCGAGTCGGCCGGCGCCGGCTCGACCGTCACCTACCGCGCGGAAATCACCAACGTGGGCGACATTGCCGCCCGGCGTCTGATCGCCAGCGCCGCGGTGCCGGCCAACATGACGTTCCTGAGCAGCGATCCTCCGGCGCAGGTCCTGGGCAACACGCTGCGGTGGGACTTGAACGATCTGGCGCCCAAGGCGATGCGTTACGTGACGATCAACCTCCGCGCCGACAGGAACGCGTCCGTCCGCTTCTGTGCCCGCGTGGACAGCGGCGAATCGGCCGCCGGCCAGAAGGCCACGGCGGAAGCGTGCGTTGCCACCCGCGTCTTCTCGTCCACGTTGAGTTTGAAAATGACCGGCCCGGAGACGGCTCAGGTGGGCCAGCAGGTCACGTTCGAGATCGAGCTGACGAACACGGGCTCCGAGCCGCTGAACCGCGTGATCATCCGCGATCGTCTGCCGGCCGGACTGGAGCATCCGACGGAACGGGGCAGCCTGATCGAACGGACGCTGGGCGAGACCGTGCCGCCGGGGGCCAGCCGCAACATTGCCGTGGCCCTGATCGTCCGGCAAGCCGGACGCTTGTGTCACACGGTGGAGGCCGTCGCCGAGGGCGGCCACTCCGCCACGGCCAGCGGCTGTGTCAACGCCGTCGAGCCGCCCAAACCGGCGGCCAAGCCGGCGGTCGAGGCGGCGATCGAAGGCCCGGCTCAAGGTCGGGTCGGCGAACGACTTACGTTCACGCTGCAGGCCACCAACACCGGCAATGTCCCGCTGACCAACGTGCGCGTGGTCGGATTCCACGACCGCAGTCTGTACCCGCGCCGGGCCAGCACGGGCTACGATGCGCAAGCCCTGACGCGCGGCGAATTGCTGTGGATCACGCCGCAGTTGATGCCCGGCGAAACGGTGACGCGTCAAGCCGAATTGGAGTGCGTCAAGGATTCGGCATCCAGCTGGTGCCGCGTGTTTGTGGAAACCGCCGAAAACGTCCGTGCGGTGAAGGAACTGAAAGTCGTCATCCAGCCGGCGGTGCAGAAGCCCTCCGGGCCCAAGGAGCCGCCGCCCCGGATCGAACCGCCCCGCGAGACCCCGCCCGAAAAGATCGTCGGCGAGTTGAAAGTGTCGATCGCCGACCGCCAGGATCCGATTTCCGTCAACGGGACCACGACCTACATCGTCGTCGTCGAAAACGGCCGCAACGTCGGGGACAAGAACGTCGTACTGACGGTGGTGCTGCCGCCGGGTCTGGACTTCGTCAACCTGCGCGGGCCCGTGAGCGCCAGGGCGATCAGCCCCGACGGGCGCACGGTGGAAGCCGAACCGGTCAAAGAGATGCGGCCCGGCGAAATGCTCAACCCGTTCTTCATCGAAGTCAAAGGCACGCGGATCGGCAAGCACCTCGTCAAGGTCCGCGTGGACAGCTTCCGCTCGTCGTCTCCGGCCGAAGCCGAAGAAGACACGACGGTCAACGTTTCCGGATGAGCCGCATGAGCCGCTTCGTGATCCTGCGACACGACCCGCCGCCCGGCGGACCGCGTCCGCCCCACTGGGATTTGATGCTGCAAAGCGGCGACGTGCTGCGGACCTGGGCCTTGGCCGAGCCGCCCGCCGCCGGACGACCGATCGCCGCCGAGTCCCTGGCCGACCACCGCACCGCCTACCTGGACTACGAAGGCCCCGTCTCCGGCGACCGGGGAGCCGTCCGCCGCTGGGACACGGGCACGGTCCAGTGGGAGCGCAACGCGGCCTGCGAAGTCGTCGTCCGCCTGGACGGCAAGCAGGTCTCCGGCCGCGCCACGTTGACGCGAGTCGACGAGACGGCGACGTGTTGGCAGTTCGTATTGCGCCCGGCAACTTGAAGCCGGATCAGCCGTGTCCTCCTTCCGCACATGGGCGGCGACATTTGGAGTGCGGCGACTTGTCGCCGCTTTGGACTCGTCGTGACGCCGCACCGGGGAGGTGGG
>CAYUFW010000011.1:47101-59662 GCA_964443915.1 uncultured Pirellulaceae bacterium
TCCAAACGGCACTGACCGGTGTTTGCTATCTACCTTCCGCCGGCAACTCGCTCCGTGCGGCCGACCAGGCGCAGTTTGCCCGGTTGCAGTTCCACGGTTTCCAGGTGGATGTCGCGGCCGGGGTAGCGTTCGAGCTGTCTGGGCACCTGGAACACGGCCACGGGGTCGCCGTCTTCCTGGCTCCACAACAAATCCACGCCGTTCTGCCGGGCCGCAGCGCTGACACGCTGCAGCAACCGGTCCAAGGGCAGCGGCACCCAGCCGGCACGCACGCCCTGCAAACGCAACGCCACCTGGTTCGGCTTGTCGGTCAAGTAGACTCGCCCGGAAAGCGACAGGACGGTCTGGAACCGCCCGCTCTGGTAACGCCACGCGATTTGCACTCCCTGCTCCGTGATCTTCGCCCGCGGATCGCGGAATTCGGCTGGCAGAGCCTGGGGATGGTTCCGCGGCACGACCGCTGCCAGCCAGGCGTTGATCTGCTCGTCGCTGAATTCCGCCTGCCAGAGGCCCGGCTTGGTCGCCTGGTTGTGCAGGTCCAGTGCCTGCCGCTCGAAGTCGTCGCCGACCTGGATTTGCCGAGTGACGGGGACGGAGAACGTCAGGGCCTGGTCGTAAAACTCCGGCACGTGCTGGGTCCCGCGGTACAGCAGGAAGGCGGTCAGTGCCAGCAGCGCAGCGGCCATGGAACCGAGCCACAGGATGATTTTCAGCGGGCGACGCACGGTGATCTTCCAGCCTTGGGATTCCGGAATTGCCTGGGCCGGAATCGTAGGCCGCCTGGGCCGTGCCGTCAATGGCGAGGATCGCGTTGCGGCAGGCGTCCCCTCTTGCCTGTCCGGCGCGTTTTTGGGACGCTAGTTGCTGAGGACGCCGCCGCATCGAACCTGCCGCGTGCTTTCGCTCTACCCTTTTTTCCACTGGAGATCACACCGATGAAACGCTTGCACCTGATTCCTCGCGCTACGTTGTTGCTCGCGGCTTTCGTGGCCGGTATCGCGGCGGTCAATGCCGCGCCGTCCGCCCTGGCCGCCGGCCTGGAACTGAAGAAAGGCGACCGCATCGTGTTCCTGGGCGACTCGATCACCGCCGGCGGCGTGCGGGAGAAGGGCTACGTGACGCTCGTGGGGCAGGCCCTTGCCAAACAGCATCCGGAGCTGGGCGTCGAAATCATCGGCGCGGGCATCAGCGGCCACAAAGTGCCGGACTGCCAGAAGCGCCTGCAGCGCGACGTGCTGGACAAGAAGCCCAGCGTGGTGCTGATCTACATCGGCATCAACGACGTCTGGCACTGGAACCGCAACGTCGGCACCACCAAGGAGGACTTCGAGAAGGGGTTGGTCGATTTGATCAAGCGGTGCCAGGACGCGGCAGCCCGTGTGGTCCTGTGTACGCCCAGCGTCATCGGCGAGAAGACCGACGGCTCGAACCAGTTCGACAAAATGCTGGACGAGTACTCGGCCATCAGCCGCAAGGTGGCTCAGCAGACCGGGGCCGACATGCTCGATCTGCGGCAGAAGTTCCTGGCGCGCCTCACCGAACTGAACAAGGCCAACCAGGAGAAGAACGTCCTGACCACCGACGGCGTCCATTTGAATGACGCGGGGAACCGCTTCGTCGCCGACTGCGTCCTGGAAGTGTTGGGCGTCGCACCGGGCGGCCCGGAGAAGCTGCTCCGCCACGTCGTGCTGTTCAAATTCAAGGACGGTACACCGGCCGATCAGGTCCAAGCGGTCGTCGACGGCTTCGCCGCGTTGCCCGGCAAGATCGACGTGATCGCCGACTTCGAGTACGGCACGGACGTGAGCGTCGAGGGCAAGTCCGAGGGCTTTACGCACGGCTTCGTGGTCAGCTTCCGCAACGAGGCCGGCCGCGCCGCCTACCTCCCGCACCCGGCCCATCGGGAGTTCGCCAAGCTGGTCGTCCCGTGCGTGGACAAGGTGCTGGTCTTCGACTACTGGACGCAGCGGTGATGGCCGGAGGACAAACTCCCGGCTTGCCGCCGCTTTCGACTCTGAGGTGAGGACGGTTCGTGGTCTCGCCACGTCGGGGGGAGCAAAACCCAATCGGCGTGCCCGGAAAAAGGTGCGGGCAAGCGAGTCTCGGGCGGCAGAGTTCTCGGTTTCGGGGCGACCGGCTGGAGTACCGCGCGGCAAGCGTTATAATGGAAAAGACGGACTCGGCAGCACTCTAGCACCTGGAGGCATGGCTATGCCCATCCCCCTGAGCAACGCCCACCACGAACCGGCGGCATTAACATGGGGCGTCGAGACTCTCCGGCAAACGCTCGGGTCGCTTCCGCCCGGCGGTGCATGCGGGAGTCGACAGGACCACACGTCAGACGTCCTCCAGTTCACGCGGGAGATCTTTCCGGGGAGCGTGACCATTTTCGAGAAAGACGACCCCGAGATTCCCAATCATTGCTACTTGCTCTTCCAGGTCACGTCCTGCGGGACCATCGAGAGCTTGGCGGCGCAAAACGACGAGTGGCATCGGCGGCTGTGCCAGTTGCCGGGCCGGATTCCAGGTCGCTATCGGCTCTCGATTCTGCCGAGATGATTATGCAAGGCAGTGCGTTCCTGAACGTGGCCATTCGATTGTCTGGCGCTGCTACGGAGGCCGACTGGCGATCATCAATAAGTCGCGCCTATTACGGCGCATTCCACGAAGCTCAAGCACTGGTCAAGGAATGCGGGGTGACCCTCCCCAAGACCGCGCAAGCCCACGACAAGCTGCAGTGGTGCCTCCAGCACGCCTCCGGCGACGCACTCGCCCGAGTTGCCGAAAAGCTCAACTCGCTTCGCGCCGAACGCAATGCGGCAGACTACGATCTCGATGACCCGAAGTTCAGCTACCGCCTCTCGGCCCTGCTCCAACTGAAGATTGCTCAAGAGATCGTGGACGCCTTGACCGAATGCCGAACCAAGCCCGGTTACTCGGACGTCCGTTCCCGGATTCGGCAATATGCGGCCGCAACATTGCGGCTGCCGGTGGCGGACCAGGAATAGCGGCGCGGATCAGGGGACCGCGTCCGGGTGACGTCCGGCAGACCGGCACGCATCGGGACTTCCGAAAGACGCCGAGCCTCGTTGCCTGCAGGCGCGAGCCGTGTCAAGCCGACTTCCCTGCGGCCGGCGGAGTTGTCGCTTCGGTATTTTCGGACGCCGGCGGGGACAACTTGAGATCTTCCAGCCGCAGAACCGGCGTTCCGGTGGGGTCCGAGTCCTTGGGTTCCGTCGCCGGCTTGTCGGCGGCGGGCGGTTCGGCCTGTTCCGGGGGCGGCGTCGCGGTCTTCGACTGCTCGGACAGAGGCTTCGGCTCCTCGGCCTGCTCTTTCGCTTCCGGCGCACGCTCCTTCTTCAGCAGGGACTTCTCGGCCGCTTCTGGCTCCGCCTCAACGGGCACGCGCTGTCGCGTCGTGGCGCTGGGGGAGGGAGGCGGGGGCGGCGGCGGAGCCGGCGAGGACGGCGCGGGGTAGTAATACGTCGTCGTGGGCAAATCGGAGTAGCAGGGATCCAGCGGCACGCGCATCACGACCGTCCGCGGCACGCACTGCTGGGCCTCGTACGGCTTCCAAGCCGCGACGGCGCGGGGTTCCCGCACGGTCTGGTTTTCCGTCACCCACTTGCAGACCTGGACTGGAACTTGCTCCGCACGCTCTTCGTATACGATCCGCTGAGTGGTGACGGGGACCTTGCGGACCATCTCTTGTTCGACCCAGCGGCAGGTCTTGACCGGGACCTTGTAGTTGATTCGCTCGACAACCGGCTTCTGTACCGTGACGGGGATCTGCCGGACTTCCTCCGTCTGCTCCATCCGGCAGACCTTGACCGGCACTTTCTCGTTCACCACCTCGTCCACGTAGCGGGTGACCTGGACCGGCCGTTTTTCGGTGACGACGCGAGCCACATAGGTCGTCTCCGGCCGCTGGACGGCGACCACGTTGGGCACGTACTGCTGCTGCACGGCGTACGTTCCCGCGGCGGCGCTCGGCACCCAGTACAGGCCCGCGCGGCGCCAGAACGTGACGCCCGTCACGGGATCCGTGGCGTAGGTGCCCGGCAGCCACTGCAGGCGGTTCCGCTCGCGGCCCGGCGTATAGACGTAGCTGTTCACCACGCTGCCCTGGTCGACGTAGTCGGTGCGCATCGTGGTGACCGGATCGTACGTGGTGTAGTTGTAGTCCTGGAGCACCGTATCCGAGACGGTCTTGCGGACCACGCGCTGCTGGTCCCGGTAGGTTTCTTCCACGACGGGGCGCTGCACGACGTAACGCTGTTCCCGCATCTCGGTTTCCGTGACGTACCGCACCTGGTCGTAGCTGCAGTCGCGGGTGGTCTCCTCCCAGACGGGCCGCATCACGGTGTAGCGTTCCTCGCGCTCGCTGGTCTCCGTGACCGGCTTGGCCACCGTGTAACGCCGCTCGCGGTACTCGGTCTCCCAGACCGGCCTCTGGACGGTGACTTGCCTCTCCTCGAACACCGTCTCGTACTCCAGGCGGTAAACGGTCACCGGCTCGTAGTCGTAGACCGTCTTGTACGTCGTCCGATAGCCCGGCTCGCAACAGCTTTGAGCGGCGGCGGTGACCGCCAGCGACAGTGAAAACAGAGTCAGCAATAACGTGCGAAGCAACATGATCTCACCCGCCCCAAGAGTTTGCGCCAACGAAGTGAATACCCTGAATATCTAGTAAGCTAAAAACGAGCGAGTTTTTCAACACCCTACGCCCCAAAAATTCTCACATTGCCGCGTCCGAGGGCAACGAGTAACGATCGGGTAAATTCGGGAATTTTCGAAGAATCTTTCAAGTTCCCGGCGACAACCGACGCAACCGGAACGCGTGTCTGCGAGCCGCGCTCGCTTGCCGTGAACTCATCCGGACGGGTGGGCGAGTTGCAAAGAGTGCGTGGGCCGCCAGTTACGTGCAGAATCGGCACGACCGTTACGACCGGTCAGGTCGGGCCAGGCGGTACAGTCTGGCCGCCAGCGGACCAGTTGGCAGCGTGGCAGTGCCGTCGGTGATAGCAGTCCGCGCCGGGCGATCGGAAGAAGGCGGTCTACCCGTGAGACGGCCTTCCCAGGCCGTCGCGATAGCCCGGAAGGGCCGTCCTGCAGGTGCTTCGGATGCAGCCGAGCGGCTCATCGATTTGAAGTCTCTCGGATTGCCGTCAGCGCCGCGCGTGCCTGGCTGCGCACCTCGGCGGGCACATCGGCTCCAGCGAGCGACTCGAACGCGGCCGCCAGCGGCTGGCAGTCGGCGCCGGGATTCCGCTGCGCCAATTGGATCGCTGCGCGGATCGCGTTGGTCCACACCAGGACCCGTTTCCATTCTCGTCCCACCGCCGAGACCTCGTCGACGATCGCCTCGCGGTTCTCCGGGGCGAGCATTTCCAGCAGGACGGGGATCGCGGCGGTCTGGCCGTGCCGCGCCAAGCCCATGGCGGCGTTGTAGCGTACGTTCGGACTGGGGTCGTCCAACAGCGGCCGCAATGCTTCCAGCGCCGGCTGGCCGCCCAACACCCCCAAACCGAACGCGGCGCAAGCGCGCAGTTCGGCTCGCTGCGTCTGATCGCTCGACCCCTGTCCTCGCTCTCGGGCTGCCGCGACAAAAACGGCCAACACAGCTCCGTCGTTTTGCAGCGTGTCCACGCCGAGGTGAGACGCCCGCGCGGCGAGCGCTTCCAGCGCCGCGCGGCGGACGGCGGCTTCGGCCGGACCTCGCTCCTGACGAGCCGCCTGGATCAAGACGGGCAAACCGGCCGGGACCGTGAATTCACCCAAGGCCCGGCAGAGGAAGATGCGCAGGTTGACGCGATTGGCGTCCAGTTCCGCGGCGTCCAATTGGACCTGTAGGAAGGCCGCCAGATCCGCGGCCAGAGCCGCGTCCTGACGCAACTTCGCGTGCTGCGGATCGCGGAGCAACTCGGCCAGCGAGTGCGCCTGCTGCCAGTGGCTCCGGCCCGGCCGGGCGAGATCCCGGACCAGATCACGCGGCGAAACGGTTTCGCGAGCCGGCCAGCGGAGGATGGCCCAGATCAAAATCATGGCGGCGACGAGTACCAAGGGGATGAACAGCAGCCGCAGCGAGGAAGGAGCCGATGCGGCCGCGGGCGGTTCCGGCAACAGGCCGGCGTCGGACCCCGGAGCGCTGGACGGCAGCAGAGCATCGGATTCCGGCAACTCGGTCACGGCAAGGGTCTCGCACTCGCGGAAGATGTTCCGCTAAAGTGTAAAGCAAGCGGCCGGGAAAAGAAGCCCGGCCTTTCCAGAAAAGTCGGGCATCCAATTCGGCGAACGGTGGGCGTGAGCCCCCCGGTTTTTCCAGGGGCGGCCTGCGGCCGGCAGACGCACCGGCGGGCTTACGCCCGCCGTTCGCCGGAGCTGTTCCGCCCGAGCGGACCAAAGTCCGCTCTACGACGAGACTCGCGCCGGTGTATACTGAAGAGCATGACGCCGGCTGAATACGAGTTTGTGGTCCGCACGTTTGCCCAGGTCGGCGACCTGCCGGAGGACGACCGCGCGCGGGCGCTGGACGAAGCCTGCCACGAGCAGCCGCACCTGCGGCGCCACGTCCAAGCGATGCTGGAGCAGGAGCCGGACGGCGCGAGCCCGCTTGATCCGCCGGCGTTCGTCTCAGGCATGATGGAAGCTTTCCTGCCGACGTTGGACAGTGCCGGATCGACCGCGCCGACGGGGACGGCGCACGGCGCGCACGAAGATTTCGCAGGTTACGAGTTGCTGGAACAGATCGGCCGCGGCGGGATGGGCGTCGTGTTCCGGGCCCGCCAGCGGCAACCGGACCGGATCGTGGCCGTCAAGATGATCCGCGCCGGCAGGTTCGCTTCGCCGGCCGACGTCCAGCGGTTCTACGCCGAAGCGCAGGCGGCGGCCCGGCTGGATCACGACGGCATCGTGCCCATCTACGAAGTCGGGCAGCACCAGGGCGAGCACTTCTTTTCGATGAGGTTCGTCGACGGACCCAGCCTCGCCGAGCGGTTGCGGGCGCGCGATTTGCCCCAACGGGAAGCGTTGGAACTACTGCACGCGGTCTGCCTGGCGATCGGGCACGCCCACGAGCAAGGGATCATCCACCGCGACCTGAAGCCCTCCAATATTTTGCTGGACCGCACGGGCCGCCCGCGCGTCACCGACTTTGGCCTGGCCAAGCAACTGCAACACGATTCCTCGCTGACGGCCGCCGGGGACGTGATGGGCACGCCAGGATACATGTCGCCGGAACAAGCCATGGGTGCGGCCGACCAGGTCACGGCGGCGTCCGACGTGTATTCGCTGGGGGCGATCCTGTACGAAATGCTGACCGGCCGTCCGCCGATCCGGGCGGAGGCGGGCAACGTGCTGGAAACGCTGCAGAAGATCCAGGAAGCGGACATCGCCTCGCCCCGCGCGCTGAACCGTCATGTGCCCCGCGACCTGGACACGATCTGCCTGAAGAGCTTGGAGAAGGAGCCCGGCCGCAGGTACGCCAACGCGGGCGAACTGGCGACGGACCTGCGGCGGTACTTGGACGGCGAGCCGATCCTGGCGAGGCCGTTGAGTCAAAGCCGCAAGGTGTGGCGCTGGGCGCGGCAGCAGCCGGGCCTGGCAACGACTTGGGCCGCCGTCGCGGTCTTCTACCTCTATCACTTGGTGTGCTTTCTAATCCTCCAGTTGCCGGAACAGACGCTCCAGTTCCACGTGGCCTGCTCCTCGCTGTGCGCCTGCTGGTGCTTGGGGGCGTGGATTTTTCAACGCCGCTTGCGCCGCTTCGGGCGGCCCGTCGTCTTCTTTCTCTGGGCCACGTGGGACGTCGCGCTGCTCACGGTCTTTTTGTTCACCACGGACAGTGCCAAAAGTCCTCTGGCGCTGTTGTACCACGTGCTGGTCGCCTTTTCGGTGCTGCGGTTCCGCGCGGACTTGGTCGGCTATGTCACCGGCTTGGCCCTGCTGGGCTATTTCTGCCACGTGGCCTACACGGTCACGTATCTGCCGGGGCTGCACTTGGACTTTCGCGAGGTGTTACCGTTTGCGCTCAGTCTGACGGTGATCGGCCTCATTCAGTACCTGGCCCTGCGCCGCGTGCGCGCCGCCTACGAGACGGCGGGAGCAAGTTCCGCGTTGTAGAACGTAGGCCGGAACAAGTCCGTGCAGTTCCGGCGGACATACTTGGAGATTTCCGGGGCGGTGGGCTCTGCCGGAACGGCGCGGACTTGTTCCGGCCTACGTATCTCCGGCCTGCGTATCTCCGGCCTACGTATCTATGAGCCTGCCGGCAGGAACAGATCCGCAACCGGGCAGCGAAATCCGGGAACCACGTCTTCCCCGTCCAACTCGTCCTTCTCGCGCAACACCGTGACGGTGCCGTCGGCACGATGGACTCGGACGGCCCTCGTCTCCGGGTTCACGACCCAGATCAACTTGACTCCCGCCGTTTCGTACTCGTCCACTTTCTCATCGATTTCGTACGCCAAATCGTTGGGCGAGATGACTTCCACGGCCAAATCAGGAGCCAGCCGGACATGACCTTCCGACATGGCTTCCTCCGGCGGCATGCGCTCCAGCCGAATCAAGGAAACGTCCGGACGGCGGACTCGCGAAGGAGCGTCGGGGAAACACTGATAGGAAGTCCCCTCGGGGTAGACCCACCCCAGCCGGTGTTCATCGCAGAAATTCTTCAGTCGCTGATGAGTATTTCCCGCCACGTAACTCGACCACTTGCTCATGTTCCGCTCCACCAAGTGGCCGTCGACCAGTTCAAAGCTATCGCCATCGGGCATCGTCAGCAGATCTTCCGGTTCGTAGAGGGCCTGTTCGATCACCGTGCTCATGAAAGGGAATCCTCCTGGGTAACAACGTATTCCTGGATTTTATCCCAGCCGGCGCCCGCGGAAAAGAAGGATGGGCGGGCAAAACTCGTCCGCCAGGCGTCGGATTGTGTGCCTGGGCAAGCGGTTCGCGCCAGTCCGCTACGAGTTTGGTCCCAGCCTGAGTTGCCTTGCGATCCGCTTCGAATCCTTGACAAAAGGCTCGATTAGGGCTTAGATTGCTTCATTCTGCGGCGGTGTAACGGCGCGCGAGCGGTCGAATTGGCAACCTCCTGGCGGGGCGGCGATGGAAACGACGATTCAAATCGAGCTTGGGCAAGTGGCGCGGGAACTCGCCTTGCCCTTGGAAAAAGTGCAGGTTACGGTCGAGTTGCTGGACGATGGCAATACGGTGCCGTTTATCACGCGGTATCGTAAGGATCAGACCGGTGGACTGGATGAAGAACAGATCCGGCGAATCCAGGAGGCGGTCAACCGCCTGCGAGTTCTGACGGATCGTCGCCAGCGGGTTTTGAAATCGCTGGAGGCTGCGGGCAAGTTGACGCCCGATCTGGCCGCCCGCATCAACGCGGCCGATTCGCTGCGGCGGCTGGAAGATCTGTACCTGCCGTTCAAGCCGAAGAAGCAGACGCTGGCCGGTCTGGCGCGCAGCCGCGGGCTGGAGGGCCTGGCTCACGAAATCCTCGCCGCCCAATCGGCGGCGGCCAATCTGGAGGTCCGTGCCGCCGAATTCGTCAGCGCGGAGAAGGGCTTGCCTACCGTCGCCGACGTGCTGCAAGGCGCGGGACATCTGATCGCCGAGATCTTCAGCGAAAACTACTCGGTGCGGGACGACTTGCGGGAATCGATCAAGAGGACCGGCAAGCTGGTGAGTGCGCGGATCGAGGAGACCGCCGAATCGAAGACCGACGAGACCGACCAGGAAGAGGAAGGCGAAGGGACACTTGCCGAAGCCGAGGCCGGCGACGACGTGACGGCCGAGGAACCCGGCGAACACGAAGAAACGGAACAGGATGCAGCCACGGAGCCGGTGGTCGGCGATGAACCCGCCGAAGACTCGACGGCAGGGCTGCTCGCGGAGCCGGACGCGGAGGAAAACGCCACGGCCCTACCAGACGCGGCCGGCGCTGAGGCCGCGGTTCCGAACCCGGCCGCCGACCCCGTCGGGGCTGTAGCGTCCGCCGGCACGGACGGCTCGCCATCCACGGATTCGGCTCAGGCGGCCTTGGCGAGCGCCCAAGCCTCCGAAGCGGAGACAAGTCCCACCGGGGAGGCTGGCGAGCCTGCGGCCGGCGAGCCGCCTCCGCCGCCATCGGTCGCGGCGGCGGGCGAAAGCCCGGCCGTGAAAGCCGCACCCGCGCCCCGCGTCGCCCCCTTGGCCGCCCGGACCGCAGCCAAGCTGACGCTGAAGCAGTTGGCCGCCAAGAGCCGCAAAGAGGCCAAGCAGCGGAAGCGTGAGAAGAAGATCGAATCCTTCAAGGACTACTTCCGCTACCAGGAACCGCTGGCCAAGATCCCGCCCCACCGGCTGTTGGCGATCAATCGCGGCGAACGGTCCAAGATCCTGCGCGTGAAAATCGAAGTGGACCCGGCGGCGCTGTACGAACGGGCCGAACAGCGTTTGATCCGTCCCGATCACCCCCACGCCGAGTTCCTGCGGGGCTGTCTGCGGGACGCGCTGATGCGCCTGCTGCTGCCCAGTCTGGACCGCGAAGTGCGCCGCGAACTGACTGAGAGGGCCGAGTTGCACGCGGTGCAGGTGTTCGCCCGCAACCTGCGGCAACTGCTGCTGCAGCCGCCGGTCCGTGACCGCCGGGTGCTGGCCGTCGATCCCGGCTTCCGCAGCGGCTGCAAGCTGGCAGCGCTGGACGAATTTGGCAACGTGCTGGGCCACACCGTGATCCACGTCATCGGCAAGGACGAGATCGTCCGCCGCGGGCGCCAGCAAATCGTCGAAATGGTCCTGATGTACCACATCCCGGTGATCGCCATCGGCAACGGCACGGCCTGCCGCGAAAGCGAGCGGCTGGTGGCCGACATCATCGCCCACGAGTTGCACGAGTACGACGTGCAATACGTCATCGTCAACGAAGCGGGGGCCAGCGTCTACTCGACGAGTTCCGTGGGCCGCGAGGAGTTGCCCCGGTTTGATCCGGTCCTGCGGAGCGCCGTTTCCATCGGACGCCGGCTGCAGGATCCGCTGTCGGAACTGGTGAAAATCAATCCCGCGAACATCGGCGTGGGGCTGTATCAGCACGATGTCAAATCCAAGCACCTGGAGGAATCGCTGGACGGCGTCGTCGAGTCGTGTGTGAATTTCGTCGGCGTCGATGTGAATACCGCCAGCCCGGCCCTGCTCCGCTACGTGTCCGGCCTGAATCAATTGACCGCGCGGCGGATGTACGAGTACCGCCAGAAGCACGGTCCGTTCCGTAACCGTGGCCAGTTCCGCAACGTGCCCGGTTTCGGCGAGGCCGCGTTCGTCCAAGCGGCCGGATTCCTGAAGATCATGGGCGGCGACAATCCTCTGGACGCCACCTGGATTCACCCGGAAAGCTATGCGATCGCCCAGCGGGTGATCGAGCAATTGGGGGGCAGCGAAGCCGAGTTGACACGGCAGCTGGCCCGGCGCGGCAAGACCGCCGACGCGGCAGCCCGACCGGAATTCGGCGCGGGCGTGGTGGAGACTCTGCCGACGGAACCGGCCGAGGCGGAGCGTCCAGCAGCCCCCGCCGAGTCAGTGCCTTCCGAGACAGCGGAAGCTGCGCCGTTCGTTGGCGAACGGGGCGGCGTTAGCCCCCCGGTGGAGCCAGTGCCTTCGGAGACATCAGTGCCTTCCGAGACAGCGGAAGCCGCGCCGCCCGTTGGCGAACGGGACGGCGTTATCCCCCCGGTGGAGCCAGTGCCTTCCGAGGCAGCGCAGGCCCCGCCGTCTGCCGTCGCCGAGGAACCCGTTGCGGAACCGCCCGCTGTGGAAACCGGCGAGGCGGCGGCCACCCCAGTTCCCACGCTGTCGCTGACCGAATGCGCTGCGCGAGCCGATGCGGCCGCCTTGGCCGCGCAACTGGGCGTCGGCGAGCACCTGCTGCGGGACATCTTGAACTCGTTGCAGCGGCCCGGCCGCGACCCGCGTGAAGATCTGCCCCAGCCGGCGTTTCGCCGCCAGGTGATGAAGCTGGAACACCTCCAGCCGGACATGGAGTTGACGGGGACCGTCTTGAATGTCGTGGATTTCGGCGCGTTTGTGGATATCGGCCTGCCCGACAGCGGGTTGATCCATATCAGCCGCCTGGCGGACCGCTTCGTCAAGGACCCGCACGAAGTCGTGAGCGTGGGCGATATCCTGAACGTCTGGGTGGTGGAGGTCGACAAGCAGCGGCGACGCGTGTCCCTGACGGCGATCAAGCCAGGCACGGAAAGGCCGCAGCCGGAACGGCGAGAGCGTCCTCCGGCGACGGGCCGCCCGCAAGGACGGCCGGAAGGCCGGCCCGCTCGACCGCCTCAAGGCCGCCGGCCCGAAGGCCGCTCGTCGCAAGGGCAGCGCGGCGGCGATCGGCCGCGGACCACGGAAGTCAAGTCCCGCAAGCCCAAGCCGGTTCGGCCGATTACCGATGCGATGGTCAAGGGCAAGGAGCCGATGCGGTCGTTTTCCGACCTGATGCAGTTCTACGAACGGAAGCCGGACGACGGCGAACAGAAGAAGTCCTGACCACCGTAGGCCGCTCGCGGAGCGAGCGGC
>CAYUFW010000012.1:0-4362 GCA_964443915.1 uncultured Pirellulaceae bacterium
GGGCCGCGCCGTCCTTCTGGGCCGCGCCGTCCTTCTGGGCCGCGCCGTCCTTCTGGGCCGCGCCGTCCTTCTGAGCCGCGCCGTCCTTCTGGCAAGCGCCGTCCTTCTGAGCCGCGCCGTCCTTCTGAGCCGCGCCGTCCTTCTGGGCCGCGCCGTCCTTCTGGCAAGCGCCGTCCTTCTGAGCCGCGCCGTCCTTCTGAGCCGCGCCGTCCTTTTGGGCCGCGCCGTCCTTCTGAGCCCCGTCACCGGCATACGCCATGGTTCCAAGGCACAACAGACCACAAATCGCAACGATCAACGTGTGTTTCATGAGCACACTCCCCCGGGGTAAAAGGTTAACGAAGTTTCACGGAGTTGTACAATCTCCTCAACCGCCAGTGTTTTTCTAACTTACCTGAAACAATGTAGCTTCGCCAGTCGTGCAAGACAATATTTTGGCGATTTTTTGCCCGCCGGTACGCCGCCGCACTGGATGTGCGGCACAGGATTAGGCTTCCAGAAATCAGGATAGACAGCTGCCCAACACGGTTTTTTGCGGATTCTTGCTGTCTGCTGGACGCCCGCCCCTACCCCACCGCCCCCCGGTGAGATGCGCCGCCAAGCCACATGCGGCAAGGAAACCTCCACACCTGCTAGAATTCGGCGGGACTTCGCCGATACTTTGGCCACAACTGCGGCTCTGCCCATGCCTGGTCCTAGTTGAGTGGCGGTAGTAACGAATAGTCGCGGCGGGTTTCGTGTTAACGGACGACTCGGCTGAAACGCGGTTGTCGGCTCTTCTTGGCATAACGCGGCGGAGAGGTATTCTGTTTGCGGGCCGGCTGCGGGCGAGAATAGGGTGTCTTCGCCTCGTCCGGCTTCGGTCGCGCGGGCCGATGGCAGCCGCGCGCGGTACAATTCGCGGACTTGAGAGGGCGTGGCTTCAGAGCACGCGAACACCGGCCTTGGGGCGAAAAGGGGGAATAAGGAATTGTCATGAGGCGCTACCGTTCACCGCTGTTGGTTCTCGTGATCTTGGCCGAAACGTGTTTGGGCCAGGATCCGGCTGAACTCGAAGTCGATCACAACGCACAGGCCGAATTCTCCACGCCGCACACGGATTGGGCGGCCCCTTACGAGTTGGGCAAGATACGTGTGTTGTTCTTCCTGCGCGGTCACGACACGGAACCTCGCGAGGTCATCGAACTGGGCCAGCGTTTCGACTTCGAGTCCCAGATGGTCTTCTGGACGCGGATCATTGACTACACCCAGGAGCATTGGCACGGCGACGAGCGCGGGATCCAACGCCTGGCCCGGCTGCTGACTGAGAAATGGGACGCGTTCGTGTTTCTGTCCCCGGAGACGTCCGGCGTGCGAGACGTGTCGCCGGAGATGCTGCCGGTCGAACAGCAGTACGCGATGCTCCGGGCGGTGACCGAGGGCACCGGACTCGTGCTGATCGGCAGCGACGACCAACGCGTGCTGAAGGACAAGAACAAGGTCAAGGAACTGCCGACGCTGCTGGGCGATGTCGGCGGCGCGGCCGCTTTCACGATCATGCAAGGCCGGGGAGTGCGGTTGCCCAAGCGCCCGGCCATCGAGTATCGCCCTGGCTGGGAGGTGGACTACGACCAGTGGGCCATGCGCGTGGGCAAGGCGATCCTGTGGGCGGCGGGCAAGGAGCCGAAGCTGAACCTGACACTGCAGAACAAGGGCGAGGAACTGGCGCGATCCACGCTGCCCGCCGCGGTGGTGTCGCTGCGATGGCAGGGAGCCACGCCTGGCACTGCCGCCGAAATCAAGCTCCGCCGCGACGATGGGGAAATCGTGCTTGCGGCCCGGCAGACGCTGAGTCAGCCTGAAGGGACTCTGGACCTGACCGTTCCCGTGGTGCGTGCCGGCCGGTACGATCTGGACGTCGTGGCGCGTGACCGTGACCGGGTGGCCGGGTTCGCCAATGTGCGATTCGCCGTCGTCAGTGACCGCCAAGTGCGGGGACTGACGCTCGACCAGGACTGGGCCGAGGTCGGCCAAAAACTGGCGGGCAAAGTCCAACTGGCCGGAGCGGGCGGGGCGGACCAACGGTTGGTAGTCAGCCTGGTCGACCGGCGGGGACGCGAAATCGCGCAGCAGATCACCACGGCCGCCGCGGCCGAGCAGGCGTTCCGCTTCGACGTCCAGCCTTGGTTTCCGATGTTGCTGACGGTTCGCGCTACGCTCAGGGACGGGGCTGGCGACGTGGCCTCGGCCTGGCAATTTGCCCGCGTCGTGAAACGGCATCGCGGCCGGTTTAACTTCGTCATGTGGGACATCCCGCACGGCACGCTCGCGCCCTGGGCGGAACAGTCTTTGGCCGACACGGGCGTGACGATCCACTTGGCACATGGCTCGCCGCCGCCTCATTTGGCGGCCTACGAAATGGCGTGGATTCCCTACACGACCCACATCGGCGCCGCTTGTCAGCCTGCTTGCTGGTCGGACGAGGCCAAGATCCAGGCCCACGTGGACGGGATCGTCGACAAACACATCTCCGCGCGCCGGCACGGGGTGTTCGCGTATTCGCTGGGCGATGAGATCACCGTGCGCGGCTCGTGCCTGAGCCCCGCGTGCTTGGCAACTTATCGCAAGTACCTCCAGGAACAGTACGCGGATATAGCGGCCCTGAATGCCTCCTGGGGCAGCACCTACGCCAGCTTCGACGAGGTACAACTGAGCAAACCCGACGACAACGACGAGGCCGAGTCGTTGCGGACCGGCAAGTTCCCCCGCTGGTTCGACCGCCAAGCTTACCAGTCCTACAACTTTTGCCGGCTTTGCGAGCGGTTCGGCAAAGGCTTCCGCCGCATCGATCCGGAGAGCCGCTGCGGGTTCGAGGGCGCGGGCACGTTCGGTCGTGCCGACGACCTGGACGGCTTTGTGCGCTCGAACGCGTTTTGGTCACCCTATCCGGGCACGGCCGACGAGGTCGTACGTTCGATTGCCCCACGCGATTTTCCGCGTTCCAACTGGATGGGCTACACCAAGGACCCCGACTCGCTGTTGGAAAAGTACTGGCGGATGATCACCCGCGGCTGCGACAGCGTGTGGTGGTGGCGCTGGGATGCGCTGGGCCGCTTCCACGGCTGGCTTTCGCCCAACCTGGATCCGTATCCCACGGTCCGGGAAATCCTGCGGGACACGCAGGTCGTACGCGACGGCCTGGGGGACTTGCTGCTGGCCTCCGCGATCGAGACCGACGGCGTCGGCATCCTGTACTCTCAACCCTCCGGATACGCCGCCAAGGTGCAGGCGTCGCCCTCGTTCGGCAGCTACGAGGGCAGCCATACCGCGTTCCACGGCGCCCTGCGGGAGCTAGGGCTCAACTTCCTGTACTTCACCGACCGGCAGATGCGGCTGGGTGAGGTGGACTTAAGCAAGTTCAAGGTCATCATCCTGCCGATGACACAGGCGCTGGGCGCGCAAGAGGCGGAGATGCTCCGAGCCTACGTGCGCAACGGCGGAATGCTGATTGCGGACGTGCGACCGGCGATCTACGACGGCCACGTCAAGCCGCTGCCAGCGGGCCAGCTGGACGACGTCTTCGCGGTGCGGCGGACGGGCTTCGCTCCGGCGGTCACCAGTGACGGTGCGATCGAGGTGCCCGCGGCAGGCGGCAAGTCGGAGCCGCTGAACGTGGCAAAGGTGCGGACCGACGCCGGAGTTCAGGCCACGGACGCCACCGCGGCGGGTACGGCCGGGCAGGTCCCCTTGTTCTTGAGCAACCGTTTTGGCAAGGGGCAGGCTTTGTTGCTGAATCTGGCGATGGCCAGCTTCCCGGCGTTGAGCGCGGAAGGCACGTCGGAAACAGCGGCTGCCCTGCTGCGGCAGACGCTGGGCGAGGGCGGGGTTTCCCCGTCGCTGAGCCTCACCGGCGCCAACGGTCAGCGTTTGCGGAATGTCGAGATCACCCGCTGGATGAACGGCCCGGTGCAAATCGTCTCGGTGTTCCGCCATCAGGGCTTGCCCGAGGCGGCGAAGCTGGACCTGCAGCAGCCGCTGTACGTGTACGACCTGAAGGCCCGCCAGGAGCTTGGCCGCCAGCAAGCGGTGAACCTGACGGTGACGCCCTGCCGGGCGATGTTCTACGCCCTCTCGCCGCAACCGCTGACGGCGGTGGAGTTGAAAGTGGAGCCGTCCGTGTCGCCGGGAGGCGTGCAGCGGGTCACCGTGAACTCGACCTTGCCGAAAGGCCAGCAGGCCGTCAAATTGCAGGTCAAACTCCCGGATGCCAGCGTGGCGGATTGGGTGGACACGGTGGTGGTCGCGGACAAGCAGGGCGTTGTCGTCGATGTGCCGGTGGCGTACAACGATCCGCAGGGCACATGGACCGTCAGCGCGACCGAG
>CAYUFW010000012.1:4398-27525 GCA_964443915.1 uncultured Pirellulaceae bacterium
CCACCGCCACGGGACGCTTTGGAGTGCAGTGACTTGTCGCCGCTTTCCTTCCTTGCCGTGTCGGCTTTCTTTCAAAGGCTTTCGGGGAGCGTTCACATGAGAATTCTCTATCTGGCCGCAACCGGTTGTCTCGCTTGGGGTTTGTGCTGGGCGTCGCCGGCGCAGGATGAGACGCAGGTCCTGGTTACCGATTCCGGCGTGCAAACCGTGACCATCGGTCCCGGCGCGCCGCCGCACACCATCGGCCTGCAGGGCCATCGGCAGCTGATCACGTTGGACACCGGCGCGGTGACGTACGGCGTGCGCTATTTGGTCGCTCGGGACCCGAAGGACCCGCAGGCGGCCATTCCCGGCGAGGGCTACATCGGTATGCCTCAGCCGGTCAACTGCAACTGGTACGGAGGCGGGTTCTTCGACGTGCAACTCAACGGGCAGAGCATCGGCCGGACGCTGATCCATTCGCTGACCGGACGCCGTTCCGGGGCTCGCGGCACCGCGGACTTCGTCTTCGATACGTCGCAGGCCGTGGTCCGCGTGCGCTTCGTCGCGTTGGCGGGCGGCGATTGCCTGTATGCCCAAACGTTGCTCGAGCCAAAAGTGGAGATCAAGTCCGTGCGGATCTCGGTGCGCTGCTATCCTTCGGCGTTTGTCAGCGACGCGGAGCGGCACGTGCTGACGCCCATGCGGGACCTTCCTCAGGGCCGACGGGCGGAATTGGACGTCGCCAGCGAATGGTGGACCCTGTACTACGACCGTGTCTACGATGCGGGGACCATCTCCGCCACGCACCGCGGCGTTGGGCCGTGCGCGATGCTGTGGCTGCCGGCCCAGACCACGGCGGCGGGTTTCACGGTCGGCAGCTATGGCATCGACACGGTGCTCACTCTCAAGCCCGATCTGCGGGACTTCCGCTTTATCTTTTTCGACTATGCCGGCAAGAAGAACGAGGCGGCGAAGACCGATCTGCGGGGGCGGGCGGCGCGTTTGCGAGAGGAATTGGCCGCCTTTGCGTTCACCGCCCCGAGCCTGGCCAACTGGCCGCTGCTGCAGAGACAGGCGGAACTTCAGCGGGCGTTGGCTTCGCTGCCGGAGGACAAGGACGCGGCCGCCCAGTATCAGCGTTGGGCTCAGGAACTGGCCGCTCAACTGAAGCTGATTCACGCCGGTTCCACCGGGGCAATCATGGCCGAGGCCAACGCGGCTAAGACCATCGGCCAATGGGAACGCGGGCTGCCCGAGTTGAAATTGAAGGCCCTGTTGAATGACCTTTGAGAACACAAGGATAGCAAAATGAATCGTCATCCCAGAACACCGCTCTCGGCAAACGCCTTGATCGGCGCGGCGGCGCTTCTGTGCTCCGTCTTTCCGCCTTCGACCAGCAACGCCGATAACCCGACGAGCGAAGGACCGGCACGGACCGACGTGTTCGTGGCCGGGCAGGACGGCGTACACACCTACCGCATCCCCGCGATGATCGTTTCGCCCTCCGGTGCGCTGCTGGTCTTCTGCGAAGCGCGCAAGCAGGGCATCGGCGATGCCAGCCCGACCGACATGGTGCTCAAACGCAGCCTCGACGGCGGCCGGACTTGGCTTCCGATGCAGACTTTGGTGCGGGGCGAAGGGACCGATGCGATCATGAATCCCTGCGCGGTGTTGGATCGCACTTCGGGCACGGTGTTCTTGTTCTGCTGCAACACCAATCGCGCCCAACGCGGTGAACATCGTCGGCACCTGCTGCTGGCCAGCCGCGACGATGGCCGGACATGGTCCCCACCCACCGAGATTGGCTCGCAGACCGCGGAGTACAACGACACGTTCGTCTCGGGACCCGGCGTCGGCATTCAGACCACGGCGGGGCGGCTGGTCATTCCAGGCTACACGAGCCACGACCCGGACTTCCGGAATGAAAAGGGACTCCGCTCACGAGTCCTCTTCAGCGACGATCACGGCCAGAGCTGGCACATGAGCCAACCCGTCTCGGCGGACACGAACGAGTCGCAAGTGGTGGAGTTGGTGGACGGCCGGCTGATGCTCAACATGCGGCAGGGCACCGGCCAGAGCTGCCGTGCCGTGGCGATCAGCAAGGACGGCGGCGAGTCATGGGAAGACGTCTCTTGGGACAGGACGCTGAACGAATGCCCCTGCCAAGCGAGCTTCCTGCGCTACAGCCGCGCAGACGTTGACGGCAAGAGCCGCATCCTGTTCGCCAACCCGGACAACGCCGGCGCTCAGTACGGAGTCGAGCGGACGAAAATGACGGTCCGCATCAGCTACGACGAAGGCCAGACTTGGCCCGTGAAGAAGCTGATTCACGCCGGCCCGTCATCCTATTCGTCCCTGGTTCGCTTGCCCGACGGCGACGTGGGCCTAGTCTTTGAAGGCGGAGAGAAACATCGCCGCGAGTGGATTCGCTTTACCCGGCTCCCGCTCGCTTGGCTGACGGACGGCGCGGATTCGCCAGACCGTCCGCAGACGGTCTCGTTCGAGGTCCAGGCCGATGTCGCGCACCGGCACTTGGCCTCGGACTTCTGCTGGTTCCATCCGCGAGTCGCCGCCCTGCCCGGTTTCGGCAAGGACGGACAGCCGGCGGTGATCATGACGATCCAAAAACACCTCGTTGTCAGCGACTACTACTCCGGGATGTACTTCCTGCGCACGGACGACCTCGGCAAAACGTGGACCGGTCCGACGGAGATTCCCGAATTAGCCTGGCGGCAGGGTCCGAACAACGAAACCATCGCCGTTTGCGACGTCACGCCCGGCTGGCACGCCCCGACGGGCAAGCTGATCGCCGTGGGCGTCAAACTCCGCTACAGTCCCCAGGGCGGGCAGTTACTCGACCAGCCTCGCTCGCACGAGTGCGCCTACGCCACCTTCGACCCGCAAACGAACCGTTGGACGACGTGGAAAATGTTGGCCATGCCAGACACCGACGGTAAGTTCTTCCTGGTCGCACCCGGCTGCGTGCAGTGGTTGGTCCAGCCGGACGGCACGCTGCTGGTGCCGATTTATTTCAAGGGACCGACGGGATCGGATTACCAGAGCAGGGTGCTCCACTGCACGTTTGACGGCCAGGAGATGAAGTACGTCACGCACGGCGACGAACTGGCGCTGCAAGGCGGCCGCGGCCTGTGCGAGCCGTCGTTGGCGTTTTTCGGGGGCAAGTACTATCTGACGCTGCGAAACGACGCGCGGGGCTACGTCACCACGAGCCGGGACGGGCTGCACTTTGAGCCGATCAAGGCGTGGACCTTTGACGACGGGCAGGATCTCGGCAGCTACAACACCCAGACGCACTGGCTGGTCCACAGCGACGGCCTGTTCCTGACCTACACCCGGCGCGGCGCCAACAACGACCACATCGCGCGGAACCGGGCGCCCATTTTCATCGCCCAAGTCGATCCGGCAAGGCTGCAAGTGATCCGCAAGACCGAAAAGGCCCTGCTGCCGGAACGCGGCGTGATGCTGGGCAACTTCGGCGCCGCAGCCATCACGCCGCACGAGTCCTGGGTGACCGACGCCGAGTTCGTTTTCGGCACCCAGCCCCATCCTCGTGGCGCCGACGGAACAGTCTGGCTGGGACGGGTCAAGTGGTCGAGGCCCAATCGTCTGGTGAAGTAAGTTCCCTGGACGGCGACTCGCTCTGGAGTGCGGTGATTCATCACCGCTTTCTTTGCTGTTGCAGCCCTGCGTGCGGAAATGATGCCAACGGAAAGAGAAAGCGGTGATGAATCACCGCACTGCCAAGGCTCCTGGACGCCCTACGCCTGAATAGTGCGGAGGATTGTGTTACTCGACGCGCAGCTCGAATCGCTGCGTGGCTTGGTCCTTGAACTGAGTCGTGGCCTCCAGCGCGATGGCCACCGTGCCGGGGGCGGGCGGGGTGCCGGTCAGGCGGCCGGACTGCGGGTCGAGCATGAGCCAGGGCGGACCTGCAGCCAGGGCGAACTGCAGCTTCTCGATGTCCCACAGTTGGTTGTTGGGGGCCTCGTAACGGTGCTGGACGTCGCCCAACGACGTGATCAGCTTCGGTTCGTAAGCGAACGGCTGCCCCGCCTTGGCCGTCGCGGGCGGGTTGGACCAGAAGTGCGGATGGGGCATTTCCACGAAGTCCGAACAGATGCTCTCGGTGCCGTCGGCGTCTACGGCCACCACGCGGTAGAAGCAGCGGTTCATGTTCGGGTGCGATGGCTGCGCGGAGACGACCACCAGCGACGTCTGCTCGGTGCGGGCGAGGAAATTGGCCGATACGTTGCCGCGCGTGTAGGATTCGTACTCCGTCTTGTGGACCGAAAAGCCTTTCTCATCCGACCCGTACACGTCGTAGGCGACCGGCCTGGTCCCGCGCGGGTTCGGTTCCCAACGCAGCAGGATCCCCTCGGGCACCGTCTCCCGGCGCACCTGCAGCGGCACGCGGGGTCCTTCCCAGCGGAAAGTCCACGCTGGACTCCACTCGCTCCACACGCCCGCGGGCGTTCGCGCGCGGAGGCGGAAGTGGTACGTCGTGTCCGGCGCGAACATGCCGGTGTACGGCACGCACCATTGGGTCGCGGGGATAATGACATCGTAGGACGGCCGGTAGGGCACGCGGAAGTCAGGCCGTCGGCTGACCTGCAGGTGATAGGTCCGGCAGTCGGCGGAGGCTGGCCAGCGGAAGGTCACGATCGAGTCGCGGATCGTGGCACCGGGTTCGGGGTACAACGGCCGGGCCGGCGGTTCGGGCGGCTTGACCGAATGGCACTCCTGCCACTGGTGCGTGATGGTGATCTCGTGGGGCGTTGGAGTGAGATCGGTGTAGACCAGCCGGTTCTCGCCGCGGCGCAGGCGCGGCAGCGACAGCGGCGCGGCCATGACGTCCGTCTCGATTTGCAGCGACTTGAGGACCGCCCCGTGCCGCTCGTCCGCCGACGCGAGGCTGACGATCACGGCGTAATGGTACTTGGCGGGGCTGACGTGCGGCTGCAACGCTTCGTCGATCGGCACCGCGGCCACGACTTTGCCCGGACCCGTGCCCTCCCAGACGGGCGCCCGTGTCTTGTCATCGAGCGTCACATGCAGTGCGAACCGGTCTTTGGCGTCCAGTCCGCTGAACTCAGCCCGCAGCGTGCCGCCGCAGATCGCCCAGGGGATATCGATCGCGTACGCCAGTTCCGCGTTGGGCGACGCGCCGGCCAGGCCCGTGTCCGGACCCGCGGCCGGGACGATGTCTTTTTCGCCGGCAATGCCTTCCCGATAATGCTCGGCGGTCAGCCGCGGAGTGTAGATGAACTTCGAGTTGCCAAACACGGGCGGCCGGCGGTTCCACTGCTCGCTCTGGCAGGCCCACTTGTCCACGTTGTCCCAGCGGAACACCACGCGTTCGCGCGGCCGCAGCGAGTACCGCATCTCGTGTCCGCGGAGGGCCTGAAACCCCGCGCCGTCATCCGGGCCGAACAGGGCGGCGTTGGATTCGGCGGCATTCCAGCCGGCAAACACGGGACCGTAGGGGGCCTCGCGCCGGACCAGATCGTGGTCGCGGGCACATTCGTCGCCGCCGATCAGCGTCTCGTTTTCCCGGTCCAGGTAGAACACGCTCTCGTCGATGTCGAGAAACTGGTGCCGGTTGTCGACCACCGCCTCGCCTTGTACATGGCCGTGCAAGGCCCGCACTTTGGGATCGAGCGTGTACTTGGGCTTGCCCAGTCCGGCGTGTTTGAACAGCGAGCAGCCGCAAGCGCCCATGTCGTCGCACAGGGTCAGTCCGTACGAGTTGAACATCTTCACCGGGTCGTGAAATTCGTCGTCGGCGAACAGCGGACTGCAGTGGTAGCGGTTGTCGCGGGCCGTCTGCCAGATGAAGAGCGCTTTCTCCTGGTCGTTTGCCGCGCCGCGCGTGAACTCGGCGAGCAGATCGTCGAAGGTGCCCCAATTCGCTCGGTCGTTGGCAATCACTTTCGGCCACAGGACCGTGACGTCGCCGGTATTGTCGATGGTCACCGAAAGGTTGGGCTGGAACGCCACGAGGAAGCCGTCGTTGAGTCGCGTGTGCGTGTTCTCGAAGTCCAACGTGCCGCCCAGCGGGATCGTGTACTCGTGTTGCGAAGCACGGACGACCTCGACGCGCGTCTGGGGCGGTCCGGCGAACTGTTCGAGTCCGCCGAGCGTGCTGTCGGGGTTGGTCGAGGCAACCTCGTATTTTCGGCCGTTGGTGCGGGGATCGGAATTGTCCGCCGCCGACATGTACAAGCCGTTGCGGGTCCAATGCGAATAGCGGCCCTGGCCCTGGGTCCGGATGTCCGCGTGCAGCGCATGGGCCGGTCCCAGCGGCTTGCCGTCCTCGTACACGACCAGCCCGGACTGGTTG
Source organism: uncultured Pirellulaceae bacterium (assembly GCA_964443915.1). Classification (GTDB taxonomy): domain Bacteria; phylum Planctomycetota; class Planctomycetia; order Pirellulales; family Pirellulaceae; genus Anammoximicrobium. The sequence goes on from CAYUFW010000012.1 coordinate 10,742, forward strand.
CCGCTCTCGCGGTCGCCGTCCTCGCCGAAATCCATGCCGGCGATGTAGCAGAATCCCAGTTCGTGGTTGAACGCGGCGCTGGGCAACGGCACGCGCCGGGTCTGCCGAGGTTCGGCCGCGTGCAGCCCCGTCAGGAGACCGCCGAATGCCAGCAGTGTGAGCCAAAGTCGTTGTGTGGGAACTCGCATCGTGGGTCTCTCCTTTGGAGTCTCAGTCCGTACGATGCGCGCGACGCGCGCGCATCCTGGCTTGGCGAGCGGGGTGGCGTGAGCCTCCCGGTTCCCAGCAAGTCGGCCGGTTCAGAACCGGGGGGCTCACGCCACCCCGCTCGCCAGATGGGTTGCGGACGCCAGCCCGCGTTACGAAACGTCTGCTTTCAGGGCTGCCCCGATATCCGCCCGATCGGTTGTGGCCGGCTTGGCAGTCAGCCGATGCGGTATTCTCTCCAGGGCATTTTGTCGAGAGGCACTCCGGAGAGCATCTCGACCAACTCTCGGTCGCCGTAGTACGTCGGCGAACCGTCGTCGTTCTGGGCCATGAGCACGACGGGCACGCCGCCGAAGCGGGGCCGCAGATCAGCGATGGCCATATCGGCCTCGCCTGGACTGCGCACCAAGTTTTGCCCGACCGCCACGACCGCGAAGCGGATCCCCGCCAGCGAAATGGCCGCTGCCTGGACGGCGGAGGCCGGCTGGGTCGCCGTTGTCGCGGACTCGTCCGCGTCTTCTGCCGCTGAGGCGACCCGCTGCCCGCCGCGGCCGGCGTCCGCCGCGGACACGGCTTCCGCGCATTCCGGGCAGTCGGCCGCGTTGCTGGCGATTGCTTCGCGCAGCAGCAGTCCTTCCACGCTCACGCGACGACTGCGGTCCAGGACGGCACAAAGCCACTCCGAACCGACTTGAACCCGCACGACGCGCACGTCGCGGGGCATCTCGTCGACGGTTGCTTGCGGCACGTACCAGGTCGCCGGCTCGCCGCCGCACGGATGACAGGCATAGGCCCAGGCTGCCATGATTTCAGTCCTCCACGCATGAGATGGGAACACCGTTTCAGAAGGGGCCGCCCACGGTTTTGTGCATTGTAGCACGGCTCGTCGCGGCGGCGAAGCCTCGAACGGACGCCGGACAACGCGAACGTCAGAGGCCATATCTGGTGGACGATCACGGCGTCATGAGGCATAATCGACGATCGTGTAGACGCCGTAGCAGGCCGACAAAAAGGGATGCAGCGATGAAGACCAAGATCAGTCTCCTGATTACGCTTGCGGTGGCCGTGGCGCTGATCGTCGCGGGCCGGCAACCACTGGTCGCCGTGTGGGGGCATGTCACGGGCGAACCGTTCTACGAGGGGTGGCCGGCGAGTCACTGGCAACGCATGTTGGCTGGGGATCCGGCGCAACAGGCCGAGGCGCTCGAAACGCTCGAAGCAGGCGGTTCGGCCGCGACGCCAGTGCTGGCGGCCATCCTGCAGGACCGCCAGCGAGCTGGTGCGGCGGTCCGTTGCTTCGCGGCGGAACTGCTCGGCAAGGTGGGAGCGGGAGCGGAAGCCGCAGGCAGCAGCCTGATCGCTGCCCTGCAAGATCCGGACGCGCACGTGCGGAGTGTGGCTTCGGCCGCGGTGCCCAAGGCGGGCGTGCCGGTGGACGTCGCCGTGCCGGCGCTGTTGGAACTGCTCCGCCAGGAACGGAATCCGGTCCACGTGCGGGCGCTGAGCGAGTATCGGGAGGCGGCCAAGCCGGGGCAGAGCATCATCGATCGCGGGCGCAAAGCTGTGCTGCCGCTGCTGGAGGAGATTCTGGCCAATTCGCAATTGGATTCGGAGACGCGCTGGAACGCGGCTCGCGCGATCGGCAAGGTCGGCCCGCAGGCGGCCAGCGCCGTCCCGGCGCTGTTGGTTGCCTTGCAGGATCCCGCGGCGACCATCCGCGAACATGCGGCCGAGGCGCTGGGGGACATCGGGCCTCCGGCGGCGGAGGCGGTCCAGGGCCTGGCGTCCGTGCTGGACGATCCCGCGCCGCGCGTCCGCCGCGACGCCGTGCGCTCGCTGGGGCAAATCGGCCAGCCGGCCCGGACCATCGTGGCCCAGATTCAGACCTTGCTGAAAGACAAAGAGGACATCGTCCGCAACGCGGCGCGAGACACGCTGCAAGCGATCGCGCCGGAAACGCTGCCCGCCAAATCGGAAGCCAAGGAACCGGAGGCCGCCAAACCCTTCCGTCAGACTCCTTGAGCTGCCGTGACGGCGTTCGCGCTGCTCAGAAACATGCACTCGAAGGGTTACTCGAAAGTGCGCAGGAAGGCGATTGCCTCTCGGCGAGCGGGAAACGTCGCCTCAATCCGCGCCCCGGTGTTGAACCGGACTTGGATTTCAAAGTACTCGCGTGATTGCGCGTCCTCGCGGACCAGCCACGACTGCTCTTCCTCGATCAAGTATGAGATGGCGCTTTCCACGTCAGGAAGCTCCAAGGCATGTCCTCGCAGTACGCTGAGTCGAACCGAAATCACCTTGCGAGTGATGGCCGACTCCAGGCGAGAAACAAACGACGCGATTTGACTGGCGTGCGTGGACGAGAGATGACGCACCAGTGTGTGGGTGGCGTCTGGTTGCGGCAACGACTCCCACCTGCTGATCTTCTCCCGGAAGTCATCTTCGGAGGTCCCTTGAACGCCGTCCTCCGAGGAGGCGTCGATGCCGAGTTCCGCAAAGGCTGCCACGATTGAATCGTACGGAATGTGCAGGACGGCGAAGCCCTTCGATTCCAATTGAGCCAGGGCGTTCTTGGTGAACTCACCTGCCAGCACGGCCCCACAGAAGGGTTGATGCCGACTGAATGTCTGGGCTACGGGCCGCACGGCCGCTTCGATCTCCTGGGCCTTGTTCTTGGAGTGTTTGGTGTATCGCCGCCAAGCCGACTCAATGAAAGCAACGGGCGTACCGAGGGCCTCCTCCGTGCCGCCCCGTTCCAAGACGTAGTCGAGATCGTGCCGATTGCCGTACCCATCCTGCCAAGTTACTTTCGAGAGGTTTCTTCCACCTTGGCCGGCACGCGCCTTTCGCGGTCGTTTGTGATCGAGATACAGAGTGTGCCGATTAGCCACATCCGCCAGGAGATTCTGGACGAACGCCTCGAAAACATCTCCGATGATTTGTCCCCAGCGATGGGCAAGTGATTCAGCCATATACGATCCTGATGCTATCCATAGACCCAGAGTTGTCCCTCGCACAGAGGAACTCGATGCTTTCGGTTCTTCCACTTCGTGTTGCGGTCCCGGAGCTTGCGGAACTCCCAACGATCGAATCCAGCAGCCAGTGCCAACTGCCCGAGCCAATCGATGACGGGCACATAGACCCCGTAGGGCGCGGAATCCCCAACGACAAAGCAGACCTCTGACGGACTACGACAACAACGGCGCAAGGCCCGCCATACTTGGGCCATGTCCAGGAAATAACAGGCGACCATATTGTTGTACGTTTTCTTCCCCCCGCGCTCTTCTCGGAGTTCCGAAAGTCGGCTGCAGACCACGGCGATGTCGTTGCGGATCGGTTCCATCTCGGGAGACGCCAGAACCACCTCCAGGTCGATGGAGCCTGGGGGCACATGCTGCGAACACGCACGCACCAAATGCTTCCGCACATTATCTTGCAAGTCCCCCCAACCGCTGATCTCGCCCAGAAACGTCATCTCTAGACGGGTGGCATCGGCGTAGTCGTAGTTGTTGGCATAAGGCGGTGACGTAAGCACCAGAGTGGCCCAGCCATCGGTCACTGTTGCGCATTCCCTGGCATCGTCAGCCTGCAAGGTTGCCAGCGGCGTCGCTCGCCGAGCCATCCAGGCAACATCGGCGGCAATCATCTCCACCGTTTTTCGAAGAGCCACGCTTGGTGCGGGCGGTCGTGTCTTGCGACGCCCGGGAAGAACGTATTGCCACGGTGCCGTTCCCGCCTCCGACACGGCGCGCAGCGAGCAAACCAGCGTCAGCCACAGCAATTCCGATTCCGGAGAACCGTCGTGCTCGGCCTGGACGGATTGCCGAAAACGATCCAGGTAGGCGAGCGTCTCTTTGCTGAAGCATTTCTGGATCAGAGCGGGGTAACGATCCACACACGCGACTGCGCGGTCCGCGGCCTCGAAGGCCGCTTGTGCCCGCCGAATGAACTGGCCGACGTCCGCCCTGTATGCCAGCTTGGCCCGCGCCACCCGTCGCACGAAGGGATGGGACTCAATCCCGATCGAAGGCATGCCCGCTGCATCGCAGGCTAGACATGTCGTCCCCGATCCCACGAACGGATCCAAGACCCGAACCTGGCCTCTTCTGGAGGCGACTTCCTGCTGAACCCATTCCGCCGAAAAGCCGGCGCTGTACCTGAACCACCGATGAATCGGCAACCGCATGTTGTCAATGAAGGTCGAAGACCGACCGTGACTCGTCCCCAGCGCTAAACGGGAAACCGCGTCATCTGGTTCATCGTTGAAATTCGGCAGCGTCAACTGGCAACGTCTAGTCATTGCACCCCTTGTCTTGACGTTAACTTCTCGTCGTGGCACGGCAACACCCTGTGTCGACCGCCATCATAGCGTACATCGCGGTCGCCGAAACCGGGTGTTGCGAAGTAGGCCATGCCACGCGGGCGACAGCTCGCACTACATCTTCCAGACGCCGGGCACGGGCAGCGGGTAGTTGCCGGTGGCGTCCGGCGTCACGGGCGGCGGCGTGTCGAAGCTGGCGTCGTCCGGCGCGGGGCCGAACTGGAAGTCGGACTTGACCACGTCGTCCCAATTGGTCGGTTTGCCGGAGTAGCAAGCCAACTGGCCCATCACGGTCGACATCGTGCTGTTGGCCATGTGGTAGCCGCTGTTGATCGGCTTGCCTTCGCGCACCGAATCGATCAGCGCCTTCTGCTCGGCCGCGTAGGGGTTATTGTGCTGCTCTCGTGGGAAGGTCCAAGGGTTCTCGCCTTCGATCTTGCAGGCGCCCAGGTGGCAGACTCCCTTGGTGCCCATGACGATGTCGGAGCTGTTGCCGTAGCAGCCGTTGCGCGTCTGGCACAGGGCGTAGACCCGCGTGCCGCTGGCGTATTCGTACACCACCGTGTGGTGATCGAACATGTCGCCGTAGACTTCGCCAAACGAGGTGGAACGTCCGGCCAGGCCGAAGCACGACTTGGGCATCTCTTCCTTCATGATCCAGGCCACGCGGTCCATGTTGTGGACCAGCGATTGCGGCACATCGTCGCCCGACAGCCAGCAGAAGTGATACCAGTTGCTGAACTGGTACTGCGTTTCCGTATAGGCCGGATTGCGGGCCACGGTCTGGTACGGGCCGCGGAGGAACATGGACTGCATCGCCACGATGTCGCCGATGGCCCCGTCGTGGATGCGTTTGACGGTCTCCTGAAAACCGGCGTGGAAACGGCTTTGCAGGCCGGACACGATGCTCAGGCCCTTCTCTTTCGCCAAGTCGCAGGCGGCTTGCATGCGGCGGCAGCCGACCGGGTCGATGGCGTGCGGCTTTTCCACGAACACGTGCTTGCCCGCCTTGATCGCCGCTTCGGCATACATCGGGTGAAATTTCGACGCGCAGGCGATCAGCACCACATCGACGTTTTCGATGACTTTCTGGTAGCCTTTGAAGTCCGAAAAGCAGTGGCCGTCCTCCACTTGGACTTGGTCAGGGAAGCGGTCTTTCAGGACCTTGCGGCTCCTTTGCACCCGGTCTTCGAACACATCGTACATGGCAACCAGCTTCACGTACGGTCCGGCGCTCAAGCTTTCGGACGCGGCCCCGGAACACCGGCCACCGCAGCCGATCATGCCGATCTTGATCGTCTCGTCGCCCGCCGCATGGGCGCTGCGGGCGATCGACAGGCCGGCGACCGTTGCCGCGCCGGCGGCCGATGCTTTCAAGAAATCCCGGCGGGTCTTGCCGCCTTTGGCAACAGACAATTGGGGGTCGGACATGGGGAGTCTCCTTTGTTGGGGGGTGATCGGTAATCGGTAATCGGTTGCCGGAAACGGCTGCTTGCTGGTCTGTAGTGATCTTGCCTCGACGCCCGAATACTGATCACCGATGACCGATCAATTTGAGCCGTACACTGCGTGCGGCAGTCGCGGTCGTCAACGTCGGGGATCTCGATGATCTTCTGGGCCGAGACGAGCATCGTATCCAGGTTCACGAGTTTCGCGCAGGCGATCTCTTGGCCCCCGCGCAGCTCGACTTCGACGACCGCCCCATGGTTGTCGTCGCGGTGCGAACGGAGCGTGAACGGGGGCGCGCTGGCCGTCCACGCCGTCCATTTTCGTCTCCAAGGAACTGACGGCGACAGATTAGACGGCTCACGGCGATCTCCTCGCCCTTGGCACGCCTGCGGACAATTCAATCAGCGTACCTTCTAAGCTGCGCCCCGTGCCGTGTCAATCAGCCGTGCGATGGTCTTGCGACGTTCAGAAGATTTGCGATTGTGCGTGATCGGTGCGGCGAAATTGACTTCACCGCCTCGCTGCCCGTACCATGACGCGGTCGTGAGACGAGATAAATGGGGCGTCGGAGACTTCGGCGGGCAGGGAAATGATGCGTAAAGGCGGGGAACGGGAAGTAGGGCAGAAGCCTGGAAGCACCGGGGCGAGCCCGGTGGCGAAAGGGCTGGCTGTTTGCTCGCTTCTGCTGGCGGGTTGTGTCGGCGGCGCGTCGCCGCCGGGCAAGCCGGAACTGGTTTGGGGGCGGCAAGGTCTGTCGGCGGGCCGGCTGATGAAACCGCGGGCGATGGCCATCGATCGGCAGGACCAGTTGTACATCGTTGACATGACCGGCCGCATCCAGGTCTTCACGACGGACGGCAGGTATCTGCGCGGCTGGCGCACGCCGGAGAGCACCAACGGCAAGCCGACGGGGCTTTCGTTCGATCGGCAGGGCAACCTGATGGTCGCTGACACCCATTATTTCCGCATCTTGTTCTACACTCCCCAAGGCCAGTTGCTAGAAGATCAAACGATCGGCGGCAAGTACGGATTCGGTCCGGGCGAATTCACGCTGGTCACCGACTGCGCCCAGGATTCGCAGGGCAACTACTACGTCTCGGAGTACGGCGAGTACGACCGGATTCAGAAATTTTCTCCCCAGCGGAAGTTCCTGTTCCAGTGGGGCGGGCACGGCAGCGGAAGGGGCCAATTCGCGCGGCCGCAGGATTTGGCCGTGGACGAGCACGACCACATCTGGGTCGCCGACGCCTGCAACGACCGGATTCAGGTGTTCGACGCCACGGGGAGCGAAGCGAAACTAATCGCGATCTGGGGCGAGCAGGGCACGTTGCCGGGCCAACTCCGCTATCCCTACGATCTCCTGCTGGACGGCGATTACGTGTACGTGGCCGAGTTCGGCAATCATCGCGTGCAGAAGTTCACGCGGGAGGGCAAGTTCGTCGCGTCCTGGGGCGTCCAGGGCCGCCGGCCGGGCGAGTTGTACCAGCCCTGGGCGCTGGTGGTGGATTCCCAGCGGCGGATCCACATCCTGGACACCTACAACCACCGCGTACAGCGTATCCGATTGTAGGGTGGGCCAAAGCGGACCAAGGGCAGAACGGCCTGAACCGGACGGGCAATTGCCACCTCCCAAGAAGCTCGAATTGCCAACTCAGTAGCGCCGGCCCGCCGCGCAGACGGACCGGGGATCGCCGTTCCGCGGCCAGATCGCCGGGCAAGTTCCGAGATTCGATGCGACGGCGGTCTAGAGGGCTGGCTCGGTTTCGGTGGGCCTCGAAGACTCGACCCACCCTGCTTGGCTCGGTCCCGGTGGGCCTCGATGACTCGACCCACCCTACTTGTCGACCCACCCGTGTCCACCCACCCTACGCGGCACCCCACGCCACGTTGTTCCAACGTTGGTTGCGGTGGCGGCCCCTTGGCGGCTAAGATATCGGTATCGCGTTTGATGGCTGTTCGGAGGTTGGGAACGGCTTCATGTTTCGGATCGACATCGGATTCGTCCACCCCTGGTATCTGGCGCTGCTGTTGCTGCTGCCCTTGTTGTGGGTCTTCAGCTTCCGCAGCCTGTCCGGCTTGGGCCGCTACCGGCGGCTGTTCGCGCTGGCGTTCCGCACGCTGGTCTTCGTGCTGATCGTGCTGGCCCTGGCCGAAGTCCAAACGCTGCGGACCAGTGACAAGGTGACGGTCACCTACCTGCTGGACCAGTCCGAGAGCATTCCCGTCGCGCAGCGGCAGGCCATGCTGGACTATGTCCGCCAGGGCGTGCGGCGGCATCGCCGCGCCGAGCGCGAGGATTGTGCCGGCGTGATCGTCTTCGGCCACGACGCGGTGGTCGAGGTTCCGCCGTTCGACGACGACATCCCGTTCCTGAACCTGGAAAGCACGCTGGGGTTGCGGACCGACGCCACGAACCTGGCAGCGGCCCTGAAGATGGCCGGGGCGACGTTTCCGGAGGACACCGCCAAGCGGATCGTGATCGTCAGCGACGGCAACGAGAACATCGGCGATGCGCGGGCGATCGCCGGCGTGCTGGCCGATCAGGGCATCGGCATCGACGTGGTGCCGGTCCAGCTGGCCAGCCGCGGCGAGGTTCAGGTCGAGGAGGTGGTCCTGCCCAGCGACATCCGCCGCGGCCAGCCGATCGAGGCCCGCGTGGTCATCGACAATCTCACCACTCCAACTCCCGAGAATGCCGATGGCGTCGTCCGCGGGAAGCTGAAACTGGTGCGCCAGTCGGGCAAGCAAGAGGATCTGCTGAACCCCGACAGCCAGGACGTCGAACTGAAACCGGGCAAGAACGTATTCTCGTTCCAGCACCGCATCGACGAAGTGGCGGTGTACACGTACAAGGCGGCCTTCACACCGGACAACCCGCAGGACGACCGGGTGCTGGAGAACAACCAGGCGACGGCGTTCACGCACGTGCGCGGCAAGGGCCGCGTGTTGTTCATTGAGGACGCGGACAACAAAGGCGGTTTCGACTACCTGATCGGCCGGCTGCGGGAAAACAACATCGAAGTCACGCTGCAGAGCAGCGACAGTCTGTTCACCAGTCTGGCGGAACTGCAAGCTTACGACTGCGTGGTGCTGGCCAATGTGCCGCGGAGCAGCGGGGCGGACGCGAACACGGTGACCAGTTTCAGCGACGAGCAAATTAAAATGCTGGTGCGGAACACCGAGCAATTCGGCTGCGGGCTGGTCATGCTGGGCGGCGAGACCAGCTTCGGCGCCGGCGGCTGGGCGAACACGGACCTGGAAAAGGCCATGCCGGTCGACTTCCACATCGAAAACGCCCGCATCCGCGCCGTCGGGGCGCTGGTCATGATCATGCACGCTTCGGAGATCGCCGAGGGCAATTACTGGCAGAAGGTGATCGCCCGCGAGGCCATCAAGCCGCTGGGACCGATGGACTACTGCGGGCTGATCCACTGGGGACCCGGCCGGGAAGAGTGGCTGTGGCGGGAAGGCAATCGGGGGCTGATCCGCATCGGCCAACGCCGCAACAAGCTGATCGCGGCCGTGGAACGCATGACGCCGGGCGATATGCCGGAATTCGACCCGGCCATGAAGATGGCGCTGGGCGATTTCAACCAGGTGAACGCCTCGGTCAAGCACATGATCATCATCAGCGACGGCGACCCGTCGCCGCCGACCTTCACGACCGTCAACGGCTTCGTGCGGCAAAAGATCAAGATCTCGACGGTGGCCGTCGGGGCTCACGGGCCCGCGGGGCACCAGACGCTGCAGGACATCGCCACCGCGACGGGCGGCCAGTACTACGTGGCCAAGAGCGCCAAGGCCCTGCCGCGCATTTTCCAGATCGAAGCCCGCCGCGTCGCTCGGCCGCTGATCAAGGACCTGCCGGACGTGCCGCCGCGTCTGGTGTATCCGCACGAGATGCTGCAGAGCATTACCGAGCCGCTGCCGCCGATTTCGGGCTTCGTCATGACCACGGTCAAGAAGAACCCGTTGGTCGAGGTCGCCCTCGTGTCGCCCGATCCGCCGGACACTCAGAACGCCACGATTCTGGCCAGCTGGACGTATGGCCTGGGCCGTAGCGTCGCCCTGACGACCGACGCCGGGCATCGCTGGGCCAACGCCTGGACGCGGTGGGAGAACTACGACAAGTTCTTCTCGCAAATCATCCGCTGGGCGATGCGGCCCGTGAACGAAGAAGGCAAATTCACGGTCGCGACGGACGTCAAGGACGGCCAGGTGCGGGTCGTGGTCACGGCCTTGGACAAAGACGACCAGTTCCTGAATTTCTTGAACATGTCGGCCGTGGCGGTGGACCCGAACCTGGAAGACTTCGAGGTCAAGATCGAGCAGGTCGCGCCCGGCCGCTACGTGGGCCAGTTCGCGGCGGACAAGGCCGGCAGCTACTTCGTGAACGTCGTGCCGGGGGCCGGCAAGTCGCCGATTCTGGCCGGCGTGACCGTGCCGTACTCGTCCGAGTTCCGCGACCGCGAGACGAACGTGGAACTGCTGCGGACGCTCGCGGCGCACGCGCCCAAGGGCGGCGAGGCGGGCAAGCTGATCGAGGGCGACTTGGCGCGCGGCAAACTGGACCCGCTGCTGGAACACGACACGTTCCGACACAATCTGGCCAAAGCGATCAGCCGCCAAGACATCTGGCCGCTGGTGCTGCTGGTGACCGCGTGCGTTTTCTTCTGCGACGTCCTGGTCCGCCGCGTGACGATTCATTTCTATTGGATCGGTCCGGCGCTCGTCTGGCTGTGGGCGCGCGTGCTGCGTCGTCCCCAGGAAGAGACACCGGATGAGCGCATGGAACGGTTGCGGAGCCGCAAAGCCGAGGTCAGCGGGCAACTGGAAGAGCGGCGTGCGGCAGCCCGCTTCGAACCCCAGGTCGAAGAGCCAGGCGGAACGCCAATCGCGTCGCTGGAAGAGGTCTTGGAGGAAGCCGGCGGTACGCCGCCCGCAGCCGCGCCGGCCCACGCCGCCGCTGAACCGGGCCAAAAGCCTGCGGTGGAGCAAGAGAAGTCATACACCGAACGCCTCCTGGAGGCGAAAAAGAAAGCTTGGAAGGATAGGAACCCATGAGTATCGGCGAGTCGATGCAGCAGCGGGCGGAGGAATTCCGACAGCGGTACACGGCGGTGCGCGAGCAGATCGGCCGCGTGATCGTGGGCCATGACGAGATCGTACACGGCGTGTTGACCTGCCTCTTCGTGGGCGGGCATTGCCTGCTGGAAGGCGTCCCGGGCTTGGGCAAAACGCTGCTGGTCCGCACGCTGGCCCAGGCGTTGGATCTGCATTTCTCGCGGATCCAGTTCACACCCGACTTGATGCCCGCCGACATCCTGGGCACGAACATGGTGCTGGAGACAGCGGACGGCAAGCGGGTGTTCGAGTTTCAGCGCGGACCGGTCTTCACGCAGATCTGCCTGGCGGATGAAATCAACCGGGCCACGCCCAAGACGCAATCCGCGCTGCTGGAGACGATGCAAGAAGGCACCGTGACGGCGGCCGGCACGCGCCACGAGTTGAAGAGGCCGTTCTTCGTGATGGCGACGCAGAACCCGATCGAACAGGAGGGCACTTACCCGCTGCCCGAAGCTCAACTGGACCGCTTCTTCTTCAAGCTGCTGGTCGGTTACTCCAGCCGCGAGGAGTTGGCGACGATCGTCCAGCGGACGACGCGCGGCCTCACGGTCGAACCGGAAAAAGTGATGGACGGCAGCGAGATCCTCAAGTGGCAGCAACTGGTCCGCGAAGTGATCCTGGCCGCACACGTCGAGGACTACATCGTCCGTTTGGTGCTGGCCACGCATCCCGGCGGCGCGTTTGCGTTGCCGATCACCAATCAGTACCTGCGTTGGGGCGCCAGTCCGCGGGCCGCCCAGACGTTGGCCCTGGCCGCCAAGGTCCGGGCGCTGCTCGAAGGCCGCTACAACGTCAGTTTCGAGGACGTCCGCCGCGTCTACCTGCCGGCCCTGCGTCACCGCGTGATCCTGAACTTCGAGGCCCAGGCCGAAGCCATCGACACGGACCACGTGCTGCTGGACATTTTGGAGAAGTTGCCCGAAAAGGCCGAGGAGCGTGTGGTCACGGCCACGGTGGCGAAGTAAGTGAAAAAGTGAAAAAGTGAAAAAGTGAAAAAGTGAAAGAGTGAAAGAGTGAAAGAGTCGCAGGGTTGAGGGCGGCACGCGGATCTACTGAGCCCGCCGCAACTGCCGACCGCACGTCTTCCCCGGCGATTTGCGACCTCCGGTCGCCCCCGTGGCCCGGTCGAAGCCTAGCCAGGGCGCGAATATGACCGGTCACTGATCACTGATCACTGATCACTGATCACTGATCACCGACTACCGACTACCGATTACCGATTACCGATGAACACCCGCACCGCCTCATCTCTGTTGAGTCCCGAACTGCTGGCGCAGTTGGAGCGTCTGGAACTGGTGACCCGTAAGGTGTTCCGGGGCCGGATGAAAGGCGAACGCCGCAGCCGCCGCCGCGGCCAGAGCGTCGAGTTCGCCGATTTCCGCAACTACGTCGCTGGCGACGATCTCCGGTTCATCGACTGGAACTTGTACGCCCGCCTGGAGAAGCTCTTTCTCAAGCTGTTCCTGGAAGAAGAGGACCTGCATTTCTACGCCTTGATCGACGCCAGCGCCTCGATGGATTTCGGCGAGCCCACCAAGTTGCACTTCGCCAAGCAGTTGGCCGCCTCGTTGGGCTTCATCGGCTTGTGCCGCGCGGACCGGGTGAAGATCGAAGCCCTGGGCGCCGCCCGCACTCAGCCCGGCCCCGTGCTGCGGGGACGCCAGAACCTGTGGCGCATGCTGGAGTACGTCGAGCGCGTCGAGCCCGGCCTGAACGTGCCGCTGGCGACGAGCGTCAAGGAGTTCTGCTTGCGGAACAGCGGCAAAGGCATCCTGGTGCTGATCAGCGACTTGATGGACAAGAGCGGCTACGAATCCGCGCTGCGGTTTCTGCTGGCCCAGGACCTGGACGTGTACGTCATTCACGTGCTGTCGCCGGAAGAGTTGGAGCCGGACGTCAAGGGCGACCTGAGGCTGGTCGACTGCGAGGACCAGGACATTGCTGAAATCACCGTCAGCCGTCCGCTGCTGGACCGCTACCGCCGCACGCTGGCCGCCTTTATCGACGGCGCGCGGGAATTCTGCACCCGCCGCGGCATGAAGTACCTGATGACCAGTACCAAGACGCCGGTGGACCAGTTGGTCTCCAACTACTTGCGGCAACGCGGCTTGATCAAGTAGCCGGCCCACGACCGTCGTCGTGGTCCTTCCTTCCGTTGACGCGAATTGCCCCGCGGCGTATGGTGACGGGCGCGTCTGCAGCTTCGCGACCCCAGCATGGCAACGTCCGCCAGAACACACGGGAGCCCCACCATGACCACGTCCAGCCACCGCCTCGCACGCTTTGGCCGACAGCTGCGAATGGCAATCTGCTCGGCATTTATCCTCAGCACGATTCCGGCCTTCGCGGGTGCGTTGGCGGCCCAGTATCCGGGGCCTGTTCCGGGGCCAGCCACGATCGAGCGCCAGGGCGACGTGATGACTGCGAGCAACGCCGCGTTGTCGATGTCCTGGTCGGTCAAACCGCAAGCCTTCAAACCGCAGGTGTTTCGCGATCGGCAACTCGGCCGCGACCTGACGTTTGCTGGCGAAGCATTCCAGATCGTGCTCGCCGACGGCCGGCGTTATGCCGCGTCCCAGCTTACGGCGGAAGGCGAGCCGCAGATCACGGCTCTGACGCCCGATCCACAGGCGGCCCGGCTGGCAGCGCGGCTGCCGGGCCGGCAAGTCGTGCGGCCGATGCGTTCGGCCGACGGGATGCTGCGCGTGGTTTGGCGGGCGATGTTGCTGGATGACGCCAACTACGTGCGTCAGGAATTCGAGGTCTCGGCCGACTGCGAAGAGTGCGTCGTGCGGGAGGTAATCTGGATGGACCAGAACGTGCCGGGGTCGCGAAACGCGGGTTCCGTGGACGGTTCGCCGGTCGTCGCCGACGGCATCTTCTTCGGCTGCGAAGATCCGCACGCTCAGAACCGGGTTGAGACGCCGCCGCAGAAGAACGGCCAGCCCGCTCCCGACGCTCGAGTTGGCTGCCGGCTGGTGCGCAACGCTCCGTTGGCCAAAGGCAACTCTTTCACGCAGAGCTTCGTGATCGGCGTGGCTCCCGCAGGCCAGCTGCGGCGGGCGTTTCTGTACTACCTGGAGCGCGAGCGGGCCCATCCTTATCGTCCGTTCCTGCACTACAACTCCTGGTACGACATTGCCACGGGGTTGTATTCGATGAACGAGGCCAACTGTCTGGACGCGATCCGCACGATGGGCGAGAAGCTGGTCCAGCCGCACGGCGTCGTGCTGGACGGCATGGTCTTTGACGACGGCTGGGACGACCCGAAGACGCTGTGGCATTTCCATTCCGAGTTTCCCAGCGGCTTTGCCCCGCACGCCGAGTTGTGCCGCCAGTACGGCACGCACGTGGGCGTCTGGCTCTCGCCGTTTGGCGGCTACGGCAAGGCGCGCGAGGAACGTCTGAAGTACGGCCGCGAGCAGGGCTTCGAGATCAACCAGGCCGGCTTCTCGCTGTCTGGGCCGAAGTACTATGCGGCCTTCAAAGACGCCTGCGTGAGCATGATGCGGAAGTACGGCGTGAACCACTTCAAATTCGACGGCATCGCGGCCGGCACCTACGCCTCCGGGGGCGCGACCTACGTGCTGGACACCGAGGCCATGCGGCGGCTGATGCTGGAATTGCGGCAGGAGAACCCGCAGGTCTACATCAATCTGACCACGGGCTCGTGGCCCTCGCCGTTCTGGCTCCGCTATGCCGATTCGGTCTGGCGGCAAGGCGGGGACATGGGACTGGCAGGCAAGGGCCCGAAGCAACAGCAGTGGCTCACCTATCGCGATCAGGAAACCTACCGCCACATCGTCGGCAAGGGGCCGCTATATCCGCTGAACGCCCTGATGACGCAGGGCGTCGCCTACTCGCGGCACGGCACGGCCGGCGAACCGACGTTCGACTCGGCCGGCTTCAAAGACGATGTCCGCGCGTTTTTCGGCGCCGGCACCAGCTTGCAGGAGCTGTACATCCAGCCCGGCAAGCTCACGGCCGACGACTGGCAAGTGCTGGCCGAGGCCGCGAAGTGGTCGCGGGCCCACGCCGACGTGCTGGTCGACACGCACTGGATCGGCGGCGATCCGGCGAAGCTGGAAGTGTACGGCTACGCCTCGTGGGCGCCTCGCAAAGGCATCATCATGCTGCGGAATCCGGACGACCAGTCGCACGAATTCGCGCTGGACGTCGGCGCGGCCCTGGAGTTGCCGCCGGGCGCCGCGACCGAATACCAATTGAAAAGCCCCTGGGCCGAGGACGCTCAGAAACCGGCGATCGCAGTCGCCGCCGGGCAGCCGGTGCGCATTCCGCTGCAGCCGTTCCAGGTCCTCGTGTTCGAGGCCACGCCGGGAGCGAAGCGATAAGGAACCGAAGGACTGACGGCACTCCGTGGGAGTCGAACATGTTGTGGCCACCGGGAAGAAGCCATCGCGGTCCGTTGCCGCCGGCCGACGCGGACCTGCTGGCACTGGCCGCCGACCTGCGCCGTCACGTGACGCATCTGGCCGAAAAAATCGGCGAACGCAATGTGAGCCGCCGGCCGCGGGAATTGGCCAAAGCCGCGGACTACATCGCGGCCGCATGGTCTGCTGCCGGCTATCAAGTGGGGCGGCAGGAGTACGAAGTTTCCGGCGTCACATGCTGCAACCTGGAAGTCGAGATCCGCGGCCGCACGCGGCCGGAGGAGATCGTCGTCGTAGGGGCGCACTACGATTCGGTGCCGGGATCGCCTGCGGCGAACGACAACGGCAGCGGCGTAGCCGCGATTCTCTGCCTGGCTCACGCCCTGGCCGGTTCCGCCTGTGACCGGACGCTGCGGCTGGTCGCCTTTGTCAACGAAGAAAAGCCTTACTCCCACACGCCGCAGATGGGCTCGTGGGTCTACGCCCGCCGGTGCCGCGAGCGGGGCGAGCGGGTGACGGCCATGCTCAGTCTGGAGACCATCGGCTACTACGACGATACGCCCGGCAGCCAGAAGTACCCACGGCCGTTCGGCTTTTTCTTCCCGTCCGCCGGCAACTTCATCCTGTTCCTGGGCAATCTCCGTTCGGCCGCTCTGGTGCGCCGAGTCGTGCGCGCTTTCCGGCGCAACGAGCCCTTCCCCGCCGGTGGCGCCGCGGTGCCCGAAGTCGTCCGCGACATCCGCCGCTCCGATCACTGGTCCTTCTGGCAAGAAGGCTATCCGGCCCTGATGGTGACCGACACGGCGCCGTTTCGGTATCCGTACTACCACTCGCCGGACGACACCGTGGACAAGATCGACTTCGACCGATTGGCCCGCGTGGTGCGCGGGTTGCGGAAGGTGATCGACGAGTTGAGAACTGGCTGAGCGAGAAGATCAGGAACATCTGGGCCGTCCAGCGGCCGATTCCCTTGACCTGGATCAGCTGTTCGACGACCTGCTCGTCCGGCAGTCGGCCGATCCGCCGCAGGTCCACGGTGCCCTCGTTCACCTTGGCGGACAGGTCCGCCACGTAAGCCGCCTTCTGCGGCGACAACCCGACCGACCGCAGTTCGTCCAGGCTGAACCGAACCAGGTTGGAGGCCGTCAACCCCTCCGCCCCGGCCATGTCCTGCAAACGCTGACGGATCGAACGGACCGCACGCGTCGATATCTGCTGAGAAATGATGGACCGAACCAGCATCGCGAACCGCTCCCGCTCGAACCGCAGGTTCCGGATATCACCGTAGG
>CAYUFW010000012.1:27535-56644 GCA_964443915.1 uncultured Pirellulaceae bacterium
CCTTGAGGGTGGGGCCTCGCCTTTCTCGCCAGAATGAAGACCGTCAGTCGAATTCGACCACCACCGGATTGTGATCGCTCAGCTGATCCCAGTCGCCCCCTGACACGACCCGGCAGGATCGCAATCGTTCCGCCCATCTTTTCGGGACAAAGATCCCATCGCAATGGTAGGGCGTTTCCGGGTCACTTTGCCATCTCAACGTCTGTGCTAAAGGCAATCCGGGATTCGCGTTCTGCCAGCAGTTAACCAAGTCGAACTCGTCGCGTAGCCGAGCTTGGATGGCAAGATCGGCAGCTTGCGTCTTCACCGGATCGTAACCAGGTCGTTCGCTAATTGTCAGATTGAAGTCACCCCCAATAACGAGGTCGCATCCGTCCTTCAGGCCTTTGATCATGTCAAGAATGGCGTTGACCGCCCGTCGGGCACTAATGTTGCGAGTCGGTGCGTGAAGGCTAAAGACCCGAAGTCTGGTCTCTTGAGTTCCTGGCCAAGTCCACCCGCTGACCTCGGCACCGACGACCCATCCAGTGAAGTCGGGAACGGCTATGGCCTGGGGAACAGATGATTTGATGTAAACAGAACTGCCCCACGACTGCCCGGCAACGGCACACCAAGCCGCATGTTGGCGCAACGTCTCGTTTGGTACATGCTCGTGCGGTGGGTAGGTCTCCTGAACAAGGAAGATCTCGGGATCATAGTCGGTCATGACCCTGGACCAGTGACACTTGCCCTTGCCGCCGAATAGCATGTTGTAAGTGGCGATTCTCATGGAATCCTCTCGTTTAGGTTTAGGCGATTCTCAAAGGCGGTTACGTAAGCTGCCCGTTATCCGCTGTCGCCGGCGGACCCTGGTGCCCGCAACGATGATCCGGCCGTCAGTGAACGTCTTCTGTTCGCTGATCTGGTCGTCCGTCCAGCCTGCCGCGTAGATTTTCGGCAGGACGTACTTGCGACAGGTGTCGGCTTCGGTTTCCGGCATGGTGAACGAGTCGTTGATTTAACCGAATGGCTGACTTGGGCTTACAACAACGCAGGATTCTAACCCCAAGGGCGTGTTGAGACAACATGAGCCGGGTCCGGGTCGGGTGAGATGAGTTACCACCAATGCGTAAGCAGCTCAAGCGGTCAACATTCTGCAACATGCGTCCAACCAGCGATTCGCCACAACCCTCGGCCGCTTGGATTCTCATTCCGTGACCTTCACCGTCTGCGTCACCGTGGCCGTTTGCCCGCGGTGTGTCGTTACCTTGAAGGCGATGGAAAACTCGCCCGCAGCGGTGAACGACCCGTGAATCAGACCTGCCTTGGCGTCCAGCGACAGCGCGTCGGGCAACTGGACGGCTTCGAACGTCAATTCGTCGCGGTCCCAATACGCGGCGTTGTACGAAGAATTCTTGTTCGCGCGGCATCGCAAGTCGCCGAGGGAACGGATGGCGCTGGGCTGGTACTGGTAGGCAACGCCGACTCGCGCGGGCGGCGACTGGCTGAAGACGTAAGGCCGCGGCACCTCGACGTAGTCCGACGGACCGCTTTCGTTCCCGGCGCTGTCCAGCGCCGCAACGCGATAGAACGCCTTGTTGGCGTTGGGCTCGGTCAGATCCGGGCCGACGACTCGCAAACGCAGTTCAGACGTTCGAGCCAAGAGACTGGCCGGTGTCTTGCCCATGTTCGCGTCCGGGGCGTCGGACGGCTTGGCATCGTACTCTTCAAAACTGGACACGAAGCCCTTGCCGCGAAATACCTCGTACTCTGCATCGCTGACAGTGAACCCCTGTTCGTCGCTGCCGTAAACCTTGAAGCTCACCGGCTGGCGGCCCTGAGGGTTGGCCCGCCAGGTGAGAGTCAGTCCGCCCCGGTCGTCGGGCGTCAGCTGCAGGTCCAGCGGCACGCCGGGGGCTCGCGTCTGAAAGGAAAACGTTCGGCTCCACGGTCCCCAGACTCCGGTTGCGTCCAGCGCCCGCACGCGCCAGTGATAGGTCGTGTCCGGGTTGAGCAGACCGACGTACGGGACCGTCCATTCGGTCTTGCCTCGGCTCGGCGTCAGCGAAATCTGTTTCTCGAAATTTGGCGACAGCGGCCAGCGCATGTCGGGATGGGCCGACAGTTCGAAGTGGTAGTCGACGATCGCATCACCATCCGGATCGTTGGCGGCGCTCCAGGCAAAGCGGACGCGAGTACCCTCGACGACCGCGCCATCGGCCGGAGCCATCGCGGCGGCGGGCGGTTTCGGCGGATGCCACGCCGTACGTTCCAGCCAGCGATGCGTGATTCGCACCCGCCGTTGGCCCGCCGAATCGTCCGCGTACACCACGCGGTTCTCGCCCACCGTCAGTTCGGGCAATCCCAGCGCGGAGGTCTGGATGTCGTGCTCGAACGAAACGTCGGCTACCGAAACCGGGCCACGCACGTGCAGCTGCACCAGGAAGCCGTAGGTGGGGCTCTTGCGGGGCGAAATCCACTCGTCCAGCGTTGCGGCCAGTGCCGTCTTGGTCCCGTCAGCGGTCGCGGCAGTTGTCCAGTTCTTGCCGTCGGTCGAGTATCGCCACTCGGCGTTGGCTTGCGGGCCGAGTTCGACCGCCGCGCTGGCACGACCGCCGACAAACACGTAGGGACTGGCGAAACGCCACGTGATCTGTGCGGGCTGATCGGCCGTAGTTGGCCGCAGCCGGGCGGCGGCACGATCCCACGTGACGTTGTCGCACGACTGCACGCCGCGCTGGGCGGCGTCGACGGCAAGGTCCGGCCGGTAACGCAACCGTCCGTTGCGCAGGTTGTCGTACGCCACGGCTCCCCAGCCGGCCAGCAGATCGCCCAGGCCATCGTGCCCCGGCTGGCCTTCGACGCGCGGCAAGCCCGCCGTGTACTGTTTGCCCACGTGATCCCAGCGGAATTCGATCGCTTCACCGGGACGCAGCACCAGGTCCATCGCGTGCTGCGTGCTCAGGCCAAATTCGCCTTCCCGTTTGCCTTCGTATCCGTACAGCGACGCGGAGAACTCGTCCGTCCTGCGCGAATCTCCGCTGCCGATCCCGTACGTATGGGTTCGCTTCACCAGGTCGTGGTCGCGCACGATGTCTTCTTCGGAGGCAATCGTTTGGTTGTCTCGCAGCAGGCAGATCACGTGTTCGTCGCTGTCCAGCAGGTGGAACCGCTCGTCATAGAACGCCTCGCCCACGCAATGGCCCACCGGGTAGCCGCGGCGGGTCTTCAGCCCGGCCGCCTTCCACAAGTCGCTGAGTACCAGCGCCTGATTGCCGCACAGCGTGTACCCGTAGACGTTCAGCGCCTTGACCGCGTCGTTGCACTCGTTGTCCCACGTACAGGCGTGGAACCGCTGCCGACGGACGAATTCCCAGATGGCCCGTGCCCGGTCCGCGTCGCTCGTCCAGCCGCGGGTCGCCCCGGCCACGATCGACGCCAGCGTGCGCCAGTCGCCACGCCCGTTGACGACCAGCCGCGGATTCTGCAGGTCGGTCGTGCCGAGGTTCTCGATCAGCACCGAGCGGTTGGGCTGCCAGCCCTGAGCAAACGCCGCATAACCGATCGGCGAGCGGGTCATACGCCCATCCACGGTCCCGGCGAACTGGATCCCGTACTCGTGACGTGCCGCAGTGACTTCGACCACATGCTCCCGCGCCACGTCATCCGGGCGGTCCGGATACGCCTTTTTCGGTTCCCCAATCACCGCCCCAGCCGCCGGCGCGGCCAGCAACGCCGTGAACATCGTTAGTTGAAAGATGCGCACCATGACCTGAATTCTCCCGCTGGCAAGATCAACGGGCAGCTGTCCAACCGGCGCGAACTCCACCTCATTCGGGTGGCAGGGGAAAACCAGCGTTAGCCCGCGTACTCGTGGGCCGGCAGGCCGACGACGCCGGGGGTGGCCGCGAACAGACTCCCGGCATGGGGTTGCTCGCGGAGTTGGTCTTCGGTCAGGCCGTGCCGCGCCGTGGTGATGTACAGGCGATCCAAATTCGGGCCGCCGAAAGCACAGGAACTGGTCCGCGCCGCGGGCACATGGATCTCCTGCAACCGCCGCCCCGACGCCGGATCCCAGCGGCTGACGCGGCCGCCGTCCCAGTGCGCGATCCACAACATGCCTTCGGCGTCCACCGTCATGCCGTCCGGGCGCCCGATGCCGTCCGGAAACGGGATGACCACGCGACGGTTGGAGATCGTCCCCGATTCGGCGTCATAATCAAAGGCCGCCACCTGCATCGTCGGCGTGTCGATGTAGTACATGGTCCGCCGATCCGGACTCCAGTCCAGTCCGTTCGACGTGGTCACGCCGCCGAACACGTGACGCAGCGTGCCGTCGGTGTCCAGGCAGTACAGACTGCCCGCCCCCGTTTTGCGGACCATGCTCATCGTGCCCGCCCAGAATCGTCCGCAGGGGTCGCACTTGCCGTCGTTGAAGCGGTTGTCGGGCAAGTCCTTCTCCGGCGCCACGAGGAGAGTGAACTGCCGGCTCGACAGGTCAAACGAGCCCAGTCCGCTCTGCGTTGCCAACATCAGTCCACCGGAGCGCCGCGGAACGGCCGCGCCGACCATCTGGCCAACGGGATAGACCACATCCGGCCCGCCTGCCGGATCGTGGACATGAACCAAACCGGCGGTGATATCGACCCAATACAGCCGTTGCTCGCGGGGATGCCAAACCGGGCCTTCACCCAGCTGGGCTCGGACGTCCAGCACCAAATCTGCGTTCATGTCGGGAAATCTCCTCCTTGTGCAAACGCCGTTAAGTCTCGTCGGTGGAACTTAGCCGCGCGGCGTCGCGTGGGAACGTGGTATAGGCGGCAATCACCACCAAGGCCGCGGCGACGACGTACACCACGGCCAACGAGGCCATGGCGCCGTCCAGATCGAGATGCTTGGCAAGGCGGGCCAGCACCAACGGCGCAAAGGCGCCCATCAAGAACGCAAACGAGAGCATCACCCCCAGGGCACTGGACCGCAAGCGTGCCGGGATCACCTCGAACGGCGCCGCGAACAAGTTGGAGTCGTAGACGCCGCGGAACAGGCCGAACAACGACAGCCCCAGGCAGCACAGCCACAGTTGGTCCGCCGCGCCCATCACGAAGATGAACGGCGCCGCCAGCAACAGTCCCGCGTATTCGAACTCCATCCGTACGATCCGCCGCCGCCGGGCCAGCAGATCCGAGAACCTGCCCCCCAGCACGACGCCCAAGAAGGCGAACGCATGGTGAAACGCCAGGGCAGAGAGTCCGGCGTAAGTCACCGACAGCCCAAACTTGCGGTGCAGCAGCGTCGGCATCCAGGTCAGATAGCCGACGTTGACAAACACCTGCCCGGCAAAGGCCAGGCTGAGCATCAGCACGGTCGGGCGCAGAAATACCTCGCGCATCATTTCCGACAACAGCGGACGACTTGGCACGGTCACATCCGCCGCCGCAGAAGCTTGCGGCTGGCCGCTGTCTTCGACCCGCCAAATCATGACGGCGGCCCAGACGATGCCGAACCCGCCAAAGACGAAGAATGCGGAACGCCAGCCGTACAGTTCCCCCACGTAGCCAGCGGCAAAGCTGGCGATGATGCCCACGTACAGCGCCGTCTGGTGCAGCGACATGGCCAGGGCACGCGTCCTGTCATGAAACTGGGTGATCAACGAGTTGGCTGACGGGGCGTAGTAGGCCTCGCCGCCCCCCGATGCAATGCTGCGAAAGAGGATCAGTCCGACGAGGCCGGAGCTGATGCCGGTCAGCAGCGTCCCGGCACTCCAGACCAGCAGGCTAATGACCAGAATCCACTTCCGCCGCAACACGTCGCCCGCGTACCCGGCCAGGGGCACCATCAGGCCGTACACCCACGTGAAGACCGACGCCACCAGCCCCAGTTGCTCGTCGCTCAAGTGCAGATCGGCCTGAATCAGCGGGATCAGATTGCCATAGATTTGGCGGTCCGCCTGGTGCAAAAAAAAGGCGATCCAGAGCAGGCCCAGCAATTCCCAACGGTACGGCAGGCGCCGGTTCGGCGCAGCTTCGGTGCTCACGGGCGTTTCAGAACTGGCCATGGTTCGTCTCGATTTGTCGCTCGGCTGGTGGCTGCTGCAAAGACGGCCATCGAAAAAGGCGGCGGCCCCATGATACCGTGCGACGCGGCGGAGACGAGTGAGCCACGGGAAATTTTGGCGTATTTGCCACGCCTGTCGTGACTCGTGAAGGCGGCCCCAGAGCCCCGGATACGGCCCTGCGGCGCATCGCGTACCGTCAGATCAAGGGCGCCGGACTGCGGCGTTCCGAGCGGAAATCGACGGTCGCGCCGATCGCCATCAGGCACAGCGTGGCTGCGCCTGAAAGCCAAATGCCGTGTCCGGCCCGGAGTGCAATCATCGTGGACAAGCCGACGGCCCCAAGCAGCACGAAGAACCATTTCTGAGCGGAACACGTCGCGAGCGAACGCTCCGCAAGTCGAGTGGCAACCACGCTGGCCACCCCGGAGATGTGAATGGCAATGATCGCCGCGATGGCGAGGACTTCATTGATTGGCGACATGGCTCGCGACTCCCAGATTCCGTTCCAGGGGAACGCCCGCAGCAGTGGGCGGGACTATACCAGCGACAGCGTGAGGAGGGAATTGCGATTTCCGTGCCGAGGCTGGCTGGATTTGCGAGAATCGCCGCAACTGGCTACTGGATAGCATGTTGCGTGCGATGGAATAGACCTCGCCGATGTCTTGGCGGCAGGGCGATCAAGCGTCTTTCTTGAAGATCTTTCAAACGACGCTAAAGAAAGGTGAATCTTGGCCTGCCACCATCGCAAAAAAAGCCCGGCTTGTCGCCCAAGCCGGGCATTTCCGTCGCACGCCGAATCCTGTCGCCTTTCGCGGAGCGAAAGACGACATTGTCCGCGGACGAGTCCTTGCACTACCGCAGAAGCTTGCCAAGTTCTGCATCCAACTCGGCCGCGTGGATGTTCCGATTGATCACCTTGCCGTCCTTGTCGATCAAGAGCATCGTGGGCAGCGTCAGGATGCCAAGCTCCGTGGCCAAGCGACTGTCCAACCCGCCCGGTTCGTACAAGTGCGGCCAAACCAACGGATTGTCCTGCAGATAAGTGGCCGCAGCGGTGCGGTCGCTGTCCAGATTAACCCCCAGTACCGCGAATCCCTGCTTGGCAAACTTGGCCTGAACCTGTTTCAGGGTGACCATGTCTTGCTTGCACGGCTCGCACCAGGTGGCCCAGTAGTGAATCAGGACGACGCGTCCGCGCAACGAGTCCAGCGACGCCGACTTGCCGTCCAACGCGGTCCCGCTGAGGGCAATCGTCTTGCCGACGGATTCCAGCCGCCGCTTCCCGCCCGCGGCCTTGGCCGCTTGCGTGGCCTGCGGAAAGCCTGCGACAATCTTGCCGTACCAGCCGATCGCGTTTTCGTCCTTGCCGCCGAATTCCTCGCCGATGGCCAACTGCAACATGGCTTCCGGCGTGTCCTCGGCTTTCGGATGGGCTGCCACGAATTTGCCCAGGTTGGCGAGCCATTCCTCCTGAATCTTGGCATATTCGGCGTTGGGTTGCTGCAACTTGTGGGCATACTGGGCAGACAGGTACATGAACTCGGCGTGCGCCGTCAACTCCGAGTCAGGGACCTGCTGCTTGAGCTTCTCGAACAAGGCCCCCAGCCGATCGACCCCCGCCGCGTAACCGCCCGACTGGACAGCGGCGGCGATGCCGTCGACCAATTGGCGAATCCAATTCTCTCGATCCTCCTCCGTCTTGGCGTTCTGAGTCAGCTGTTCCAGGACGTCAGCGCGGCTGGCATGCAACTTGGCAAGTTCCGCCGGTCCCGCAGCGGACTCCACGGACTTGTCCAGTTGCTCCAAGTCGCGAAGCAGTTTCTGAACTGCCTCGCTCAAACCCTCTTCGGTGGCGGTCGCCGCCGGTTGCCGAGCGATCGCTTGCTGGAAGAAGTAGCCGCCCGAAACGCTCACGGTGCGGGCATCCGACAGATTCGCCGGCAGATCGATCACGCGCCAGCCGCCGTCCACTTGAATCAGGGTTCCGACGATGATTTGGGCCGTCTTCGCATCGGTTTCGACGATCGCCGAGGCATTGTCGTAGACCGTCACGTCGCGCGTCGCGCCCTCCCAGCCCGCCGGGATGACGCCGGGACGATTCGCGCCGAAGTTCAGCCATTTGGACTTGCTGCTGACCACCGACTGGCCGCTGGCAACTTCCGAGAATCCGCGCGCGGCCTCGGCGACCTTCTTCGCAATGTCGCGTTGCTGGACTTCGCCCAGTCCCAGGGCGGTCAATTCCTGGGCCGTCGGCAGGACGCATTGAAAACGCGCCGCGTCGCGGTTGGCCAGAGCGGCGACAACCTCGGCGGTGACTTCCTCCGCGGAAATCATCTTCCAACGTTCGATCTTGCCGTCTTCATTGCTGTCGAGCCCCCAGCGGATGCCCGCGGTTCCCAGCCAGCGGTATTGATCTGCCTTGCCGTTGAAGTCGGCGTCGATGTCCCGATAGACCTCGATTCCGCCGCGGTAGTAGCACCACAGATCGACCTTGTTGTCGCCGTTGCTGTCCAGGAACCGCCGCAGCAATTGCCCGCCTTGATCCAGCACGAGCCAACCCGCAACTCCGCGGTCCGACTTCACCTGGACGCTGCATTTTTCGATTTCGGACTCGGTAGGCGTGTCGTACTCGACGTCGCTCTGGATCGGGCGAAGGCCCAGCGCCTGAGCCGGAGTCACCTTGGCCGCGCTGGCATGGGAAATCCCAAGGCAGAAAGAAGCGGCAAAAATGAGGGCGAACGAAAGTCGACGGATCACGTGCAGCATGAGCGGTCACTCCCTAAACCGAGATTCGGAAACTTCGTGTAATTGTTCGGTTTCAGGTCGCCTCCGAGCATAGCCAAACTGGGTAAATTTTGACGATTGTTCGGTTTGTATCGCTAGCGTCCTGGTACTTATTCGCTGACTCGTCCCCATCCGCGACTGGCGAAGTCCGGCAACGGAAAAGCCCGGCTTTCCCAAGAAAGTCCGGCTCCTGGGCTGCCCTTCGGCCTGGAATCAGACGAACGCCCACTTATCGTCCCAATCCTAGCTGCGGGCTCCCCTTTGACAGCGGCTGCGAAGCGTTTAGAATTGAGGATCGTTAAAGATGGCTTGGGCGCATAGCTCAGTTGGTTAGAGCGCGTCGCTGATAACGACGAGGTCCGAGGTCCGACTCCTCGTGCGCCCACTAGGACGGAAACCTGAAGCCGAAGAGATGAAGAGGCAGGTATCCTCTTTTGTTTCCGATTGCCCGCCAGCGTCGCCCTGAAGCCTCAGCCGGGCTTTCCGCAAGGGGCACTCTCCCGCATTTTCACGTGTTTGTGCATGCCACCCAATCGTCCGTTCGCGACGCTGGCCGTTCTTTTCTGTGCCGTGCCGTTGACCGCGTGGTCCGCGGCAGTGATGCTTGGCCCTGATCCGGAAACCCTTGCGTCCCAAGCGGAACACGAACGTTCGCCGCAGCCGTTTGGTGCCAGCGAACCGGGAGCCGTCCCAGGGAATGCGCTGGCAGACCTGTGCCACGGACTCGCCGCTCGCCTGCCGCAGCGGCTCGATCAGCCGTGCCAGACCGTCGTTCGGCCGCCCTTTGTGCTGGCTGGCGATCTGTCGGAGGCGGAATTGCTGGCCGAGTTCGTGGAAACGGTCCAACCTGGGTGCGAAGCGATGCTCGCCAGTTACTTTCGACAGTTGCCGGGCCGCCCCGTCACGATTCTGATGTTTGCGACGGAAGCGGCGTACCGCCGGGCCGCCGAACAGCTGTTCTTCGACCGGCGCGTGTCGCGGTTTGGCTACTACAAACCCGGGCGACGAACGGCGCTGGTCAATCTGGCTGAGGGTGACGGCGGATTGCTGCACGAACTGACGCACGTCCTGATGGACGCCGATTTCCCCGGCGCTCCGCTGTGGCTGCAGGAAGGGCTGGCCACGCTGCACGAGTGTAGCGGGCTCGGCACGTGCGGCGCACCCGCCGACGCGACAGCATCTGCCGGCACGCCCGCCGCCGCTCGCGCCGAGCAGACGCGGAATCTAGTGCCGCGTCACAACTGGCGTCTCGCGGTTCTGCGCGGGGCCACAGCCGAGAATCGCTTGCCGAGCTTGAAAGGCCTGATCACGGAATCCACGTTTCGCGGCCCCGGCGAAGCGTTGGACTTTGCCTACGCCCGGTATTTCTGCTGGTTTCTGCACGAACGCGGGAAATTGCAGCCCCTGTACGTGAAGCTGCGCGAGCGATCCGCGGCGGATGTCACCGGTGCAGAAACACTGCGCGAGGTACTCGACAACCAGGAATGGAAGTCGATCGATCGCGATTTCCGAATCTGGCTGGCTGCGGCCGTCAGCCACCCCTCTTGAACTCAGAACCTACGCCGGTTCTGATGGTGCCTGGAAGTTCATTTTGTGAAGGAGGAGGGCCCCCGTCGATGTCGCAGACACGCATTCATCGGATTCTGGAAGAGATCGGCCCCACGGCGTTTGTCGGCGTGTACGACGCGCTGTCGGCGAAACTGGCCCAGCAGGCCGGCTTTCCGCTGGCCTTCGTTTCCGGCTACTCGGTGGCCGCGACGTCGATCGGCGAGCCGGATCTGGGGCTGCTGACGCAGACCGAAATGATCGACCGTGCGCGCCGCATCTGCGGCAGTGTGACGATCCCGGTGATCGTCGACGCCGACACGGGGTACGGCAACCCGCTGAACGTGTTCCGCACGGTTCAGGAGTTGATCGCGGCCGGGGCCGCGGGCTGTTTTCTGGAGGATCAGGTCTGGCCCAAGCGGTGTGGCCACATGCGCGGCAAGCGGGTGGTGGACCGTGAAGAGTATTTGCACAAGATCGGCGCGGCGGTCGAAGCCCGCGCGGGCCGCGATTTCTTTATCGTGGCCCGCACGGATGCGCTGGCGGTACACGGGATAGAGGAAGCGCTCGCCCGAGTCGTCGGGGCGCGGGAAGCCGGCGCGGACGCGAGCTTTATCGAAGCCCCGTCGTCCGTCGAGGAGTTGGCGACGATCGGCCGCCGGGCGCCCGCGCCGAACGTGGCCAACATGATCGAAGGCGGCCGTACGCCGGTGCTGCCGCGGGCGGAACTGGCCAAGCTGGGGTTCCACCTGATCCTGTACCCGCTGGCTGGCCTGTTTGCCGCCGCCAAGAGCCTGGCGCGGACGTACGCCAAACTGCGCCAGGACGGCTCCACCGCCGGTATCGAGGATCAATTGATGTCGTTTGGAGAATTCAACGCCTTGATCGGGGTCGAAGAGAAGTACCGGCTTGCCGAGCGTTTCGGGGCGGGCTAAAGCCGTTTCCGCTTGCCAACTTCCCTGTTGGAGACGAGGACACTTGGTTCTCGAACGATGCTTAGCTCAACAGTAGCTGCAAATCCTCGGTCGTCAAGCTGCCGATAAGGCTGTTGTCCGCCGAGACGATGGCGTCGGCCAGTTCGCGCTTCTCGCGCTGCAGTTCGACGATCTTCTCCTCGACCGTGTCGCGGCAGATCAGCCGGTACGCAAACACGTGCCGGTCTTGGCCGATGCGGTGCGCTCGGTCCACGGCCTGGGCTTCCACGGCCGGGTTCCACCAGGGATCGAGGATGTAGACGTAGTCGGCGGCAGTCAAGTTCAAGCCTTGTCCGCCCGCCTTGAGGCTGATCAGGAACACGGGGCACTGGGCGTCTTGCTGGAAGCGTTTGACTCTCTGCTCGCGGTTGCGAGTCTGGCCGTCCAAGTACTCGTACACGACACCGTGTTTCTCGAGTTGCTCGCGGACGATTGCCAGCAGGCTGGTGAACTGAGAGAAGACCAGCGCCTTGTGGCCCTCGGCGACGATTTCTTCGATCTGCTCCAGGAGCAGTTCCAACTTGGCGCTGGCTTCCGCCGATCGCTTGGGATCGATCAGCCCCGGATGGCA
Organism: uncultured Pirellulaceae bacterium; assembly: GCA_964443915.1. GTDB lineage: Bacteria > Planctomycetota > Planctomycetia > Pirellulales > Pirellulaceae > Anammoximicrobium. Next base: position 39,444 of record CAYUFW010000012.1, read on the forward strand.
GGCGGCCTGGCGGAGCCGCAGCAGGGCTTCCAGGACGTGAATCTTGGCCTTGGCGAGGCCCAGTTGCGCGACGCGCTCGCTCAGGCTGGAGCGATAGAAGTCCCGCAATTCGTCGTACAGTTTCCGCTGTTTGGGCTCCATTTCGCAGTACAGCGTCTGTTCCGTCTTCTCGGGGAGTTCGCGCAGCACCTGCTCCTTCGTGCGGCGGAGCAGGAACGGCCGCAGCGCGTGGGCCAGCAGCGGCAGCGTGCCTCCATCGTCATCGCGGCTGCGTCCCGATTTGGTCAACGACGTGAAGGCGGTCGACCGGCCCAGCATGCCGGGATTGAGGAACTCGAACAGCGACCACAACTCGCCCAAATGGTTCTCCACCGGCGTGCCGGTCATGGCCAAGCGGTGGTCGGCCTGCAGCAGGCGGGACGCCTTGGCCGCCTGGGCGTTGGCGTTCTTGATGGCCTGCGATTCGTCCAGGATGGCGTAATCCAGCGGGATCTTCCGCAGTTCGACGATGTCCCGCCGCAGGATTCCGTAGGTGAGCACGATCACGTCATAGTCTGCGAATCGTTCCCGCAACGACGCGCGATCCAGGCCCGAGTAGTCCAGCACGCGCAACTGCGGCGTGAACCGGGCTGCCTCGTCGAGCCAGTTGAAGACGAGGCTCTTGGGAACCACGACCAAGGACGGCTTCCGCGTCTGCCCCGGCGGCAGCGATTCGCTGCGGCGGGATTCGAGCAGCGCCAGCACCTGGACGGTCTTGCCCAAACCCATGTCGTCCGCCAGGCAGCCGCCGAAACGGAATTCGCGGAGGAAGTTCAGCCAGCCCAGGCCGTCCCGCTGGTAACCGCGCAGCGTACCGGCAAACCCTTGCGGCGCCTCGGACGCGGCGACGCCTTCGAACGACCGCAGTTTGCGGCGGTACTCGTCAAACCGCTGATCGACCTGCACATTCTCTTGCGCGGCCAGCAGGGCGTCCAGCAGCAGCGCCTGGGAGGCGGCGAACTTCAACTTGCCCTCGTGCTGCTGGCCCAGATCGGCCAGGCCGCCGTACTTCTTCAACCACTCTTCGGGCAGCATCCCGTGGGTGCCGTCGTCCAGGCGGACGTATTTCTCCTTGTTGCGGAGGGCCTTCAACAAACTGGGCAGCGACGCTGTGACGCCGTCGAAGTCGACGCGTCCGTCCAGTTCGAACCAGTCGATGCCCGTCGCGACGCTCAGATGAAAGCTGCCGGGCCGCCGGATCAGCTTGCCTTCGGATTCAACCTGCCATCCCTGCGCGGTGAGCCGATCGACGATGTGGGGCAGTTGCTTGTGCAGGAAGCGCACGTCGGGCGTGTCGCCGCGATAGGCGAACGGTGGGAACGCTTCGATGCCCAGCGCCGTCAGCTGGCCGAACAGCTCCCGCTCCTTGTCCAGCGAACGGAACACCAGCTGCTCCCGCTCGGCGTCGAACCGCGCTGTCTGGCTGGCGTTCAGCGGCGCCGCCCAGCTGCCGTACAGAAACGACACGTTGGCGGTCAAGTAGCGATGGTCGCTGTATCGCTGCGGCGCGCGGATCGACACCTTGCCCTGCGGTTCCGGGTGGACCTGTTCGAGGCTCAGGTTGGCGGGCAGAGCGATCTGCGGCAGTCGCGGAGCCGCGCAGAGATGCTCCAACAGGTCACTGCGATCGGCGTAAGGGACCGCGATGGCGGGGTGTTTGCGGAGTGTGGAAATCCAGGCGAAGTCGGCGGCGGCATCCAAGCGGCAAAGGCATTGCGGGAACAGGACCAGACCGTTGGACAGCAGCAAGACCGCGTCGCTGAGCGGTGCGGCCTGATCGCCCCGCACCAGTTGGCCCTGGATCGTCCATTGCCGCCGTGCGTCGTCGGGCTGGACGGCCAGCCGGAACTGCCATGCGGGACCGTCGTCCCAAACGATCGCGTGGCCTTCTTCCACCGGCATAGAGTTGTTCAGCAGCCACACAAACCGTCCCGATGCGCACAGGCGCGGCAGCAACACCTCTTGCAGGGCCGAGGAAATCGCGCAACGGTTGTACGTTTGCGATTCGGCGGCAGACCCGCCGTAGTAGTACGATCCGTAGTAGGTGTCGTTCTGGGCCGTGTTGCCCAGCAGTTGTTGCAGCAGTTGGCGGTCTTCGTCGCCGTAGCCGATCAGCCGTTCGCTGCGGCGGACGCTCAGCCGCTTGATCTTCCCAAAACCGCCGTTCTTCCTCGTCTCCCGCTGGTAGAAGTCCACGATCAACGTGCCTCGCTCCAGGCTCGCGGTGACGTTCAGCAGGAACCAAGCCTGGTGCCGGCGACCGTGGCCGTCGTATTCAACCGTGCCGTACAGACTCGGCGGATGGGCAGGCAATCCCGGCTTGTCCGCCCCGCCGGCGGGTGCGAGCAGCCGCTTCCAAGCCGGCGGCTGGGCGCGCGAAGGTTGGCCGGCAGTGCGCATCTCGCCCGGCTGCCGCGGAGCCTGAAACCTCGGTCTGATTTCATCGAGCTGATCGTCCCGCCAGTCGCCCGCCCCGGCCTCCAATTCGTCTTCATGCACGACGACCAGGCTAGGCCGCCGGGCCAAATGCGGTGCAAGTCCCCGCGCGTCGGCGGCCAGGATCGCGGCCCAAATGTGCTTACACAGACTGCCGCCGCCGTATCGCGGGCAGCTGCAGTAGGCATCGATTTCGCCTTCTCGCTCCGCCCGCGACCAATCCAGTTCCACGTCGTAGGGGTCGGGGCCGCTGCCGGTTACCGTGGCGAAGAGGCCGTGAGAATCGCTGGCCGTGATCTCGACGCAACGTCCGTAGTAATAGGCCGTTCCCCGGCTTCGCGTCGCACTGTCGAAAGAACGGGAACAAGATCGCGTTAGGGCCACCGTTCGGCACTCCTTGCACTACATCCGCTCTGTCCTGAACCTGACCATCGCCTCATCGCCGGACCAGCAACTCGCCCCGGCCGCCCTCGATCAGGTCGCCGTTGAACAGGTCGAAGCGGGCGGCGTCCAACTGCTCGGGCACGGCAAACCCCAAACTGCGCACGTGCCGCAGCAGCAACGTCATGGCCTCCGGCCGGTAGCGGCAGGCAAACCGAAAACTGGGCAACACCGGCGGCGAGTCGCTACCCAAGAATGCGATCGTTCCGCGGCGCATGCCCGCCCCGTGCCGGATGCCTGCCGCGCCGAATACCAGGATCGAGCCGGCCAACATGTTGAAGCCTGCCAGATCGCCCGCCGCGCCCACGGCCAGCAGGCCTCGGCGCATCGTATGGCCGATCTCGTTGCCCACGGGGCCGTCCACCAGAATGGTCCCGCCGGTCATGCCGCGGGCGCTGCCCCGATACGCCGCGCCCACCAGATGGCCCGCCCGGCCCCGGACGTGAATCAAACCGCCGTGCATCTCGCCTCCAACCCAGTCGCCCGCGTCGCCGTCAACGACGATCTCGCCCCCGCTCATTTCGCTTCCCAGGTGCCGCCCCACGTTGCCGGCGACGCGAATCCAGCCGCTGCTCATCCCGGCGCCGATCCAATGCACGCCGGACAGGTCGCCCTCCCATTCCATCCGCCCGTCCGCCGGATCGCCCGACACGTCGAAGAACTCGGCCAACGGAACCTTCGTATTGCCGTGAAAAATGGGGGTTTTCTCGACGTCCGCCAGCGGCTTGTCCCGGACGGCCTCCGGCGTCACCCCCTCGACCTCGACAGGGACGCTCGACAGGCTTTTCAGCGCCAAACGCAGGGTCATCAATCGGTTGCTCCGCGAATTGTCCCGGCGAACGGTGGGCGTCAGCCCACCGGTTCCCTCGGCGTCAGCCCACCGGTTCCTTTGGCCCCGGCCCATCGGTTCCTTCGATGCCGGCCGGCCGCCGCCGGGAAAACCGCCGGAAAAACCGGTGGGCTGACGCCCACCGTTCGCCGGACTCGGGCAGTCGAAACACGAACAAAATGAATATAGCCAATCCGTCCGCCGCAGACTAGGATGCCAACGGACAGACGGAACCATGGACAACGGAGACGGGGCCGTGATTACCGGCGGAATTATCCTCTGCGGCGGGAAGAGCAGCCGAATGGGCTGGCCCAAGGCGATCTTGCCGTTCGGACCGGAGTTGATGCTCCAGCGCGTGGCACGCTTGGTGGGCGAGGCCGTCAGGCCGCTGGCCGTCGTCGCCGCGCCGCAACAGGAATTGCCGCCTTTGCCGCCCGAAATCCTGGTTGTCCGCGACCGCCGCGAAGGCCGCGGCCCGCTGGAAGGCTTGTGCGCCGGGCTGGAATCGCTGCAGGGCCGAGCCGCGGCGGCGTACGCCACCAGCTGCGACGTGCCGCTGTTGGTGCCCCAATTCGTACGCGTCATGATCGACCGCCTGGGCGATCACCAGATCGCGGTGCCGGCCGACGGCGAGTGTCACCATCCGCTGGCGGCCGTCTACCGCACCGACGTGCTGCCGGAGATTCAGTTGTTGCTAGCTGCCGACCGACTGCGGCCGCAGTTTCTGTTCGAACGCGTCCGCACGCGCCGGGTCAGCATCGAAGAACTCCGTGCGGCCGACCCGGATTTGCAGACGCTGGCGAACCTGAACCAGCCCGCGGACTATGCGGCCGCGCTCCAACGAGCCGGCTTCCAGCTGTCGGCGGAGGTCCGGCGGGCGCTGGGGCTGTGACTGCGCCAGCCCCTTCCTGCGTTCGTCATGTTCCTGTCCCCCATCTTCCTGTCCCCCATCTTCCTGTCAGACATCCTCCTCTCGTTCTTCCTTGTTTTTGCCGTTCTGTCGTGTGTCGGCCGGCTTGCTTTTTTGCGTGGGCGGCTCCAAGATGGTCTGCGATGTTTCCGTCCGCATTTCGCAAGTGTTCTGCCACGCCGTCGAGTTGGAGTGAACCATGTCAGCGTCTGCCCCTCTTGCGTCCACGGACGCCCGCGTGTTGGCGGGCATTCCGGCGGTCAACTGCACGTTTTACTGGCGGATCCGTTTCTTGGTTGGAGATCCGGCCGCGTTAATTGAGCTGCCGGTCGACGGGCGGACGGAATCGCTCTTCATTTTGCGCGACATCGAGATGGAGCGGGCCCGTCGCCACGCCCGCGCGGACCAGGTGTACTGCCCCAAGGATTTCGAGCCGGAAGGCGGCTTGTCGGGCGACCGGGAAACGGCCACGGCCCAAGCCGTGGCGGAATGCCTGCGGCGCCGCGGCGTCCGCCGCGCGATCGCCGACCGCACGCTGCCGCTGTTGTTCGCTCACGAGATCCAGAAAGCCGGCATCGCCGTGGAGTGCGATCCCGAGTGGGGCGTGATGCAGCGGCGAGCCAAGGACGAACAGGAGGTCCAGTGGCTGCAAGAATCCCAGCAAGCCACGGAAGCGGCCATGCAGATGGCTTGCGAAATGGTCTGCCAAGCGCAGGCTCGAAGCGACGGCGTGCTGCTGGTGGACGGCCAGCCGCTGACGTCCGAGCGGCTCCGCTCGGCGGTCGACGTGTTTCTCCTCCAGCGCGGTTACACCAACCCGGCGTCGATCATTGCCGGAGGCCCGCAAGGGGCGGATTGCCACGATCTGGGCTCCGGCGAGTTGAAGACCGAACAGCCGGTGATCATCGACATCTTCCCGCGGAACCGCAAGACGTTGTACTACGGCGACTGCACGCGGACCGCGGTCCACGGACAAGTCTCCGACGAACTGCAGCGCATGCACCGCGCGGTGGTCACCGCCAAGGCTGCCGCGGCCGCCGCCTGCCGGGCCGGCGTCACGGGGGAAGCGGTCCACGAGGCGACCAAGGCCGCCGTCACCGCCCAGGGCTACGACGTCGGCTTGCCGGGCCCCGACGCGCCGGACACGTATTGCGCGATCACCCACGGCACCGGCCACGGCATCGGGCTGGACGTCCACGAGCCGCCCCTGCTGAACAAAGGTGGCCCGGAACTTGTCGTCGGCGACGCCGTCACCATCGAGCCAGGCCTGTACTGCAGGGCCGTCGGCGGCGTCCGAGTCGAGGACATGGTGATCGTCACCCGCGACGGCTGCCGGAACCTGAACCGGCTGCCGGAAGGGCTGGAGTGGCGCTGATTGCCATCAGCGCGGGCTGGTCGGGGCGCTGAAAAGCCTAACGCGGCCTGCGGCCGCAACTGGCATAGGACGGATTGGCAATCCGTCCTACAACGATGCGCGCATCGTACGATCGGAGACTCTACTTGGCCTCCAGCTTCTTCACGGCCTCGGCGGCCGCTTCGCGGACTTGGTCGCTGGGGTCCTTTTCCGCCAGCTCTTTCAGCCGCGCGACGACCGACGGCTCGGCGGCCGCGGCGAGTCCCCCCAGCGCTGCCGCGGCTTCGACGCGGACGAGTTCCTCTTGTCGATTCAGCGCCTGGACGAGCAGCGGGACGACCGTTTTTTCCAGGTCCGCGTCTCCCGGACGGATCTTGAGCAGCGACCAGATCAACGCGGTGTGAGCCGCGCCATCCGCGGCCTGCAGCCGCTGCTGGAGCGCCGGAACGGCTGCGGCTGCGGCAGGGCCCATTTTTCCCAACGCGTAGCAAGCCGTGCCGCGCACTTCTCGATCGTCGGATGCCAGCGACTCGATCAACACGCCGACCGCGTCCTTGGCCTCCGGACCGATCGCGGCCAAGGCCAGTTGGGCTTGCCGGCGGAACTGCACGTCATTTTCACTGGCGGGCGGCTCGCCGAGGGCTTCGATCAACGCCGGGACCGTCGGCGCCGCCTGCGGTCCCATGCGGTAGATCAGCGCTGCGGCAAACGGACGGCGGGTCTTGTCCTTCAGGCTCTCGATCACTTTGGGCAGGATCTTCGGGCCCAAGGCCGCGATGGCACCCAACGCGTGCCCCACCACCGCCGGATTGGAATCCTGCAACGTCGCCAGCAGCGCCGGCCCGACGATGTCTGGGTGCGAGCCGAATTGGCTCAGTCCCCGGGCGGCCATTCCACGCAGGTCCGCGTCATCCGACTTGAGGGCCGCGGTGAGTTGTTCGGCCGCAAAGCGGACGACCTCCACATTGTCCGGGTTCTGCCGGGCCAGCGTCCAGAGGCTGACCAGCCTGAGCATCGGCTTGTCGCTGCGCGCGGCGGCCACCAGCGCCTTTGTCTCCTCGGCCTCCTTGCTGTTGACGGCCCCTAAAGCAAAGGCGGCCGTGAATCGCACCGCGTCAAACTCGTCGCTTTCCAACGCCTTGACGATCGCCGGGACCGCCGGGGCGGCTGCCGCGCCGATCGCGCCCAGCGCCATCAGGGCCTGCATCCGCACCTCCGGCTCCTTGTGGCTCAGCACTTCGATTAACTCGGGAACGGCCGGTGATGCCTTTTCGCCCATGTCTCTCAGGACGACGCAGGCCCAATAGCACATTGTTTCGTCCTTCAGCAATTCCCGCATCGGGGGCACGGCGATCTCTCCCGCATCCGCGATGGTGTGCAGCACGGGCAACACCGAAGCGGGATCGCCTTCCTCCAGCATCTTCAGGAACAGCGGCCGGGTCTTTTCCGGCGGAGCCCCGATTTGGCGAATCGCCAGCAGCGCGCCGCGGCGAACGAGGGCATCTTGGTCAAAGGCCCGCTCGATCAGCTCCTCGACGGCGGGCTCCGACGCCTTGCCGATCTCGCCGAGCGCGAAGGCGGCGTACGCCTGCACCTTCTTGGCGGGATCGTCCAGCGCCTTGGTCAGGTCCGGTACCGCAGCCTGTGCCTCGGAACCGATGGCGCCCAACGTGCGCGCCGCACGCCAGCGGCGTTCTTCGTTCTCGTTGCTCAGGGCCTGGATCAGCGCCGGCACGGCAGCTTTGGCCTCGGCCCCCAGCTTGTCCAGCGAGTCGAACGCGGCCAAGGCGGCCGTCTGATCGGGACCGGCCACTGCTCCTGCCAGCGATTCCACCGTGGCCGCTTCGCCAGCGGCCAGCGACGAGCAGCACAACAGAGCGGCTGCCACGACATACAGAGTCAGACGACGCATAGTTTTCCTCGCAGATGAAAAGGACTTGCCGCTTGTCTTGGGAACCGCTGCGTCCACCGTCAACTGCTGGCGGCGAACAATTCGTAGTTCAATGACTCCGTGAACTTTTTCGCGTGGACGTAGTCCTGAGGGGTATAGTTCCGGAGGTTCTTCTTGAGATCCGCCTGCAGAGCCCCGACGGTCTGTTGCACCTCGGCCCGCTCCGAACCGGTCAAGTAGCCCTGCTGTGCCCGTTTCTGGAACAGCGACTCCAGTTGGCCGCGGTAGGCCGCGTAGGCGTCCTCGCGGAGCACGCTGGGCCACGAAATCGATGCCGTGAGAGGATCCAGTTCACTCGGGCTCAGACGGCTCGGAGCCCGTTGGCGGGCGTACCGCTGTAGATCTTCCTGCGTCGCCCGAGGTCCTTGCTCCGCCGCCCGCGCGTCGCGGTTCGCCTTCCGCATCTGGAAGTAAGCGTCGGTGCCGTACACGCGGTTGTCGATGTTCTTGCGCCGCGCGTCTTCCACGAAACCGAGGGCCTGGGCGTTCATCAAATTCCGGGCACCGGCGGATTGCATCATGCTGGCCATGCCCTCCATCATGCCCTGCTCGGCGGTCGAAGCGTGCGTCCCGCCCCACCCCCAGCCGCCGCCACCGACGACGGTCTGCGGAAAGTTGGCCTGACTCTGAGGCCAGTAATCCTGTGGCGTCGCAGGCTGCTGTTGGGCATTACCCGGAATGTGCGTCCACAACAGGCTGCCGGCTGCGGTCAAGGCCGCCAACACGAAAGCGTACGGTAGAACCCTCATGAGTGTCTCCTCAATAAACCAGGGGTCGAAATCATGATAACTCCGATCAGACCGGGATGGAATAGTGGAAGGGGGGAAAGCGGTGCCTTTTCCTGCCTCACGAATTGAACCACCGCTCAAACCCGAATTCTGACGAATTCGGCCACGGGTTAGCCCCTCAAGCCTGGATGCGTTTTCGCTGTTGGAGCGTCGCGAGAATGGCCATTTCCTCCGCCGTCAGCGCCCGATCGTAGATCTGCACGTCGTCGATCCGGCCCTGGAACCGGATGGCAGTATAGCGTGGAAGGCGAAGCACGGAGTAACCTCTCGCGGGCATGACCGCCTTCCTGGTACCCCGGCGGCGCAAGCTTGTGTCGCGTCGCGTCCACTGGCTTGGCTGGCTATCGCGTGCTGTTGGCGGAGCCAAACCGGCAGGCGGCAGTCATCGCGCGACACGGGCGGTTCCATTCGCGGAATACGTCCTCGGCGAGTTCGGATAGGACGGGTTCCAGCAGGAGCAGGTCCAAGTCGCTCGCGGCGGGCCTGACTGTCCAAGGGGCGTCGCGGCCGGAGCCAGGCTCGTCGCGGATGTCGTCGGCTGGCGGCCAGAACGCGGCGACGGTTGGGTGTGCTGCCAGAGGGGGCGCTTGCCAGCGGAAGAACTCGGCGGCCCGAGGCGGCATTGCCTCGTTGGTAGCCGCGCCCGGCACGAGACTCGCCGCGACGAAAAGCGCGTCGTGGTCCGAAATCGAACCGTCGGCAGCGGCGGTCGTGGCTTCCGCCTCGCCGCCCCCATGAGCAAATTGATGGTTCAGAAAACTGATGGCCGCTAGCGTTGTCGCCCACGCGCGACTCAGACGGTCCAGGGGCTCCGGTAGTCTCGGGTCAGCCATGCCGGATCGCCCGTGCCGTCGACGAAGGCGAACTTCTTCGGGTCCCACTTGAGCTTTTGGCCGTGGAAATAGGCCTGATTCATCAGGTGGCAGCAGATGGCCGAGCGAGCGCCAACCTGTTCGCTGGTGATGGGCTTCTTGCGTGTCTTCACGCATTCCAGAAAATCACTCAGGTGGTTCTTGCTCTCGTAGAGTCGGATCTTCGGATCTTTCAGGAACGCCCGCGCACGAGGTCCGCCTGTCGTCGCGATTGGCATGCGAGGCGACCATCTCGGTGCCGCGTTTGAACGTGAACAGGCCGCGGTTGACCTGGACTTCTCCTTCCGTGCCGAAGAAATGAACGCCGAACCCGCTCTTATGTTCCAGGACGACGCCGTTGGCGTAAATGAACTTGACTCCTTGCGTGGCATTCGGCTTCTCCGGGGGCAAGATCTCGACGGGTCCGCTGTCGTCCATGCCCAGGCCCCACTGGGCGATGTCCAGGTGGTGCGCGCCCCAGTCGCCCACGCCGCCGCTGCCGAATTCCTGATAGCTGCGCCAACTGGGATAGCGATTGTGGACGCCGCGCGGGCAGACCGCACTGTTGTAAGGCTTCATCGGGGCCGGTCCCACCCAGAGGTTCCAATCGAGGCCCGGCTCCGTCGGCTCCTCAGGCAGGTTGTAGGGGACCGGCGGGCCGCCGAAGCTGCACTCCACGCGCTGGACCTGGCCGATGGCGCCGTTGAGCACCAACTCGCAAGCCACGCGGAATTCCTTGGACGAGCGTTGCATGGAGCCCGTCTGCAGCACGCGTCTGTTCGCGTCGACCTCCCGCAACAGCACGATCGACTCGTGAATGTTGTGCGTCAGCGGCTTCTCGCAATAGACGTCCTTCCCGGCGCGCAGGGCCGCGACGGCAATGATCGTATGCCAGTGATCGGGCGTGGCGATGGAGATGGCGTCGATGTCCTTACGTTCCATCATCTCCCGGAAGTCGTTATAGGCTGCGCACTGGCCACTGCGTCCCGGCTGCTTGGCGTAGTACTCCTCGACCCGCTGCTTGGCGTCGTCGCGACGCGTCGTGTCCACGTCGCAGACCGCCAGGACCTCCGTATCATGCCCCAGGAACCCGCCCAGGAGTCCCCGGTTCTGCATCCCCATGCCCACAAACCCCATCGTGAGCCGCGAGTTGGGCTTCGTCTCGGCCGCCCAAACATGTGACGGCAAGAGAAAGGGGAACGCTATCGACGAGGCGGCGGCTTGATTGAGAAACGAACGTCGGGAAACGGACATAGTCTTCTCCTTTCTCGCGAGGCTCAGTGGCGATTTGCTGATCGAGCAGCCGCAGGAGAGGTTGGCCCAGCGACAGGAACCCGAATCCAGCGCCAATCACTTGCCAACTCGCCCTCCGGCCAGCGTTTCCGCCAACGTAGGCGGCAGCCAGCCAGCTGTCAATGGACGGTTCGAGTTTCGGGCACGCGCACGGTCGCACCCAAATGTCGCCAAACTGCGAGCCGAACAGCGGCCCAACTCTGACCGACGGCGACCACCACCGCCGAAAAGGCGGGACAAGTTACGGGACGGCCGCGCCGAAGTCGGGCGATCCGGGCTTCTGGTACGGCTTCAACGCTTCGAACCGGTACTCGATCTCGGCGATTTCTTCCGGGCTCAGTTCCTGCTCCGAGTAGATGGGCGAGGCAGGCATGGTGCCACCAGGCCCGTAGTGACGCGAGACCGTCGTCTGGAACACGCCGCGTTTTTTCCAAAGGTACAACTGGTAGCCGCGCAAGTCGCCGGGATGCGTCCTGCCGAGGTTGATCATGAGCACGAATTTACTGTACGCATCGCGCACGGCGGCGGGATCCGAACCGCTCTGGTGCAGTTGCCAGATGCGGGTGAGAACGTCGGCGTAGATGGCTCGCTCGGTGATCAGGCCTTCCGAGCCGAGCCGCAATTCGTACAGCCAGCCGTACCCGCCGCGGGCGCTGAAGACGCGCCGGATCGGCGGTTTGGCCGCGAGCAGGGCACGCGTGCGTGCAATGACGTTGCCCGCTTCCTCCTTCACGTAGCCGAAGTTGGGGAAGTCTCGCGCGAGTTCCGTGAGAAGGTCCACGGAAGGGATGGGCCCCTTGTAGGCCACTCCGCCCGTCGTCTGGATAAAGACGGGCCGTTTCGTGACCGCAGCCAGGGCGTGCCAGTACTGGCGCAAATCGTCTTCCGTCTTGCCCGAGTCCGGCGGTCGCGAAATGATCGCCGGGGGCGCCAGTTTCTCGACATGTTCGGCAAACATGAGCATTTCGGCCGTGTCCTTGCCCTGGACCCCCAGGCACAACGCCGTCGTGCTCAGCTTGCGGGCCGTCCTGGCGAGGACCTCCATGCCCTTGAGCTTTTCGTCGGTCGTGAGCAGGTCCACGCTGTCGCCCGACTGCGGCCAGATCATGCCCGGACATCCACACCAGTCGACGTAGCATGCTGACTTGGCCAGCGCGTCGAAGTCCACGGCGCCCGTTGCGGTGAAGGGGGTCGATAGAATCAGAAACGGTCCCTGAATCCTCGGGTCCGCCCTACTCGCGTCGGCGTCGCCCGCGTCGGCGAGAAGGTTCGCAGCGTGCGCTGGTTGCCGAAACAGAGTCGCGGTGATCGCGCCCGCTGTGCCAGCGGTCGCAACCGCCAGCATCCGGCGCCTCGTGATTTGCTTGTTTGCAGACATGCTGTGCCTCCGCTGGTGAGTGATCTAGCCTGCGATATCCGCCGACGGTACTGAGTTTAGCAGAGCGGCAGCGGGACTCAAGGCGGCCGCGCAGTCCCCATGCCTGTGAGCGGCGATGGCGGCGACATCCAGGACCTGGTCTTCCAGGAGCGGTCCGGCCCGACGACGCTAACAGGGCCTGATCCAGAAAGTCATGTCCAGCGCGGCCCTGCAGTGGAAAAACCGTCGCCGGGCGTTTATGAATTGAAGCAGGCGGCGGAGGCAAGCTGGCAGCTCACCCCACTTGCGCCACGGCTCGAGTGGGGCACCTTCCACCGCTGTCGCGGTTGTGCAAACCTGATTGACGAAGAAGGAATCTCACGATGAAAAGTCTGGGTGGCTGGAAATGGTTGCTGCCGGTTCTCTGCCTTTGGATCGCGGCGCGGTTAACGGCGGCGGAGTACTGGGTGTCGCCCAACGGGGATGACGCCAACGCCGGGACGCAGGCGGCACCGTGGCAGACGTTGGGAAAGGCCGCGGCGGTGGCTGCGCCCGGGGACACCGTATTTCTCCGCGCGGGAACATACGGGGAGACACTCCGCCCGGCAAAATCCGGCGAGGCGGACAAGCCGATCCGCTTCGCGGGTGCGCCCGGCGAGCGACCGATCCTCAGCGGCGCGGACGCGGTTTCCGGTAGCTGGCAGCCGCACCAGGGCAGCATCTACAAGCTGCAAACGGATCTCAAATTCATCCAGCTCTTTGTGGACGGCAAGATGATGCCGGAGGCACGCTGGCCGAACACGCCCCCGGGCGAGTTGATGACCTACAACCGAGCTACCGCCGGGGAGGGCACCGGCTACGAGGTGCTCGCGGACAAGAACCTTCCGGCAGGCGACTGGAACGGCGGGATCGTCCTGTTCTGGCCCGGCTCGCAGTGGGTGAGCATGACCCGGCGGATCGCCGACTACCAGCCCGGTCAGTCCCTGCGTTTCGATCCCACCACGGAACAGAAGGTCAAGGACAAGTACCACGCCACCGACCCTTACAAGCCGCGGGCCGGCAACCCCTACCTCCTCATGGGCTCCCTGGCGGGCCTGGACAGCCCCGGCGAGTGGTTCCTCGACGAGAAGACCGGCACGCTCTATCTGTGGACGCTCGACAGCCAATCCCCGGCGACTCATGCCGTGGCCGTCAAGCAGCGGGACTACGCCGCCGATTTCGGCCAACGGTCGTTCGTCGAACTCAAGGGCGTGGACATCCTCGGCGCAGGCGTCAACATGGCCGACGCGCAGGGCTGCGTGCTCGAGGACTGCCACCTGCGTTACGTCGAGCACGTGCGTCATCGGGACAGCGGCAAGCTCCCGCCTGTCCGCAATGTCATCACCGGCAAGGGCAACCAATGGCGGCGGTGCCTGATCTACGGCGCGGCGACCACCGGCCTGCAAATGGCCGGCGAAGACAACCGCCTGACCAACTCGATCATCCACGACGTGGACTACGCGGGCACCGGGCGCGGGGGACTGGACCTGGCGCGGTCGGTCGGCGCGGTCGTCTCGCACTGCACGATTTCTCGCACCGGCCGCGACGGCATCCAGCACCACGGCAGCAAGCGGATCCGCATCGAGTATTGTGACATTTTCCATGCCAACCTGATCAACAACGACTCCGGCGCGATCTACGCCTGGGGCACGGATGGCGAGGGTGGGATCATCGCTTACAACTGGGTTCACGACAACGTCGGCGACAGCACGGTCGGCATCTACCTCGACAACTTCGACAAGAACTTCATCGTGCATCACAACCTGGTGTGGAACTGCAGCGGCAGCGGCATCCGAATGAACAGCGACGCGCTCAACCACGTGGTCGCCAACAACACGATCCAGCAGGTGCGCGAACCGTTCGGAACCTACTGCTATTCCGGGTACACACCCACGATGAAGGGCACGCGGGTCCTCAACAACCTCGTCAACGAAGCGATGAACCCCAAGAACCCGTGGGAGTTCGTCCAGGGTGAACTCGGACCGGAACTGTCGCACTGTGCGCCGGCCGCGGTGGACCAGGACGGCTACCCGACGGAGGGCTCCGCGGCGATCGACGCGGGGCTCGAAATCGCCGGCATCACGGACGGCTTTCGGGGCCGTGCTCCCGACCTGGGCGCGTACGAGTTCGGCGGCCCGCGCTGGACCGCCGGGGCGGACTGGAAGGACCCCGAGGCCCCGCCGGCCCCGGCGCGCAACCTCGCCTATACGCCCCACGGGCCGATTACCGAACGGACGATGATTACCCAGGGTCTGGCGGTCTGGCTGGACGCCGCCGACCGTGCCACGCTCGAAGTCACCGCCGACGGGACGGTCACCGCGTGGCGGGACAAGTCGGCGGCCCGGCGCGTGGCCCTGCCCGCGTTGCCGAACGGCTCGGTGAAGTGGGTGGCCGACGGGATGAACGGCAAGCCGACGGTTCGTGGTACGGGGACCGGCAGCCTGCGACTGGAAGACCTCCAGGGCGCGCCGAAGCCGATCACGGTCTTCGTGGTCTCGCAGGCGCTCGAGCCCCGCGGGCCGGACTGGCAGCGGATCATCGCCAGCTTCACGGGCGTAGGGCAAGAGTGGGTGCTGCCGAACTGGATGATCGGCGCGCCCGGCGGCCAGAAACCGACAACGTGGTCCCCGCGGCTGTTCTTGTTCCAGCAGCGGGGAGGCGCCGCACTCGGCAAGATCACGGTTCTCGGAGCCTCAGCGGCCCAAGGCCAGGCGCTCGGCGGCGACATCTCCGAGGTCCTGATCTTCGACCGCTCCCTGCGTTTCGACGAGACGGAGGCGGTCACCAAGTACCTGAACGCCAAGTGGGGACTCAAGTAGCCCGCGGCGAGCCCCTGGGCTAGAATCGCTGCTGTGCGCGGGTCTCCGACCAACTGCCGTAAACATCTTGATCTTGCGTAACTTCTTGCGGCGTGGCATCTTCTTGCGACGGCGGCGTTGTTCGTCAAGTACAGGCCAAGCACAAGGAGGTGCGCGATGGGATCGGCGACAAGAGCGATGCTGGCACGGCTGCCTTTGGCGGAGGCGGTTCTGTGGTTGTGGCGATGGATCATCGGCGCCGAGCGAATGATGCGTGTGTGGGACTCCCACCGTGGAAGATGCTACCAGAAAGTTATTTCGTTCCCCGTGATCCTGCAACTGATGGCCGACGCGTTGTTGCAGTACGGCGGCAGCGGGCGGCGGAGTTTCGAGAAGGGGCGGGAACGCGGAGAATTGGAGGCTTCGATTCAAGCGGCGTTCGGCAAATTGCGGAGGCTGCCATTGCCGCTCAGCGAAGCCTTTTTGGCGGATGGTGCAGATGCCTTGCGAGTCCTGTTTCCTCGCAAGGCACGTCGCAAGCTGCCGAAGAGCTTGAATCGGTTTCAGGTCATCATCCTGGACGGCAAAGCCATCAAAAATGTCTTCAAACGGCTGTTGCCGTTGCGTGGGGTCTCCGGGGGGTTGCTGGGGGGCCGTGCCCTGGTCGCGTTGGACTGGCGTACCGGTTTGGTGGTCGGGATGCGCGGGCACCTGGACGGCGACGCGAACGAAGTGGGGCTGGTGAGTGCGTTAGTGCCCCTGGTGAGGCGGATCGTCGCCGGGGCACGCCTGTGGCTCGCGGATCGTGCCTTCTGCGATCTGAAGCAGCCGGCGCGCTTCCGGGAGCAGGGCGATCATTACTTGGTGCGTTACCATCCGAAGAACAAGTTTCACCGGGATCCGGAACGACGCGTGCGAACGGGTCGCGATGCCAACGGCCGAGCGTATACGGAGCAATGGGGCTGGCTGGGTGGTCCCGCGGATCCTCGGCGACAGGAGGTCCGCATGATCACACTCCCCGGCGTGACCGACGGCGGGAAGAAGGACCTGATCCTGGTGACCGACCTCTTGGACGCCGCTGTCTATCCGGCGGCTGACCTGCTGGCCTTGTACGCGGAGCGGTGGGGGATCGAAAACATGTTTCAACAGGTCACCGAAGTGTTTGGGTTGCAGCGACTGATTGGTTCCACTCCGCAGGCCTGCTTGTTCCAGTTTGCGTTCTGCCTGCTGCTGTACAACCTCATCCAAGTGATCCGAGCTTATGTGGCCGAGGCCCAGCAACGGGAGATCGAAGAACTCTCCAGCGAAAAACTCTTCGACGACGTGCACCGGGAGTTGATCGCCTGGAACGTCATGCTCAACGTGGAGACGACCGCGAAATACTTTGAGGCTCTGCCTTCCGTGGCGATACTGCGCACGCAGCTGCAGACCTTGCTGGCATCGACTTGGAGCGACACCTGGATCAAGTCGCCGAAGCCGAAGAACCCTCGCCGCCAACGGGAGACGCGGAACAAACGAACGCATGAGTCGGTGTACCGCATCCTTCAAAACTGTCGTCCTCGCCCGTGCAAAGCGGCCGACTCCTCGTGATCACCAAGATGTTTACAGCAGTTGTCTCCGACCCCGCACACGGTTCGAGCGCAGGTCTCCGGAATCCGCGAGACCTGCGCCGAGCACGCACCACGATTTCCAACAGTCATTCGCTGCGGAGGTGAAACATGCATCGACTGATTCCGACACTCCTCGTCATCCTGGCCGGCTTGGCCGTTCGGGCGGCTGAACCTCCGGCGCCGCTCATGCCTGTTCCGTCTCCGCAACAACTGCGCTGGCAACGCGCGGAGATGGCCGAGCTACTACGGCACGATCCGCAAGCTCGAACCGACGGGGCTGACAAAGCCGTCGTTGAGGTTATCCAAAAACTCGAACGCGCGCGCGGTGCCCCTTGCCACACACTCCTCCGGCTTGTCGGCTAAAGTCACCTTAAGGCCGGTGTGCAGCGCCAGCAGCTTGTCAAACCCGTGCAGCTGGGAACCGCCGCCGGTCATGACGATGCCGCGGTCGATGATGTCGGCGGAGAGTTCCGGCGGTGTACGCTCCAGAACCGACTTGACCGTC
>CAYUFW010000012.1:56654-59209 GCA_964443915.1 uncultured Pirellulaceae bacterium
GCTGACAAAGCCGTCGACGACGACCCCGAGACGCGCTGGGCAACCGCCGACGAGGTGCGCCAGTGCTGGCTCGAAGTCGACTTGCGGCAACCGCAAACGATCGACCGCACCACGATCGCGGAATTGGAGCCTCGGATCACCCAGTTCCAGTTCGAGTACCGATTGACCCCCGGACGAAGCATGGAAAACTGCCATGTCGGGTGACAGGGCCGGCCGCCCAAACGAATCCTTCAATGCCACTACAGGAGGCCAACCTTGAACAAGCTGCGACTGACACGACGCGATTGGCTGACCACCGCGGCGGCCCTCGGCACAACAACGGCGCTCTCGTCGCGTCTTCCGTTGTCCCACGGCGCCGACGAATCGACATTGGCGAGGAAGACCGTCGTCCCGGAACTCATCGTGGATGTCGACGTTAATGACGAAGTCTGGCTCCGCGACCACACGATGACCGAGGCCGACATCGTCACGCTCGTCAGGCAGTTGAAGCAGAACGGCTGCCAGACGCTCCTGGTCCGCTGCGGTTGCCTGGGACTTCTGCCCTACCGGACCGATCTGTCGTACCCGTTCGGCTTCGATGCTGCCGACGCCCGCGCCAAAGCAGGGTCATTTATCCGCGACGTGGAAGCCTACATCCGCCAGCGGACGGCTTGGAACAAACGTTACGCGGAAGTCATCCGTGACATCAACCCGCCGGCGGTATTCATTCGAGCCGGACACGAACAGGGCATGAAGGTGCTCGCGTGGCTCGACCTGTTCGATGACGGCTACCCCGGTTTCCGCTCCAAATTCCTCGACGAGCATCCGCACTGCCAATGGGTCGGCAAGGACGGTGCGACGTACTTCCCGGGCTTGATGGACTATGCCTGGCCGGAGGCCCGGGAATTCCGTGTGACGCAGGCCCGGGAGTTGCTCGATCTGGGCGCCGACGGCATTCACTGTTCGACCAGTGCTCATGGCCGCCACATGCCCAACCGCCACGAGGCCGATTTCTTCGGTTACAGCCGGCCGATCGTCGAAGAGTTCAAGGCGAAGTATGGCGTGGATCTACGAACGGCCGGCGACTTCGATCGGACGGCCTGGCACGACCTAAAGGGAGACGCGATGGTCCAGTTGTACCGCGATCTGGCCACGCTCTGCCACGGCCGCGGCAGGCAATTGTGGATCGGCCTACAAATCGGACGTTACACCCAGTTTGCGGTCGATCCCCACTTCAGCACCAACGTGGTCGTCAGGTTCACGAACCACTGGAAACGCATGGTCGATGAGCGCCTGGCCGATGCCTGTATCCTAGGGGACTACGAACTGATGTCGAGTCCCGACCATGCGTATTGGACGGCCAAGCCCGACATCCAGCGCAGGGCGGGTGAGGATCTTTACGCCTGGGCGGCCCGAGAGTATCAATCCTACTGCCAGGGCAAGACGCGTCTGTACCTGTTCTCCGAATGGCTGCCCGGCGAACCCGCGGCACTGCGGACGCGTGCCCGCTTCTGGGCCGAGACAACTCGAAAGCACGGCTTCGACGGCATCGACATGCATGAAGCCTGGAACTTTGAATCCCACCCGGACAACATGGCCATCCTCGGCTCGCTGGCAGAATGGCTGAGAGGCAATGGGCGCGGATAAGACGCAAGCGATCACGCTGCCGTCTGTGACGGACAAACGGCGGTGAGCTCAACGGTCCTGCGCTGGGTGTGAAGATTCGGTTCAAAAGTACGTCAAGCATGATGTTCACATCCAGGAGAACTTTCATGTGCCGTACTTCTCCAGGCGTCCCTCAGCGATCCAGCGCTTCACGATAGCGTCGTCGGGTGCCGGTTGCGGCATCTGCAATGCCGCGATTACCTCAGCGGCCCAGTACCCGGCTTTGCGAGGCGTGGGCTCGGTGTCAGAGACGCTCTGGAGAATTCGGTGGGCAAGGGTGACTCGCTTCTCGGGCGGCCAAACGCGTACCGGGTCCAGGACATCGGTCACTTCAGGCCATTCCGTGGTGATCATGGATGCCTCCCCACAATTTTTTCCTCGTTCGGTCTCTGCTGTTAATTTGCCGTAAGCGCCGGCTCACAGGCAAGCCGGATCATTATCCATGCATTAGGTCATGGCAACCGTTCGGTGCTACCGCGACCGGTACGGTCCGCAGACCTTGATCACGTTGTGGCTTTCCGACGTGTCGTCGACGATCGTCACGCGATAGTCGTCACCGCCGGGCGAGACGCGCAGGACGATGTGGCCGTGGCCGCTGGCCATGCGGTCGATGTCCTTGATGGCCACGCGTGCGTCGGGATGCACGTCGGTGGCGAAGATGTCGCGCGCACCAGGATAGAGTCGTTCGGACTGCAAGCGTTCCCACACGCTCGGCGTCGGATGGTGGGAATCCCAGACCGAGATCGTCCAGACCCGGGCGCTCAAGGTGGCGACGAGCGACTCGTTCATCGAGTCCAGATAACCGTGATGGTCCAGGATGGCCGCGTCCACGGCGCCCACCACCTTGGCCACCGGCGTTTCCATGTCGTACCACGCCGGGCTTTTCGGGCGAATGCCCGGCAGGTCGCCGC
>CAYUFW010000013.1:0-58540 GCA_964443915.1 uncultured Pirellulaceae bacterium
CCGTGTGCTACTGCCCGGACTGTACCGCGGGTTTCCGGGCCTGGCTCCGCGAGGAGTATGGCTCCGTACCGGCGATGAACGCCGTTTGGGGGACGAATTACGCCGACTGGTCGGCCGTGGCTCAATTGGGCAGTCCCGAGGACATTGACGAGCGGGCCGAGAGCCTCAAGCTCATGCGTATCGATCTGGCGCTGCCCGCGGACCACACGCAACGCTGGCGAGCGCTGTTCGATCTGGACCGCGGGCGAGCCATGGCCTGGCGGAAGTGGCAGGATTCAAAACTCATCGGGATGTACGCCGAATTCCAGAACAGCTACCACGGCGATCAGGCGGGCGTGCCCCCCGCGGGAGAACAGCCGTGCTGGCCGAACTTCAACTCGCAGAACCTGTTTGCGGCCGCGCGCGTCAACGATATCGGCGGCATGGACCTGTACCTGCCCGGTAGCGGTCCGACCACCCTCGGCTATCCGGCGGAACTGTTCCTCAACTTCGACATGAACCGCTTCGTCTTTCACGCCGAGGGGAAACCGGTGGCGGTCAATGAACTGTATGTCCAGGACAATTCGCCCGCGGGGGAGGCCGAGGCTCAGGGCTGGTGGCTGACCGGGCGAGGCTACGGCAACCTCGACTACTTCACCTATGACTACTACTACGAGGGCGTGCGGCGAGATCTGCCCCTGGTGTTCGGCATGTTCGACAAGCAGGGCAAGCCCTACCCCTGCTATCCGTCGTTCCAACGCTTCTGCCGGGACATCCGGATCTTCCGGGCTCTGCCGGGTATTGAGGAGTTGAGGCTGGAGCGTCCCCGAGTCGCCTTGTTCATGGGCGATGACGTGTCCCGCGCGAGCGACCTGGAAACAGCGGGCAACACGTGGGACGCAGCGGCCGTTCAAGGGCATAACGGTGCGTACTGGCTGACCGTGCGTTCGGGCTTTCCGGTGGACTTCATCAACGACGACCGCTTCGACCGCCTGGCGGGGATGCAGGCGCTGATCGTGCCGTGGACCCATGTCATTCGGCCCGAGTCGCTCGGCAAGATCGTCGCCTTCGCCCGCGCGGGCGGAACCGTGATCCTGGATGGTCCGGTCGGCCTGTACGATGACCACTACCGCCCGTATGCCGTCCTGCCGGGAGGCGACACGTTGAGTTCCGCACTGGGAGTCACGTTCAGCGGCTACGAGGATCGTCCCAATCGGCTGCTGCTGGACAGCAACGCCGGCCCGGTCAGGCAATCCGCGTGGTACCGGTTCGATTCCGAGCCGACGCTGGGCGAGTCGGTGGGCAAGACCCGCCAGGATGCCGCGCAGAAGGCCGTCGGCGGCGAGGGCAAGGTGGGCGGGGGTATGGTCCTGCCCGGCCAGTATGGCAACGGCCTTTACATGGAGAATCCGGCCGCCTTCTTCGGTCCGCGGGCCGAGCGGGGCACGATCGCGCTCTGGGTCAAACCGGACTTCAACCCGGTCGAAGACAAGAGTGGACGCGTGATTGTTGACTTCATGAAACGGAGCGGCAACTCGCAGATTGACGGCCATCAGGCCGTGATCTATGCCCTGGGCGGCAAGCTCGTCGCTTCGCCCGCGCTGACCGTGTTTCGGATGGAACAAGCGACCTCGCTCGCGAAAGGAAGGTGGACGCACCTGGCGATGAGTTGGGACAGCCGGTTGGGGGCGACTCTGTACGTCAACGGCGAGAAGCTGGAAGAACGAGCGGGCGCCTTCCGACCGGTTGAGCTGGACGCCGATTGGCCTGGCCGCGTCGGCTGCATGACCTCCGTCGGCGGCGCTCCCTTTGCCGGCGCCCTCGATGAACTCCGGCTGTTCAACTATACGCTCTGTGCCGGCGAAATCCGAACGCTGCTCGGTGATACCAATCCCCAGTCCCCCGAGTTCGCCGTGACGGGACGCTGGGGACTGGACTTGGCGAGCCGGGGGATGCCCGTCAACCTCAAGGCCGGCAAGGGAACGGTCCTGCTGCAAGACATCTACGGTAACCCCGGTCTGGTCGAGGTCCCGGTCGGAAAAGGCAAGATCGTTGCCTGCTTGACCAACCTGGGACGGAGTCACACGGGGACCCATCCGGATCCGCACGCGCTGGGATTGTGGAAATCGCTTCTGGAAGAGAAGGCAGGAATCGCCAGTCGCTATCGGCTCGTGCCCGTGCCCTCGGCAGCGGGAGCGGCGACGGACGGCTCGACGAACGCCGCAACGGCTCCGGCCCTCTTCGACCTGTCAGTTCAAGTGAAGGACGATCGGGAGCTGTATCTCTTCCTGGTCAGCTTCTTCGGGCCGAGCGCAGGCACGGTCGAATTGGCGCTGCCGGACGGCGAGTACACAGCCGCGAATGCCTTGACGGGAGAGCCGGTGGCATTGACCGAGGAGGGCGGGAAATGGCACCTGCCGCTCCATCTGCCCGCCGGGATCGGCGGCCGCGTCATCCAGATTCGGTCCGAGACGGGAGGCCAGCCGTTCGCGGAGTGGTAGCTCAGTCGGCTAGCTTGCTGACGGCGGACGAAAGGGTATGCTGGATCCCTGCCCTGGCGAACGGACCGCACATCCTGGAACGGATCACCGCCGGCAATGGCAAGGTGGCGGTGAAGTGTTTTGACGTCTTCGAGCCGCCGACGCGTTGCGGTCCAGGCCAACTGTCGGCGATCGGCACGGATGCATACGTCCCTGCTCCTGCCAGCGCCGGGAGAGAGCCAGCGGACGGGCAGTAGGTCACCGTTCGAGCAACAAGTGGCGTGAGCTTCCAGTTTGCGATCCCGCTCTCTACCGCAAGCTGGAAGCTTACGCCACGGAAGTCGCCGCCCGCCGAGTCCCGCGTTGGTTCTTCCGAAGTGGTCAAGTCGGCAGCCTGGACGTGAAGCGTGCCGCGGACGGTTGAGACTCGCGCCTGGGGCGTTTTTCCACTCAGAACGCGTTCTTGGCGGCCGTTTCGTCAACGTACACGGAGAACATGGTGCCGGTCAGCTTGAGGCATTGCAGCGCTTCCAGCACGACTTCGCGCGTCCCGAACAGCTTCATCCCTCCCGATCCGGCCTCGACGCGCTTCTGGGCGATCAGCAAGACGCTGATCAATGCGCTGGACCCGTATTCGATGTTGCCGAGATCCACGAGCAGTTTCCGGGGCTGCTGACGTTCCACGAAGTCCTCCAGATCCTGCTGGAGCTGGGCGTATTGGTCCGTGTGGAAACGACTCGTGTCCACGAGGCGAACGATGGTGGTGTCATCGCACTGCTCGGCGCTGAAATGGGCAGCGCCGATGATGTTCCGCCGGCGGCGCCGTTTTCGGTAAGCCGGCGGTCGTGTTGAGGCGTCTCCGCGTTGTCGCAGGTCTGACGACAAGTCCGGCGTACGCGGCAGGACCTTGACGACGATGACGGTAATATCGTCTTGGGGCTTTTCCGCCCCGGCATAGTGGTACGCTGCGCGGTGCAGCGTCTCGATGATCTCGTCGGCCGACCGGTCCAGATTGGCCCGCACGATCTCCAGGGCCCGCTCGATGCCGAACAGCGGTTCGCCCTGGCGGCGAACCTCCGCGAGTCCGTCGGTGTAGATGAAGAGAAGGTCACCGTCCGTCAGCTCGACGGACTGATTGGCGAGGAGTGGAGCCGCCGGCATGATCGCGAACGGAATGCCACTGCTGGCGAGACAGGCCTTGATCTCGCCCGCCGCGTTGAGGACGAGGGCGGAAGGATGGCCCGCGTTCACATAAGTCAGGGTCCGGGATTGGGGCTCCAAGCGTCCCAAAAAGGCGGTCACGAAAACCTCGCCCTCGGTTTCCCGGTACAGACCGGCATTCACCCTCGCCGCCAGTTCCGGCAGCTCGCACGGAGTCTCCGCCAACATCCGCAGCCGGGCGCAGAAATCGGCCGCCACGATGGCCGGTCCAATGCCGTGGCCGCTGACGTCTCCCATCACCAACAGCAGTGATCCATCCGGCGTCTGCAGGAAATCGAAGTGGTCACCGGCGGCGGCTTCGGCGGGAAAGCACTGGCCCGCGATGTCGAATCCCGGCACCCGCGGCGCTTCATGCGGCAACAGACGGTCCTGAATTTCCGCGGCCGCAAACAATTCCGCGTAATTCGCGCGCAGCGCAGCTTCGGCCTTCTTGCGATCCGTGATATCCGTGGTGACCCCGACCAGGCGGCAGAGCATATCATGGTCGTCGAAGAACCCGCATGCCGACTCCTCCAAGACCACGGTGGCGCCATCGCCACGTGTCACCCGGTATTCGGTATGGTAGGCCCGTGCGGACGGTTTCAGTTCGCTCAACATCCGCACAAAGCGATCACGATCGCTGTCCTGAATGCGCTGAAAGAACCGTTGTCCCGTGTCGTACGGAGCCTCGCTGGGAGACAATCCGAGGATGCGGGAGCAGTTATCGGAACGCAACACTCGATCGCTGGCGACATCCCACTCGAACGCAAAGGACCGGCTGACCTCCAGCGCCATTTGCAGCCGTTCCTTGCTTTCGCGGAGTGCTTCTTCCGCCTGCTTCCGCTCGGTGATGTCCCGGTAGACGCCCATCAAGGCTTGCGGGTTTCCGGCAGCATCCCGGATGATTGCCGAGGAGACTTCCGCAGCGAAGGGCGTCCCGTCCCGGCGCAGCCCCGTGTACTGGTCGTTCCTCCGGATTCCTTCTTCGATCAAGCGCAGGGTATTCGCTCTGAACCTCTCTCGATCTTCCTGGACCACCAAATCCGCGGCTGGGCGGCCAAGCAATTCCTTGGGATCAAGGACGCCGTGCTGTTGGGCTGCGCGCTCCGAGGCAAACGCAACTCGACCCTCCAAGTCGCACATCGCCACCGCGTCCGGCGATGATTCGACCAGGGCCCGGTACCTGGCTTCGCTCTGCCGGAGGGCCTCTTCCGCTTGCTTCCGGTCAGTAATGTCCCCATGTGAACCTACGAGTCGAATCGCTTTTCCTTGTTCGTCACGAACAACGACAGCGTGTGCCGCGATCCAACGGTAAGAGCCGTCTTTGTGACGCAGACGGTACTCTGCAGTAACACTCGGTGACGTGCCCGCGAGGAAGTCTTCTTGAAACTTGATAATCAACTCACGCTCATCTGGGTGAAGAAGCCTGGCCCAATCCTCAAACCCGTCGCCGATCTGGTCTTCCTCGTAGCCAAACAGCATTTTCCAGCGGGGCGAGTAGTACACTTTTCCAGTTCGGATGTCCCAATCCCAGATGCCGACTCCTGATCCTCGGACAACCAACTCGAACCGCTCTTCGCTTGCTCGGAGGGCTTCTTCCGCTGATTTGCGATCCGTAATGTCGCCATGGGAACCGACGAGCCGACATGCTCGCCCTTCTGCGTCACGGACGACGAGGACGTGTGCGATGATCCATCGGTAGGAGCCATCCTTATGCCGCAGACGGTACTCCGCTGTGGCAGTCAGAGACGTGCCTGCCAAGAAGTCTGCTTGGCGCTTGATAATCGACTCACGCTCATCCGGATGAAGACGGCTGGCCCAATCCTCAAAGCCGTCGCCGATTTCGTTCTCGTCGTCGCCGAAGAGCATCTTCCAGCGGGGCGAGTAGTAGACCTTGCCCGTGCGAAGATCCCAATCCCAAATGCCAGCACCTGATCCTCGGGCAGCCAACGCGTACCGTTCTTCGCTCTGCCGCAAGGCCGCCTCGATCCGCTCGCGTTCCTCGATTTCACCCTGAAGTTGTCGGTTGGCTTCGGTCAGCTCCGCAGTCCGTTCTTCAACCCGTCGCTCAAGCTCGTCGCGGGCCTTCTGTAACGTCTCCTCCGCTCGTTTTCGCTCCGTGATGTCGGAGAAGATCCCCAAGATGCCCGTGACTTGACCCTGTTCGTCCCGCAGGGGGGCCTTGACCGTGCGGATCAGACGTTCCTCTCCCGTCCGTGTGTAATAGCTTTCTTCGATCTCCTCGGTCGCTCCGGACGCCATGAGCCGTTGGTCGTCCGCACGGTACTTGCCGGCGGTTTCCCGGGGAAAGAAGTCATAGTCGTTCTTGCCCACCATCTGTTCCGGTACCAGGCCGCAATCCGCGGCATAATTCCGGTTGCACGACACGTAGACCGATTCCCGGTCCTTGTGAAACACTTTTTCGGGCAGGTTGTAGAGCAGGGCTTTGAATCGGCGCTCGCTCTCCTGCAGCGCCGACTGAAGGGACTGACCCTCCGACTTGCACCTGTCGTTCTCCCGCCGTAGTTCGGCAACCATCCCGCGCAACTGGCCCAGTTCCTCGATCAGTTGCTCCCGCGTCCTGTCTTGGCCGTTCATGATGCACCTGCTAGATCAACTGAGGCACCCCGAAACCTCGAGTCGGAATTCTATCATAGAACCGCCCGTTATGGGAAGGAGGCGATTGCGTGTTTGAAGGGATGGGCCGGCCGAAACGGTGAACGCGGACCGGCGTCGCCCGGCCTAGATCAGCTGCCGGGGGCCTCCGCCGGCTGCGGGGGGCGGGCGTAGCGATTGACGAGTTCAAACAGGGCTTGGGCGCGGATCGGCTTGGCGATGTAGGCGTCCATGCCGGCTTCCAAGCAGCGCTGCTCGTCGCCCTTCATCACCCGCGCCGTCATGGCGATGATCGGCACATGGGAATCGCGTTCCCGGGCGCGGATCGCCAGGGTCGCCTCGAAGCCGTCCATTTCCGGCATCTGGACGTCCATCAGGACCAAGTCGAACTCCTGCGCGAAGAACGTCTCGTAAGCTTCCTTGCCGTTGTTGGCCAACACGACGTGATGGCCGCGCTTGGTGAGCAAGCCGATGGCCAGCTTCTGATTGACCGGACTGTCTTCGGCCAGCAGGATCCGCAGGCCCGGTTGTGCGCCGGCCGGGCCGCTGACCGCGCCGGACGCGGTCACGAACGAGGGCCCAGCGCCGAACGTCTCGCTGGCGCGGGGGCGCGTGGACGACAGGCCGAGGGTGACCGTGAAGTGGAACGTGCTGCCCTGGCCTTCCGCGCTCTGAACACCGATCTCGCCCTGCATCAGCTGGACCAACCGCGAGCAAATGGCCAGACCGAGCCCCGTGCCGCCGAAGCGCCGTTTCGTGGAGCTGTCGGCCTGCTCGAACTCCTCGAAGATCTTCTGGCACTTGTTCGCCGGGATGCCGATCCCCGTGTCCGTCACTTCGAACCTCAGCACGGCCGTGTGCTCGATCGTCGAGACGGTCTGGACGCCGACGCAGACGTTTCCCCGGTCGGTGAATTTGACGGCGTTGCTGAGCAGGTTAACCAGCACCTGCCGCAACCGCAGCGGATCGCCGGTGAACCAGTCGTGCGTATCGGGCGAGATCTCGCAGCTCAAAGCCAGGCTCTTTTGCCTGGCGCTGTACAGGACCGTCCGAAGGCTCTCCTCGACAACTTGCCGCAGGCTGAAATCGATGGTTTCCAGATCGACTTTGCCGGATTCGATCTTGGAGAAGTCGAGCACGTCGTTCAACAGGCCCAGCAGCGCGTTGCTGGACTCCAACACGGTCTGCAGGTAATCCCGCTGCTCGCTGTCGAGTTCCGATTCCAGCACCAATTCCGTCATCCCGATGATGGCGTTCATGGGGGTCCGGATCTCGTGGCTCATGTTGGCCAGGAACGCGCCCTTGGCGCGGTTGGCGCTTTCCGCCGCTTCCTTGGCACGCACCAGTTCCGCTTCGGCCCGCTTCATGAGCGTGATGTCCCGCACGAAGACGGCGAAGCCGGCCATGCCTTGAGCCAGGGGAATGGGCTGCGTGGTCATCTCCGCCTGGAACTGCTCGCCGTTCTTGCGGATCATCGCGGTCTCGAGGCGGCGGCCGAGCATCGAGCCCAGTTCGCCGGCGCCCAGGTAGCGTTCCAGATTCTGGCGGTGCCGATCGCGGAGTTCCGCCGGAACGAAGACATCGGTCAAGTCGCGGCCGATCACTTCCTGCCGCAGCGAGCCGAAGGTCACCTCGGCGGCGCGGTTGAGTTCGACGATCTTGCCTGCTTCGTCCGTGAAGATGATGCAGTCCATGGCCGCCTCGAAGATCGCCCGCTTGCGGGTTTCGCTCTGGCGGAGTTCGATCTCGGCCATCTCCCGGGCGGTGACGTCCCAGAAGAGGATCTGCACGCCGATGACGTTACCCTTCGAGTCCAGGATGGGACTCTTGATGACCTGGACATAGATCCGTCCCCCGTGGGGCGGATCGTGGGCTTCCACGGCATCGAACGTGGCCTTCGACTCCATCACCCGCTGATCGTCCTGGCGGTACTTTTCCGCCAGTTTCCGGTCGTACAAGTCCAGGTCCGTCTTGCCGCGGATTTCTTCCAGGGGTTTGCCCACCAGGTCGCAGAACGAGCGGCTGGCAAACGTAAAACGGCCTTCGCGGTCTTTGCGGATCACGTGAACGGGCAAGCTATCGATCAGCGAGATGTATTGGGCCTGCCAGTCGCGCAACGTCCGTTCCGTGCGGTGCCGCTGGGCGATCTGCGACTGCAATTCCACGTTGGCCTGTGCCAGGTCCGTTGTGGACTGCTTCGCCTGCTGTTCCAGCCGCCTCTCGGCGTCCGCCAGCTTCTCGGCCGTCGCCGCCAGTTCCCGCCCCGCCAGCGTCAGCCGTTGTTCGGTCGCCGCACACTGTTGCTCCGCCTCCGCCACCCGCGCTTCGGCGAGCGTCCTCACGCGCTGCGCGTCGGCCAGTTGCGCCTGGGTCCCGGCCACTTGACCGCGGAGCCGAGGAACCGCTTCGCTCAGCCAGGCCACGAGCCAAACCACGGCCAACGTCACTCCGCGGTTGAATAGCGCCTGCCACGACGGCGGAACCTCTAACAGCTGCAGCTGTACGATGGCGGCGAGCAGGACCAGGGCGGAACAGGCGCCGGCGGCGAGCAGGATGAACCGGCGATGCGGCAGGAACGAAGAAAGCAGCACGGCGGCCGCGTACAGCCCCGCTCCCGCCAGCGACCCGCCGGAGACCAAATCGGCCCCCACTGCTGCGGCAGCCAAGAGCGTCACCAGCAGTGTCGTCGCCGCAGGACTCTTCATGCGCGTTGCACCATCTGCGAAACGCCGAGCGAATTGCCGTTTCTCGTGCCCCGGCGGGGGATCTAGGTCGCCTTCTTCTTGATCAACGTAATCTCGTTCCCGGTCTCGTTAAACCGGACATCGTCCATAAAGGTCCGGATCAGCAACAAGCCGCGGCCGCTGATCTTGCCGATGTTTTCGGGAACGGTGGGATCGGGCAGACGGCTGGGATCGAAGCCCGGTCCCTGGTCGCGAATGGTGATCCGAACCGCCTCGCGCGTCAGATTCGCGTGGACCCATACCTTTCGCTCGCAATACGGCTTCTGCCGCCGCCGCTGATTGCCTAATCGCTGATAGGCCCCGTTCGGGTCGTTGCGCAGATCGGAGTGAAGTTCCAAGTTGCCGTGCTCGACGGCGTTCACAAAGGCTTCGTGCAACGCCGTCCCGATCCGGATCAGATCGGCATCGCCGCACAGCTTCCAGACGCGCAACTGCTCCTGCAGGTAACCGACCAGCGGTTCGTGATCGCCGGCTTGAACGCCCAAGACGAACTGCAGGTCCGCCACGTCCAGGCAGGCCAGGGCCCGCTGCTCGTCCCGCTTCATGCTGGCCGCCACCAGCACTTCGCGGATCGTATGCACCAGGTCGCGCGTCAAGTTCGCCTTGGGCACGTAGTTCGCAGCACCGGTGTGAAGCGCCTTGACGGCAACCTCCTCGCTGCCGTGCGCCGTCATCAGGATGACCGGGGTGGTCGAGTAATCCTTCTTGATCCTCTCGACCAGTTCCAGCCCGTCCATCTCCGGCATCAGCAGATCCGTCAGCACGACGTCGGGCGGTTCGCGGGCGATGATCTCCAGTGCTTCTTTACCATGCTTGGCAAAACAGGTCGCCATCCCGACCTTCTCTACGACCCCCGCCGCCAATCTGCGATCGATCGGGTTGTCATCGACGATAAGCACAGTTGCCACAGTGCCAAACCCCCGCAAAAGGACGACGCCAAGTTGCTCAGAACCGGCAAGGAAACAAGTGTCGTCTTTCGCTTTGCGAAAGAACGCCCTTCCGCGGAGCGAAAGGCGACGATGCGACCGTGATTGATTCGGCGGTCCTAAGCTGCAACTCTCCTGAGTCTACCACGCGGAACAGGCGTTTCGTACTCCTGTTCAGAAGGAATTTTGTGCCCGCTTGCGAAACAAAATCAGGTCAAGCTTCGTGTTCCGAGGCCTGACCTGATCGTGGGCCGACTGCCCGAATGCCCTGGTCCCGCAAGAGGAACTTACTTCTTGCCGTACTCCGCGCTGAAGAACGCTTTGCTCTCCGTCACCGTCGGCTTGATCGTCCGCGCCCCCTGGTGCCAGTTGGCCGGGCAGACTTCGCCGTTGGTCTCGTTGAACTGCAGCGCCTGAACCATCCGCAGCGCTTCGTCCACGCTCCGCCCCAGCGGCAAATCGTTGACCACTTGGTGCCGCACGACACCGTTCTTGTCGATCAAGAACAGACCTCGCAGGGCAATTCCGCCTTCCAATAGCACGTCGTAGGACTTACTGATCTCCTTGTTCATATCTGCGACCAATGGGTAATCGATCTGTCCCAAGCCTCCTTGGTTTCGCGGGGTGTTCCGCCAAGCCAAGTGCGTGTAGTGGCTGTCCACGGAAACCCCCAACAACTGGACTCCTAGCTTTTCGAATTCGGCAGCCTTGTCCGAAAAGGCGATAATTTCCGTCGGGCACACGAACGTGAAGTCCAGCGGGTAGAAAAACAACACGACATACTTGCCCTTATAGTCCGACAAGCTAACCTGCTTGAACGAGCCATCCGGCATGACAGCATTCGCCTTGAAATTCGGCGCGGGTTGGGTAACGAGAACGGCCATGAGTAGGTCCCTTTCCTGAATCAGACGGAGTTTCGTTTCGAGAAATCGCAGCGGCAACGAGACTGAGGGCCGCCTTGCTTGATAGTTTCCCGTTTTCGTCGGCTGTTGCAAGGGGTCGCCTACGATCCTTCCCCGCTGATGGGAGTCGTCACGGCATCTCCGGACGCACGCGTCTGAATTTGCTGGACGGCTTCCACGATCCGCATGTCCTCCCGCGGGAACACGGCCCGCAAATCCAACAGTAACCGGTCCTTGCGGATACGGCCAAACACCGCCGGAGCCCCGGTCCGCAAGGCTTGGGCCAGTTCGTCCACACTCCCTCGGGCTGGCTGCAGCGCCACGGCCCAACCGGGCAGACTCTGCGACGGGACGCTGCCTCCGCCCAAGTAGCCCTGCGATTCGACCGCCTCGGCCGACTTGAGGGCCGGACAAGCGGCCAATTGGGGCGCCAGCCGCTGGGCCCGCTGTTGCAGATTGGCCACGGAGGTCGACAACAGCGACAGCAGCGGCAGGGACCGCTCAGCCGCCTCGCGGTCCTGGTGCAGCCGCAATGTCTCCAGCAGCGCCGCGAGCGTCAGTTTGTCCACCCGCAGGGCCCGCGTAAGCGGGTGCTGTACGATCTGCTTGATCAGCTCTTTGCGTCCCAGAATGATCCCGCACTGGGGGCCGCCCAGCAGTTTGTCGCCACTGAACAGCACCACGTCGGCCCCGGCTCGCAGACTGTCCCCCACCACCGGCTCGCCGCTGACGCCGTAGCAACTCAGGTCTTCCAGGGCCCCCGAACCGATGTCGTCGATCACCGGCAGGTGATGCCTGGCGCCCAGGGCGACCAACTCGGCCAACGAGGCCTGCTCCGTGAAGCCCACAATGGCGTAGTTGCTCGCGTGGACCCGCATCAAGGCCCCCGTGTCGGAGCCGATCGCGGCCCGATAATCGTCGATCCGCGTCTTGTTCGTGGTCCCCACTTCGCGGAGCTTCGCGCCGCTGGCTTCCATCACCTCCGGCAGCCGGTAGCTGCCGCCAATTTCGACCAATTGTCCGCGGGAGACGACCACTTCCCGGCCCGCGGCCAGGGCGGCGAGCGTCAACAAGGTCGCCCCGGCGTTGTTGTTGACCACCGCCGCCGCCTCGGCGCCGGTGATCCTCTTCAACATCGCCTCGGCGTCCCGCACGCGCTGCGACCGTTCGCCCGTGGGCACGTCCACTTCCAGGCTGGCGTAGCCGCGGGCCACGTCCGCAATCGCTTGCAGGGCCGACTCCGCCAGCGGCGCGCGGCCGAGTCCCGTGTGCAACAGGATTCCCGTGGCGTTGATGACCGGCCGCAGATTCGGCATCTCCTCGGTCACAATCCACTGCGCGATCCGTTCCGCCAACTCGCTGGGATGAGGGACCTTGATGTCGGCCGCAGCCGTCTGGATGTCGTTGCGCAAATTATCCAAGAACCGCCGGACGCCGGAGACGACGGCGTTGCGGTTCGCCCGTTCGACCAGTTGCCGCAAGGGAGGACTATCCAGGAGTTCGTTCACCGACGGGATGTTGCGAAAGACGTTGGACATCGCTGGCTTCCTATTTGGTTGTGAGCGCGGCACGATCCCTCTGCCTCGTACTTCCTCCCGCCCATTCTAGCCGGAACTCGGCCTTGCCAACAGCGGATGTCGATCATTCCAGGGTCACCAGCCTTGCAGATTGCCGCACCCCGGCTGGGAACGCGGCGGACTATTCTTCGCCGACTTGCTCGCGGAGCCATGCCAAGTAACCGGGACTGCCGGCGACGATCGGCACGGCGATGATCTCCGGCTCCTCGTACGGGTGCAGCTCACGAATCGCCTGTTCCACCTGATCGTAGGCTTCGCGGGTCGTCTTGGCGGTACACAGCCATTCTTCGGCGGTTTCGATCTTGCCCTGCCAACGGTAACAGCTGCCGATCGGACCGCCCACCTGGACGCAAGCCGCCAACCGCCGCTCGACCAGCGCAGCGGCAATTCGCTCGGCGTCGGCTTTCGTCCCCGCGGTCGTGCTGACTTGAATCGTTTCGTGCATACAGACCTCCCTCCTGGCCGGCGTCATCGTAGCCAAGCGACTACGTATAGAGTACCATGTTGCGAGTTGATTCGGGTAGTGTTTCGCCCGCCCCCAGAGGTTCGCCGATGCGATTCGGTTCCGTTCCTTCGCTGCTGCTGACGGCACTCGTCCTGACGGCCCCCGAGGCGGCGTGGCTGCTGCCGGACAGCGCCGCCGCGCAGGTCTGCAACGTCAAGGTCGTGACCGATGCCAGCCCGGATTACTACGATCTGCCGAGCATGGTCCAGAGCATCACGGGCGTCGAGGACATCGGCCGGGAAGGGGCCTGTGCGGCGTCCGGCGGCAAGACAGAACCGGGGCACATCGCGAAATACCACTACTTGAACGCGACCGTCCAAGCCCGCTACGTGCGGTTCAAGGTCTCGCCTGAACGCATCGTGGGGATCTCGGAGGTGCAGGCGCTGGATTTCGTGAAGTACGAGCCGTTCGATCTGTGCATTGCCTTGCCGGACGACACGGCGAAGGAGTAAAGGGAGTATCCGTGCAGCGAAACCGATTTGCGGCTGTCGCCGCAGGGCAATGCGACCGACGCGGGCGTCGGCCTGCCCAACGTCAACGACGGCTTCGCCGGCGCCGCGCCGGACCTGGGCGCGTACGAGGCCGGCCAAGTGCTGCCGCACTATGGCCCGCGACCGTAGACGACGAACGAGAACACCGCGGAGACGCGAAGGCCGCAGAGAGAAACGAAATCACCAACCATCGACGAACCGGTCCGGTATCCGCACGACCATGACACGCCCCCTGCTCGTTTCCCTCCTGCTTCTGCTGTTGCTATCGGCCGGATCCGAGGCGAAGCGCCCGCCGCGGTTCGTGGCCAAGCTGTGGGACGGTTCGCTGGTCGAAGGCGAAGTGCTGGCCAACTGGCACAAGGAGGACGCGATTCCCACGCTGGACGGCCGGCCGTTGCTGGAACCTGCCAATCCGATGCTGTGGCTACGCGACCGGCAACTCAACCCCGCCCGCGAGCCGGAAGCGTTTGTCGAACTCTTTTCCGGCGACCGGTTGCCGGGAGTGGCGTTGGAGTACCGCGGGCAGGCCCAGAACTCGCCAGAGCAGGACTTCCCGCATTGGCTGGTGCGTCCCGCGACGCCGCTGCGTCCGCCGCGGTCGTTGGACGAGCCGGTCATCCGGGTCGTGGCCAGGTTCGTGCGCCGCGTGGTCTGGCAGCGGCGTTCATCGGACCGCTACCGGCCCGGCACGGTGTTCCTGCTGGACGGCAGTTCGCTCGCGTTCCGGTCGGCGCGGCTTGACGGCGAGCAGGTGTTGCTCCTGCTGGCGGCGGGCACGCGGCGCCTGCTGTTGGCGGACATCGCGGAACTGCACTTGCCGACACGCGACTTCTGGCAGGACTATGTCGACGAATTGGCCGTCTCCTGCCCCAATCCGGACACGCGGCTGATGCAGTTGGAGACGGACGACGGACTGGTGGCTACTTCGTCCCTGGATCGTCTGAAGGTCTTCACCTGGGGCGGCGCCGAACACTGGCGGAACTGGGCGCACGGCGTACAGCCCGCCTGGTCGCTGGACGTGATCTACGTTCCGGCCGTGAATGTCGCGTTCCGCCGTATGTTCGCACCGCAGGACGTACCGCTGACCCGTATCCCGCCCGCGGACGCGGGAGGAAGGGCCGGCGCGGCCGCGTCCGCTTGGCCACCGCGTGTCAACCGCAGCGTCCTAGGCGGAACGCTGCACAGCGGGGGCCGCGAATTCGGTTGGGGCTTTGGCGTTCACGCCTTCAACCAGCTGCAGTTTCCGCTGACGCCGCTGGCCGTCGCCGTGCGTGCCGAATTGGGCTTGGATCGCACCGTGGGCGACGGCGGCAGCATCCAAGGCCGGATCCGCGCGGGCGATCCGTCGTCGCCGCCGATCTACGAAAGTCCCGTGCTGGTGGGGTCGAAGACGGTGCAAGGCGCCGGGCGCATCGGCTTGTCCGTCAAGCCGGAAGCGCCCGGCCAACTGGTGCTGGAGGTCGATCCGGCGCACGAAAAGCGTCCTCCGGGCGCCGATCCGTTCGACATCCGTGACTGCGCCGATTGGCTGGAGCCGGTGCTGGAGTTGAATCCGGACCGGCTGAAAGAGGAGATCCGCCGCAGCTTGCCGCGGCAGGTCCCCGCCTGGGAAGGCTGGAACGTTGTGGTGGGACCGAACGCCACATGGCCCAGCCTGTTGCGCGAATTTCCCGCCCGCCCGGCGACGTTCGTGCGCGGCGTCAGCGCCGGCAAGGAACCGCTGGCACTCAGCCGCCGGCTGACGCTCGCTCCGCGGGACCGCTGGCTGTTGCTGTCCGTCGGCCAGGACCGGGCGCAGCAAGGCCGTCCGCGGGTGCAAATCTTGCTGGACGGCGAACTGGCTTTCGAACAGGAGATCCCGTTCAGCGACAAGTGGCGGAACGAAGTCGCTCCGCTGGTCGTGCCCGTGCAGGATTACCTGAGCGCCGGTCCGCGAGAAGTCGAGGCCGAGATCCGGCAGATCCCCGGCGAACAGGAAACGCCCGTCTGCTGGCAGGGCATCGTGTTCCGCGAGCGTCTGCCGATGATTCACCCGCTGTTTGAGGACGACGGCGCTTTCGTCGCCAGCGTGCCGGAGCCGGCCGCCGTGACTCCGCCGCCCGCCTCCGCGCCGGACGCGCCCGCTCCGGCCGCTGCTGCTCCGGCTGCAGTTGCTCCGGCTGCAGTTGCTCCGGCTACTGTCGTTCCGGCTACTGCCTCGCCCCCCGCCCCGCTCCCGTCCGCGACGCTGGTCGCGGACGACCGGCAAGCGGGGACTCGGGCCGTGAAATTGCCGGTCGGTCCGCTGTACGCCCACCGCTTGTCGCCGTCGCCGGCGATCCGCGAGCGGCCGGCGTGGGGCGAGTTTCGCTTCCTGCGCTTCGCCTTCCGCAAGAAAGGCGCGGGGCGGATCTGCCTGCAACTGAATCATCGCCAAAGTCAAGACCGGCCGGCCCGCTACGACGCCGGGCAGGGCCCACCGTGTTTCCCGCAGACGCGACGAGTCCAGGACGGCGCGCTGCCCGATCAGTGGACGGTGATCACGCGCGATCTGTTCGCGGATTTCGGCCCGTTGGATGTTGAGGGGATCACGCTGTCTGCACCCGACGGGGAATGCGTCCTGTTCGATCAGATCTACCTGGCGCGGACGGTGGACGACTTCCGCTTCCTGCCCCCGCGGTCTGGCGCGGATGCGGCGGCCGAGGAGGCGAACCGGACCACCCTCGCCGCGGTCAAAGAACGGGCCTTGCCGTCCACGGTGGTCATCGACTTGGGCGACGGACGCGTCGGTACGGGCACGATCATCAGCGGCGAAGGCGACATCTTGACGGCCGGACATCTGGTCATCGCGCCGAACCGGAACGCCAAAGTCACGCTGCCCGATGGGCGGACGGTCGACGCCCAGACCAAAGGCGTCTGCCGCGAGTTGGATTTGGGCGCGGTCAAGATCACCGCTCCAGGTCCGTTTCCGGCGGTCGAGATCGAGGGCTTTTCGCAATTGAATCCCGATGACTTCTACGCTGCCGCGACGCGGAGTCCCAAGGCGGACCCCGCCGCCACGGCGGATGTGGCGATGGCCCGCGTGCGGCGACTGGTCGGCCCCCAACTCTGGACCGACGTGGATCCGCCGGAGTGGACAGCCGGCGGCGGCCTGCTGAACCGCTCCGGCGAGCTGGTGGGCGTCCAGACACAGCGCAGTGGCTTCGGCGGCGCGGTTTTCAGCCAGCTAGCCAACGCCTGGGGTTTCGTCGGCCGCCTGAGAAACGGCGAGGTCTGGGGCCGCTGGCTGCGGGGCAGTGCGCCCGTGACGGGAGCGACGCTGACGACCTCGCCCGCGGGCCTCAAGATCCGCGCGGTCGCCGCCGGCTCGCCAGCCGCCGGGGCCGGCCTGCAACCCGGTGACCTCGTCGTCCGTATCGACGGAAAGCCTGTGCACGTGCTGGGCGACGTGGCGCAAGCCGTCGCCGAAAAGGACGCCGGCGCGGCGATCAGCGTCGAATTCCGCCGCGGCGGCAGCGTTGGCACCGTGAACGTCGGCTTGTCGCCGCGGACGCCGTAGGCATAGCGCGCGAAATTGTGTTGGACGCGCAGAACCCGAACACGGTAATCTGTACGTCCGCCCCTTTTGTTGCCGAGGACACAATCTCATGCAGTCTGAATCGTTTGCAAACCCCTTATCCGGTTTCGCCATCCGACGGGCGACCAATGCCGACATCCCGGCCATCCGATCCGTGCTCCACGCGGTGCGTTTGGAGTACGGAGTGCTGTCCGAAATCGGCGCGAACGATCCAGACTTGGACGACATCGAACTCGGCTACTTTGGCCGTGGCGGACACTTCGAGGTCGTGGAAGACGGCACGGGCCGGGTCTGGGGGTGCGCGGGTCTGTACCCGCTGAGCCAGCATCGGGCGGAACTGTGCAAGATGTACCTGGAGCGCCCCGCGCGGGGCCTTGGTTTGGGCAAGCGGCTGCTGGAAAACCTGCTGTCGGCGGCCCGCCGCGGCGGCTTCCGGGAGGTGTGGCTGGAGACCAACTCGGTGCTGACCGAAGCGATTGCCCTGTACCGCAAGTACGGTTTCGAGCCCGACGACTCCGACCAACTCCTGCCGCGCTGCGATCAAGCGTTTCTGCTGCGGCTGGAATAGCTGGCGTCTCGCATTCGAAACGGGGCCCGCGAGCGCCCGCGGGGTTTTGCCCAGGGCCCCGCCCCCGGAAA
The DNA here is from genome assembly GCA_964443915.1 of uncultured Pirellulaceae bacterium. Lineage (GTDB taxonomy): Bacteria > Planctomycetota > Planctomycetia > Pirellulales > Pirellulaceae > Anammoximicrobium. The sequence continues at coordinate 17,616 of CAYUFW010000013.1, forward strand.
CGCTGCCGGGGCGGCGTCGTCCGATTTCTTTGCCTGAGCGGAAACGCGATTCTGGGTGTCGGGTGGCGTGGCGTTGCTTCATTAGAGGCGAATTACGCTGGGTCCCCAGCAGGGACAGAATTCTGGCGATTTTCTTACTGATTTTGGCCGCCGCGCGGTTGATCCGTCAGACGCAACGGGCTAACCTCTTAGGTAGGATGCCAATGTTTCCGTTTCTTGTCGTGACTTGTCGCAGTCGTCGGGAGGAGGACCTGCCATGAAGCGAATTCGGTCTCGGAGCGCTTTCACGCTCGTTGAGTTGCTGGTGGTAATCGCCATCATTGGAATTCTTGTGGCCTTGCTGTTGCCGGCCATCCAGGCGGCGCGCGAGGCAGCTCGCCGCACGCAGTGCATCAACAATTTGAAGCAGATTGGTCTGGCGCTCCAAAACTACCACGACACATACCAGAAATTCCCGATGGCGAATGTCGTGCGAAACCTTAGCTCGACACCGCTGTACGGCGACGGCTGGACATGGCACGCTCGGATTCTGCCGCAACTGGAACAGGGCACGCTCTACGACCAAGTCAGCGATGTCATGGGAACCGACAGTGGCACTCATACCTCAGCGAAACAACGGCTCGCCGGACGCGATACGGTATTGACCGTATTTCAGTGCCCGTCCCATCCTCGGGGGAGTATCAATACGGGGAGTGGAAAGTACGGATATCAGATATGTACCTACAACGGCGTCTGCGGAACCACAGTGTTCAACGACGATCAGCTCGATCAGGCGACTGATGTCGGCTATAAAGGCAACGGCATGTTCTTCATGAACAGCGAGGTCCGGATGGCAGACGTGACCGATGGCACGACGAATACGTTCATCGTGGCCGAGGTTCAAGACGATTTTAAGGACGGGACCGATCTGCCCGGAAGCGACCGAAAATACTGCTTCGCTGAAGACAGCGACAACAACCCCCCGACGGACATTACCGAGTACCTGGTTGGAATGGAGTCCAACGATCCCATCAACGCCAACCACCAGTCTTCGCCTGGGGTTTACTCCAATAACGGCGAGTACACCGGCAGCTACCATCCTGGTGGTGCCCAATTCCTGTTGGTGGATGGCTCGACCCGTTTTATCTCCGATAGCATTGACATGACGACCTACATGGCCTTGGGCACTCGCGATAAAGGGGAAGCTGTCGGCAAGTACTGATTCGCCCATTCGGCTGAAGGCAACGCAACCCTCTTTCGGTCCGGAGAATACTATGTCAAGAAGCTCGGTTCCCGCTCAGCTTCCGATCCCTGTTCTTGTTCTCGCTTTCGCCCTCTTGCCGTTTCTGTCGGGGTGCGGTGGGGGGAAGGCTTCCCTCGCACCCGCCAAGGGAAAGGTGGTGTGCAACGGTCAACCGGTCACCGGGGGGACGGTGGCGTTGATACCCCTTGGTGAAGGCGGCGGCGAGGGCGGCAGACCCGCAAGAGGCACCGTGGGCCCGGATGGGACCTTTGTGCTGACGACGTACGACCCGTCCGACGGCGCGGCCGTCGGCAAGCACAGGGTCGAATACGCCGGGCCGGAGGATGAGGATGAGGAAGAGGAAGAAGAAGAACTCGCCCCAGACGTCGAACCGGCCCCGCGACGGCAGGTACAACAGAAGCCGCAGTACGTGCTGGCGGGCGAGATGATCGTGGAAGTGAAAGACGACGGCGAAAACGATTTCACGATCGAGGTGATGCCCGCAGGGATGAAACAAGCGGCGAACCGAACGATGGGCGAAGGGGACCGCAGCGAAGAGTAAGCAACGGCATCCGGCCTGATTCCGGCAGGCGTGAACGGCGCGGTCACAGCGACAGCACGAACTCGACCAGGTCGTCGAGTTCTTGGCGGCTCAACGCCTCCAGCCGGCCTTTCAGGCCGTGCTCGCCTTCGGCCAGCAGTTCCTTGATCGTCGTGTGGCGGCCGTCGTGCAGGTAGGGGGCGGTTCGCCAGACCTCGACCAGCGTGGGCGTGTCGAAGCGGTCCTCGGTCTCGTACGGGCTCCGCGTGCCGACGCTGTGCCTCTTCAGATCGGTGTACAGCGGCGCGGGGTGGCACTTGTGGCAGGCGATGCGGTCGCTGTGAAAGATCAGCCGGCCGCGCTCGGCCGCCGGGCTCAGCCGGCCGTCGACCAGGTGCGGACTGGGCACCGGCTGCAGCGATTTGAGGTGCTCGTCGATGGCCACCGCCTCGTCTTCCGGCCGCTGGGAGAACAGGACGTGACTGATGCCGGAGCGGACGGCCTCCTCGGCGGACATCCGCACCCCGGCCGCCATCGACGGCGGCGTCCGGTGGGACAGCAACATGCTCTTGGTGTTCTTCGGATTGCCGACGCCGTCGTTCATCAGGTCCCAGTTCAAGCTGTCCACGCGGCCTTCCGGGTGGCAGCTGGCGCAGCTTTGCCATTGCTGGTAGCAGATCGTCGCGTCGTGGAACAGCAGTTCGCCGCGCCGCTGCATCGTCAGCTCCGGCGTGTCGCCCAGAGTGATCGTGTCGACGGCGCCGGGGGAGCCGGCGGCGGCCGCCCCCACGTCGACCACGGCCAGGGCGTCGCTGAAGTACTCCGCGATGTAGACGTGGGACCCGACGACGGCAATCCCGCGCGGGCCTTGCCCCGGCAGTTTGATCCGCCGCCAGAGGCTCTCGCCCAGACTCGGATAGATGGGCCAGACGGCCATCATCGGCTGCATCGTCCGGCGGGCGAATTCGCCCAGCAGGTCGGAACTCGGAATGATGCGCAACTCGTGCGTGCCGGCCTGGCTGACGCAAACCCACTTGCCGTCGGCCGTACAAACCACGCCCCACGGGTTGCCCGCTCCCATATCGAATTCGTCCATCCCGATGGTGCCGACCACCTTCCGCTGCCGCAGGTCGATCACGCTGACCACGTTCGTGTTGATCCAGCCCGTGTCGACGCGGAAGGGGACCATTTGGAAATTGGACAGCAGGTGCGGCACCAGAGCGTGGCTCCCGTCCGGCAGGACGCAGATGTGGCGTATTCCGTTGGCGCCGTGCAGCAGCGGGATCGCGGTCGTGGCGTGGGTCTGCCCGTCGATGCCCGCCACGACCGGGGACACGTCACCGTTGAAAACCGCGTCGGTCCGCGTGTCCGGCAGATGGTTGGCCACCAGCACCGACCGGCCATCAGGCGTGACGGCGGCCGCGATCGGTTCGCGCACGGCGGGGATGCGGGTCAGCTCCTTGCCGGCCGGCAGATCGATCACCGACACGTTGTTGTGGAAGCGATTGCAGACGTACAACCGATGGCCGTCAGGGCTGAGCGCCGGCGCCCCAGCGGTGTGTCCGGCGGGAACCGTCTCCTGGAAGTCCCCCGTTGCCGTCTCGATCACCACGACGCTGCTTTGCGGGGCCGCACACGTGACGATCAGCTGCTTGCCGTCGGGTGTCAGCACCAGTCCCGTCGGCTCGGCCGGCACGGCGACCCGCCGGACCACCTTTCCGCCGGGCAGTTCAACCCAGGCGACCTGCCGACCATCCGCGCAAGCCACGTACAGCGTCTTGCCGTCCGGCGCCGCCGCCAGGACGCAAGGCCCGAGGTAGTTGCCGGTCTGACCGCCCGCCTCGGCGGCAGGCCCCGGCCATGCGAAAGCGCCGAATTTGGCGGCTTGCGGGTTCTCAGGCCGGAACCGGCCGTCCTCCTGCGCGGCCAAGCGGGGATCGACGCCGTACACACCGCCGGTCTCCGCAGCGGGCAGGTCGGGGCGGCTGGCTTCCGGCCGGTCTTCGCAGAACCAGAGGTTGTCGGTGAACGTGAAGGTGTCCGGCCGGGTGTGTGGGCCGACGTTGACCGCGACTTGGACGTCGGCACGCCGGCACACGACCAAATTCCGCTCGAAGCGGTTGTTGCGGCAAGGCGCGAAGCCCGGCTCGTTGGTTTCCTGCAGGATGCGGAGCACCCATTTGCTCGGCCGGTAGATGGTGTTGTAGCGGACCACGGCCCCCTCCACGCCCACGAAGGCCAGGGGCGTTTGACTGCCCACAAACGTGCAGGCCTCGACGCAGATGTCCCGCGCCTCGTACAGCGCCCCGCGCGGGCGGAAGTACGCCAATCCGGTCGAACCACCCAGGTTCACCGCGCGGCTGCCGGCGTCCAGGAACAAGCAGCGGCGGATGGCGATCTGACTCGATCCGCCCTTGGTCTGCGGCCCCGTGCTCTGCGAGAAGCCGGGCTTGCCCCGAAACGTACAGCCTTCGATGACTCCCCGATGACAGCCGACCATGTCGATCGCCTGGCCGCCCCAGCCCTCGACCGTACAGTCGCGCACGGTGTAATCGTCCACGCCGGACAGTTTGATGCCGTCGCAGTTGCCTTGGGGGCCGACGTCCGCTACGCGGATTTTTTCGAGCACGATGTGCCGGGCGGGGGTGTCGAAGCTGCCGCCGTCGTCGATGTTGATGCCGTTGGCCTGCTGCCCTCGCACGGCGAGGTTTCGGAGCGTGACGTGTTCGCAGTCGCTCAACTGCCAGCCCACCTTCCCGCCCTCGAACAGCGGCGGCTTCTCCGGATCGGCGCCCTCGATGACGATCGGACGCTCCGGGGCGCCCTTGAGGCCGGTAACAAACACGCCCGGCTGATAGCGGCCCGCGGCGATCCGGATCACCGTGCCGGGCGCGGCCCGGCGAAGTGCCGCTTGCAGCGCAGCGTCATCGGTCACGTCCACCGCGCCCGCAGACGAGATGACTGGGCACAGCCAGACGAACGCGGCGAACCCGACGAGCGACGCAGAACCGACACGCATGGTGGATCTCCCTGGAGAGGCAACCTGGAACAGACGCCATGACGTTTAGGGTAACGTGCCGATCCCGCGGTCGTCTACGGTTGTGCCGCAAACGCCAACACCCTGCCGTTTTCCAGACTGACGAAGATCCGTCCTTGATGATCGATGGCCGTGCCGCCTTTGACGACGGGACCCGGCATCTTCTCCAGCCAGATGTCGGTGCCGGTGTCCAGTTGCACGGCGGCCAGGAACGACGCACCGCTGGCGTCGTCGCCGGTGTGTCCCGCAGCCAGCAGTGTCTTTGGTCCGACGATGAAGCTGTTGAAGCTGCGTTGCCCCTGCTGTTGCCACACCGTCTCCAGCTTCTGGCCGCGGCGCCACTGCAGGCCCCAGCGGGAAAGCGGTTTGGCAGGCCGCTGCTGGCCGGGCGCCAGCGCCGGCAGCAACATCAGATCGCTCTGCCAACTGCCTTCGTACGAACAGTCGTAGCACAACGAGCGGCCGTCGCTCAAGTTGCTGTCCAGCGACGTGTACTTGCCGTAGTCGGGGTAATACGCATAGAACGCCGTGTGGAACATCGAGGCGGGTTGGTCGAGGGGTTCGTTCAGGCACTTGCCCGAGGCCAGATCGTAGCGGGCCTCCTCGTGGACGCCGCCGCCGAGGAACCGCAGTTCGTTGCCGCGCAGGTACAACTCGCCCTGCAGGCTCACGCCATGATCGACGTCCTCGGACGTGGTGCCGGACGTGTCGTTGTACCATTTCACTTGGCCCGAAGCGGCGTCCAAAGCGTAGACGTGCGTCCCGTCGAAGTGCGAGATCCCGGCCGCGGCGTAAACCACGCCGTCGCGGACCAACACGCCGCCGGAGACCGGCCAGGTGGACATGAGTTTTCCGTACACCGGGATCCAGCGATCCGCGGGCGCCGCGCGGAACGTCCACAACAGGCGGCCCGTCGCCGCCTCGAACGCGTACACCCGGCCGTCGGCCGAGCCCACGAACAAGCGCCCGTTCTCCAGCGCCGGCGGCAGGTAGATCGCGCCGCCCGTGTAGGCCTGCCACTTCACGTGGCCGTCGGCGGCGTCCACCGCTCGCAGCACGCCGTTGCGATCGCCGAAGAAGACCGTCCCACCCGCCGCAATCGGGGCCGTGGGGAAACCGCCGCCGGGAACGGAGACGGCCCACCGCTGCGACACGCGGGCCGGGATCGGCACGGCCGTTGTCGCGGACCGTTGGTTGTCGCCCTGATACGTCGGCCAATCACCACGTTCGACGGCAAACGGCCGGACGTTCTGCGAATCGTCCGCCTTGACCAGCCGCGAATCGTCCACACCGGGCCGGAAACTGAAATCACCGGCGGGCGCCAGGCAGACGTGTCCGTACAGCGACAGCTGGCAGCCGCACATCCACGGGCCCCAGTACAAATGGCCATCGGAGATGATCACGCCGTCCTGGCACGGCGGCCGCATCGGGGCGATGTGATGGGTCTGGTTCGTGGCCGTGGCAAACCGCACGGTGCCCTCGGCGGCGCGGTAGAAAATGCTGTCCACGCTGCCGGTGGCGCGCGTGCAGGCTCGGCGCTTCGGCAGCTTGGCCAACACCTCGCCCGTGTCGTATGCGAACTTGAAGCCCGTCTCCGGCACCCCGCCAGTGCCGCCGTTCTGCGGACCGGCCGCGTAGACGCCGTCGTCGCGCAGCACCAGCAACAGATTGCCGTGGTCCTTCTGCCACAGCAGCTTGCCGTCCTCCGTCCGCGCCGCCACCAGCCGGCTGCGCTGCGGACCTGCGAAGAACAGGTATTTGTCGTAGACCTTCATGTACGTCGTCGTGGCGTACCCGGTGATGTAGTGTTGGGCCGGCCCGTTGGGCCCGATGGCCGCCAGCAGGTCGGCGTCCGAGTTCCGCCACTGGACGTGGCCCGTCGCGGCGTCCAGGCAACCCAGCTGCTTCTCCGGAACGTAGAAATAGATTCGGCCCGCCGCCAAGCACACGCCGCGGGCGTCGACGTAGTCTTCCTCACGGTGGCTCCAGAGCAGTTTCTTGCTGGCCGCGTCGATCGCCAGGAAGGTGCGGCCGAAGCCGAAATTCGTCTTGGGGTCGCGGTACTCGTGGCCTTGCCACATGCCCCAGGGCCAGTGACCCAAGCCGGGCGTCTGGGATGGCTGCGTGCTGATCGGCACCTCCTGGCCGCCAACGAGCGCGTACAAGACGCCGTCCACCAGTCCCATCCACTTCCAGACCGGTCCGTCGGAACCACGATCTCGTCCTTGATCTCGCCGGTAGCCGCGTCGATCCGCTTGCACGAGCGATGATCGGCCAGGTACAGCAACTCCGGCGTGGCGATGATCGTGTTGCGGTGGATCATGAAGCCTTCGGGCAGCGTGCGTTTCCAGAGAATCGTACCGTTGAAGCCGTTGGCGCAGATCAGCGTGTTGAGCATCGCATTCTGATTCGCCTTGTGGGCGATGTGCCCGAACGCGCGAAACACGCGGCCGCCCGCCGCTACGGAAATCTCCGGCATGGGGACGAACAGCGGCTCGGCCAGGAACTGCGTCAGGTAGGGGGCGCAGGCCAACCGGTCCTGGGATTGCGTGTTGTTGTCCGGACCGTGGTAGGAATGGCTCCACGAGTCGATCCTCGCTGGAAACGGTTTCACGATTTCGTCGTCGCCGACAAACGCTTTGCCTTGGGGATGCAGGACACGGAGCAATTCATCGCGGCCGCTCTGTCGGGCAGTGGCCGGCGAGACCAGCACGGCGCCGGCGATGTTGTCGGCCAGGTGCAGGCGGCGGGCGTCACCCGCGTCGGCGAAGACTCGGCTGCCCAGCAGGCCGGCGGCTTCCGCTGCCTTACGCACCGCTTGGACCTCGTCGGCCCGCGGCGACTGGAAGTACACCAGCAACTCGCTGCCGCGGGCCAAGTCGGCCACCGTTTCCGCCGTGCCGCCTTCCGGCAAACCTACGACGGCGCAAACCCCGCGGGTCATCCCCGTGCGGGCCAAAGCCGATTTGGCTGCGGCCGGCACGGGCGTCTGCTCGGTCGCCGAAGCCGAGGCGATCCACGCCGGACAAACTCCGATCACCAAGAGAAGCATTAGTACTCGCGACATGACCGGATCCTCCTGTCTAACTGACGAGCCTGGGGCCGCAACCCAACTTTCCCCGCGTCATCCGTGCCCCGGCTCTGCTATCCTCAACCGTCCAAAAGACATTGTCACGGCGCCCCATGCCGACTGCAAGCAGAAATTGAACAAAGACCGACCCCGAGGCGCGTGTCGAAAACGGGGCAAGCCGCGCGGTGAGAGCCTGGAAACGTGCCCCAGACGAGACTCCGCCGGATATCCACCGCACCGTGTGTCTTGCCCCTTGCGGGCGGCAATACATTGCGATACTTTTATGGAGTCTCCTCGCATCGTTCAGAGCATTTTTGACTACGCCGGTTTGTTTATCGACTTGACGGCTGATGGCGAGATTCCATTTTCCAAGCTGGACGAACAAACTCGTTGCCGTTCTGCTGGCGACGGTGCTCCTCGGATTGGGCTACATCGGCGCCGTTGGGGCGTACGGCACCGCGCCCGGCACGATTCAGGTGGGCTACTCGCCGAGCCAGCCTGTGCCGTTCAGCCACAAGTTGCACGCCGGTACGCTGAAGATGGACTGCCGGTACTGCCACAACACGGTGGACAGGGCGGCCCATGCGGCGATTCCCCCCACGGCGACTTGCGTCAACTGCCACAGCGCCGCCGCCACGGACGGTTCCGTGCCCACGGCGGCGGTTTTTTCCAAGAGTCTGAAGTTGCAGCCGGTCCGAGAGAGCCAAGTGACGGGCCAGCCGGTTCCTTGGGTCCGGGTCCACAATCTGGCTGACTTCGTATATTTCAACCACAGCGCTCACGACAATCGGGGCGTCAGCTGTGTCTCGTGTCACGGGCGGGTCGACAGGATGGACCAGGTGACTCAGGTCCAGCCGCTGACGATGGCTTGGTGCCTGGACTGCCACCGGAATCCCGATCCGCACTTGCGGCCGCTCGAGTACGTCACGAATTTGGACTGGCAGCCCGGTGAAGATCCCGCTCTGGTCGGCGCGGCGGTCCGCAAACAACTGAACATCAATCCTTCGACCAGCTGTTCCACGTGTCACCGATGAAGGCAAGCAGTACGGGGAAGCAATATTGGCGAAGCTTGAGCGAGCTGGAGAACTCGCCGGAATTCGAGGAATTCCTGCACCGCGAGTTTCCGCTGCCGGCGGCCGAGTTTCCCGCGGGAGTTTCGCGGCGCCGCTGGCTGCAGCTGATGGCGGCCTCGTTGGCGCTGGGCGGTCTGGCTGGCTGCCGCTACCGCGAAGAGAAGATCGTTCCGTTGGCCAAGCGGCCGGAGGATTGGGTTCCGGGGAAGCCGCAAAGGTATGCGACGACGATCGAGTTGGCGGGCGCCCCGCGGCATTTGCTGGTGACCTGCTACGACGGGCGGCCGATCAAGGTCGAGGGCAATCCGGAGCATCCGTACAGCCTGGGTGCGACCGATCTGTTCGCCCAGGCTTGCGTGCTGGACTTGTACGATCCGGACCGCAGCGGCGAAGTGCGGATGCGCGAGCAAGGGCAGACGTTTGCCAAGACCTGGGACGATTTCGCGGCGTTTGCGGCGCAGCACTTCGGGGACTTGAAAACCCGCGGCGGCGAAGGCTTGTGCGTGCTGCTGGAGCCAACCGAGTCCGCGGCGGTCCACGGCCAGTTGGCAAAGCTCAAGGAGGTTTTCCCGAAAGCCGAGTTGTTCAGCTACGCTTCGCTGTCGCGCGACAACGAGCGGCAGGGCAGCGAACTGGCTTTCGGCAAGCCCCTCCGCACGCACGTGGCCCTGGACAAAGCTCAAATCATCGTCTGCCTGGACGCCGACCTGTTTGGCGATCATCCCGCGTCGATCCGGCTGGCCCGTCAGTTTGCCAAAGGCCGCGATGTGGGGGCCGCAGCCGACGCGAAATCCAGCCGCATGAATCGGCTGTACGTCGTCGAGAGCCAGTACTCGATCACCGGCGCAGCCGCCGATCATCGTCTGGCCGTGCGGTCTGCGGATATCGCAGCTATCGTCGCCGACTTGGAGCGGCGAGTCCGGGCGATGCTGGACGCCGGCAAGGTCGAAGGCCCAAAACCCGACGGGACACGGCGAGAACGCACCTTGCAGGCGATGGCCGCCGATCTGTTCGAGCATCGCGGCGCCGCTGTAATCGCGGTGGGGCCGCGCCAACCCGCCGAGGTACACGCCCGCGTCCACCACTTGAACGCGCTGTTGGGCAACGCCGGCAAGACCGTGACGTACACCGAGGGACCGGCAGCCGCCTACGCCGCGGCGTGCGGCGAGTTGGCGGATCTGGTCAAGCGGATGCAGGGCGGGAAAGTCAAGACGTTGCTGCTGCTGGGCGGGAACCCAGTGTACGATGCGCCGGCCGATCTCGAATTCCAGCAAGCCTTGGCCAAGGTCGGCACCGCCATCCACTTGAGCACTCACGGCAACGAGACTTCGCTCCACTGCCAATGGCTTTTGCCGCAGACGCATCCGTTCGAGTCGTGGGGCGACTGCCGATCGTACGACGGCACGATCTGCGTCACCCAGCCGCTGGTCGAACGGCTCTTGAATGGCAAGTCCGCGCTGGAAGTGCTGGCCTTGATCCTCGGCGAGAAGGACGACGCTCAGACGCTGGTGCGGCGGAGCGTGGATCGCGCGGCAGGACAAAAGTTGACCGATCCGCAGTGGCGCAAGCTGCTGCACGACGGATTTCTGGCCGATAGCAGCTTGAAGCCGGTCCAGTCGGAGGTGAAGCAACTCAAGCTTGCCGAGCCGAAGCCTGCTGCCGAAGGCGAGTTGGAATTGGTCTTCTGCCGCGGCGAGACGGTGTACGACGGGCGCTTTGCCAATAACGGCTGGCTGCAGGAAACGCCGCACCTGATCTCCAAACTGACTTGGGACAACGCGGCGACCATCAGCCCGGCGACGGCCAAGAAGTTGGGCCTGCAAATCGGGTCCATGATCCAGCTGGAATGGAACGGCCGCTCGCTGGAGATTCCGGCTTTCGTGCTGCCGGGGCAAGCCGACGATTCGATCGGAGTGTCGCTGGGTTACGGTCGCACGGCGGCCGGGATGGTCGGAGGGAGTGAAGCGGACGGCATTGCTCCCGTGGGTGTCAACGTGACGCCGCTGCGGACCACGCAAGCGATGGACTTCGCGGCGGGCCTGAAGGTCACGCCCATCGCCGGCCGGCACGCGTTCGCGACGACGCAAGACCATCACGCCATCGACCGGGTCGGCCTGGAGGCCATCGGACATCGGATCGGCGAGTTGATCCGCGAAGGTACGCACGAGCACTACCAAGCGGAGCCGCACTTCGCGCAGCACGGCGAACACGAACTCAAGTCGCTGTGGCAAGAACTCTCGTACGAAGGCCGCCACGCCTGGGGCATGTCGATCGACTTGAACAAGTGCATCGGCTGCAATGCCTGCCTGGTCGCCTGCCAAGCGGAGAACAACGTCCCGGTGGTCGGCAAGGACCAGGTGGCGCGGGGACGCGAAATGCATTGGATCCGCATCGACCGCTATTTCCGCGGCGAGAGTGCGGAGGACGAGAACTTGCAGGTCGTTCACCAGCCGGTGATGTGCCAGCAGTGTGAGAACGCCCCCTGCGAACAGGTCTGCCCCGTGGCGGCGACGGTCCACAGCCACGAGGGACTGAACGACATGGTCTACAACCGCTGCATCGGCACGCGGTACTGCGCCAACAACTGTCCCTACAAGGTCCGCCGCTTCAACTTCTTCAACAATGTGAAGGGCTTGGAGAATCCGGACCGCCAGTTGGCCCAGTTGGCCGTCAATCCGGAAGTCACCGTCCGCAGCCGCGGCGTGATGGAGAAGTGTACGTACTGCGTCCAGCGGATTCAGAACGCGAAGATCGAAGCCCGCAGCGAAGGCCGGCCGATCCGCGACGGCGAAATCCAGACCGCCTGCCAGCAGGTCTGCCCGACGAGGGCCATCGAGTTCGGCGACTTGAACCAAAAGGACAGCCGCGTCGCCAAGATCCACGAGCAGGATCCGCGAGCCTATGGCATGTTGGCCGAGCTGAACGTCAAGGCCCGGACCGTGTACCTGGCCCGAGTCCGAAATCCGCACCCGGCGCTGGCGGATAAGAAGGAGACATAGTAGAGAGCACATGAGTATTGTGAGCATCGTGTAGTAAGACAGTCTGCAGTTCGCGACGTCCGTGGTTCAGGAGGGCGACAGTAGGCCGGAACAAGTCCGCGCAGTTCCGGCAGGGGCAAGCACTCGGAAAATGCACGGGTTATTGCCGGAACTGCGCGGACTTGTTCCGGCCTACTTTCCTGAAATCCAAAATCACATGCAGGCAGCCATCGACAACACCGTTGATGATCCGGGTCGGCGAGCGCCGCTGGTGACCGGCGGTCACGATTACGCGTCGGTGACCGATATGGTCTGCTCGATCGCGGAGCGTCCCCGGCCGCCCTTGGCGTGGTACCTGGCGTTTGCCGTCGCCTCGACGCTGGCGATGATGTTCTTTGCCCTGATCGGCTATCTGATCACGACCGGGATCGGCGTGTGGGGCAACAACGCGCCCGTGTTCTGGGCCTTCGATATCGTCAACTTTGTGTTTTGGGTCGGGATCGGCCACGCGGGCACGCTGATTTCGGCGATCCTGTTCCTGTTCCGGCAGAATTGGCGGACCAGCATCAACCGGTTTGCCGAGGCGATGACGATTTTCGCCGTGATTTGCGCCGCTATTTTTCCGGGCATTCACGTGGGCCGAGTCTGGTTCGCGTATTGGCTGGCTCCTTATCCCGCCCAGCATTTGGAGATGTGGCCCAACTTCCGCAGCCCGCTGCTGTGGGACGTGTTTGCGGTCAGCACCTACGCCAGCGTGTCGCTGCTGTTCTGGTACATGGGCATGATTCCGGACTTGGCCACGCTCCGCGACCGGGCCACGACGAAATGGCGGCAGCTGGCATTCGGCATCGCGGCCTTGGGCTGGAACGGCTCGGCCCGGCACTGGATGCGGTACGAGAAGGCGTACATGCTGCTGGCCGCGCTGGCGACGCCGCTGGTCCTGAGCGTCCACTCGGTGGTGAGTTTCGATTTTGCCGTGTCGCAACTGCCCGGCTGGCACACGACGATCTTTCCGCCCTACTTCGTCGCCGGGGCCGTGTTCGGTGGATTTGCCATGGTCATCCTGCTGATCGTGCCGGCGCGGCAGTGGTTCGGGCTCAAGGATCTGGTCACGCTGCGGCACCTGGAGAACATGAACAAAATCCTGCTTGCCACGGGATCGATGGTCGGGTTGCCTATGCCATCGAGTTCTTCATTGCTTGGTATGGCGGCAATGCCTACGAGTGGTTTGCGTTCATCAACCGGGCTTTGGGGCCGTATGCCTGGTCGTACTGGACGATGATCGGGTGCAACATCGTGGCCGCGCAGTTCCTGTGGTTCAAGAGCGTCCGCACCACGCCGTGGATGATGCTGATCGTCGCCGCGGCGGTGACGGTGGGCATGTGGTTCGAGCGGTTTGTGATCATCGTAACGTCGCTGAGCCGCGACTACTTGCCGTCCAGTTGGGGTTTCTACAAGCCGACGCTGATCGATCTGCTGATGCTGCTGGGCTCGTTCGGTTTGTTCTTCACCCTGTTCCTGCTGTTCGTCCGCTACCTGCCGCTGGTGGCAATGGCCGAGGTCAAAGCGGTGATGGGGCACGGGCACGGGGAAGGTTGAAAAGTGGAAGAGTGGAAAAGTGGAAAAGTGAAAAAGTGAAAAAGTGTAAGAGTCCGAAGGGTCAGACATGTCCGACGAGTCCGACAGGTCAGACTTCCAAGGCGCAGACATGGGCCAACACGTGAACAGTCAAACGGAAGCGGAAAGCAAGCTGGTCGGGCTGCTGGCCGAGTTCTCGACGCCGGAGGCCGTCGTCTCGGCGGCGGAGCAGGTGCGCGAGGAAGGCTATCGGCGGATCGACGCCTTTACGCCCTTCCCGGTCCACGGCTTGGATGAAGCGCTGGCGATCCGTCCGACCATCCTGCCCTGGATCGCCCTGGGAGCCGGACTGATGGGCGTGGTGGCGGCGTTGGCCGGCCAGTGGTGGACGAACGCGATCGATTACCCGTTCGTGGTCAGCGGCAAGCCGCTGTTCAGCTTGCCGGCGAACATTCCCGTGACGTTCGAGGTGATCATTCTCTTCAGCGCCTTCACGGCCTTCTTCGGCATGTTGGTCCTGAACGGTCTGCCGCGACTGGCGCAGCCGATCTTCCGCAGCGACCGTTTTCGCCGGGCGACCTCGGACCGCTTCTTCCTGCTGGTCGAGGCGTCCGACGCCCGGTTTACGGTCGAGAAGACGCGGTCGTTTCTGCAGACGGTCGGCGCGGTCAACGTCGAGGAGTTGCACGACGACGCAGCGCCGGCGCAGTTGCCCAAGTGGATCGGCTGGACGCTGGTGACACTGGCCATCGTGGCGTTGATCCCGCCGCTGTGGATCGCGCGGGCGCGAGTGGTGACGTCGGACCAGCCCCGCTGGCACACGTTCATCGATATGGACTATCAACCGAAATTCAAACCGCAGACCGCTTCGGCGCTGTTTGCCGACGGCCGGGCGGATCGCCTGCCGGTGCCGGGAACGGTCGCCCGCGGCCAGTTGCGGGATGACGAGCGGTTGTACCGGGGCATCGACCCGGCCGCCGCGCCGCCCCCGCCAAAGCCGAAACCGCCCGAGCCGAAACCGCCCGAGCCCAAACAGCCCGAGCCCAAACAGCCGGGGCCGAAAGCACCGGAGGTTGGCAAACCAGCGCCGCAACCAGCGTCACCGGAGCCGGTGGTGGCCTGGGTCAAGGACCTCCCCATCGCGGTCACGGACGAGGCGATGAAACGCGGTCGGCAGCGGTACAACATCTACTGTGCGCCGTGTCACGGCTTGGCGGGTGAAGGCGACGGTCTGGTCGCCAAGCGGGCTCAGGAGTTGCAGCAGGGGACCTGGGTGCCGCCCACGTCGCTGCACTCGGAAACGGTCCGTCAGCAGCCAGTGGGCCAGTTGTTCCATACGATCACCAACGGCGTGAGGAAGATGCCGGCCTACGGGCCTCAGATTTCCGTGCAGGACCGCTGGGCGATTGTGTTGTACGTGCGGGCGCTGCAGCGGACCCAGAACGCCAAGCCGGAGGATGTCCCTCCGGAGACCTTGAAGGCGATGGAACCATGAAAGATCGCGTCTCCTTGTCAGTCAGTGAGTTGCACCAGTTGAGCCCGGCGGCCACGCGCTGGGCCTGGCGGCTGGCGGCCGCCGGCGCGGGCGGTTTGCTGCTGAGCTTCGGGGCCAGCTTCATGGCCCGCGACGGTTTCTCGCGGTTCCTGCAAGCCTACCTGGTCAACTTCTGTTTCTGCCTCAGTATCTCGCTCGGCGCGTTGTTTTTTGTCGTTTTGCAGCACTTGACACGGGCCGGCTGGAGTGTCGCCGTGCGGCGGCTGGCCGAGGTTCTGGCCGCGGCGATTCCGTTCTGGGCCGTGCTGTTCGTGCCGATCCTGCTGCTGGTGCTGGTGGGCAGCGGCAGCCTGTATCCCTGGAACGACGCGGCGCACGTCGAGCACGATCCGCTGTTGCAGGCCAAGACGCCGTATCTGAACGCTCCGTTCTTTGCCGCGCGGGCCGTGTTGTACTTTGCCGTTTGGGCCTTGGTCGCCCGGTTCTACTGGCGGCATTCCGTGGCCCAGGACGAGACGGGCGACAAATCGCACAGCTTGCGGATGCAGCAGTGGGCGGGAGTATCAATCATCGGTTTCGCCGTGACCGTGACCTTTGCCGCGTTCGATTGGCTGATGTCACTGGATCCGCACTGGTTTAGCACGATCTACGGCGTGTACTTTTTTTCGGGCTGCGCCGTGGGCGCGTTCGCCGCCTTGGCGGTGATCGCCGTCGCGCTGCAGAAGGCCGGCTATTTGCAGGACTCGATCACCGCCGACCACTACCACGATCTCGGCAAGTTCCTGTTCGCCTTCGTGTTCTTCTGGGGCTACATCGCCTTCTCGCAGTACATGCTGATTTGGTACGCCAACTTGCCGGAAGAGACCAAGTGGTACCTGGCCCGCCAATCCAACGGCTGGGCCCTGGTTTCCCTGCTGCTCTTGTTCGGCCATTTTCTGGTCCCGTTCTGCGGACTCATGTCGCGGCGGGCCAAACGGAACAAAGCCGTACTGGCTGCCTGGAGCGGCTGGTTGCTGGTCATGCACTGGATCGACCTGTACTGGCTGGCGACGCCCACACCGGCCAACGGGCCCTCGTTCGGGATCGTCGATGTATTGTGCCTGGTGGGGATGCTCAGCTTGTACGCCGCCATCCTGTTGCGGATCGCTGCGGACCGCGGTTTGTTGCCGCAGCGGGACCCGTGGCTGGCGGAGTCGCTGGCGTTTCGCAACGCCTGACCGCAGAAGCCCGGCTGGTTCGAAAACGTCGGGCTTCTGAATGCCTCGAAGAGGAGACGCATGGAACGACACAACGACCTGAATACGCTCAAGATCGCGGCCGTCGGCTTTCTCGCAGCGCTGGTCACGTTCGCGGTTATTCTCGCGCTGCAGGTGCTCTATTACTCGGCCGCCAACGAGCAACACGACAGGAAGGTGATCCAGGCGCCGACGACGCAGAGCGACACGCTGCTGGCGGAGCAGGCGGTCAAGCTGACGCGTTACGACTGGATCGACCGCGGGAAGCAGACGGTGATGGTCCCCATCGACCGCGCGATGGAGTTGGTCGTCAAGGAATTGTCCGCGACGCAAACCCAGGAGCGGAGCAATGACTGATAGGCTGTCGCAAGACAAGAGACTCGTCGTCCTCATGGTGTACTGGTTGGGCGTCTGGCTGAGCCTGTGCGGCGCCGTCGCGGCCCAGCGTCAGGAGGCCGGGCCGGAGACGTTGCAGGAGATCGGCGTCGACGAGCACCTGGGCGGCCAGCTTCCGCTGGACCTGCGTTTCCGCGACGAGAACGGGGCCGAAGTGACGCTGGGTTCGGTCTTCCAAGGGAATCGGCCCATCGTTCTGTCTCTGAATTATTCCGACTGCCCCATGCTCTGCACGCTGGTGCTGAACGGATTGGTCGACGGCCTGAAGGAGATGGCCTGGGTTCCCGGACAGCAATTCGACATCGTCAGCGTCAGCATCGACCCGCTGGAGACGCCGCAACGGGCGCGGCTGACGAAGCAACGCTACGTGCGCAGTTACGGCCGCCCGGAGACCGCTGCCGGCTGGCACTTTCTGACCGGCAACCAGGAGAACATCAAGAAATTGGCCGACGCCGCGGGCTTCCGCTACAAGTACGTCGAGAAGGACAGGCAATACGCGCACGCCGCCGTGATCATGATCTGCACCCCGCAGGGACGCATGTCGCGGTACCTGTACGGCGTCCAGTTCCCGGAGCAGACGCTGCGGCTGTCGCTGGTCGAGGCGGGCGAAGGCAAAGTCGGCTCGACGCTGGACAAGGTGCTGCTGTTCTGCTTCCACTACGACGCCGAAGCCGGGCGGTACGGCCCGGTGGCGCGGAACATCATGAAGTTGGGCGCCGGGATGACGTGTGGCGTGTTGGTGTTGGCCTTGCTCCCCTTCTGGTTCCGGCGCCGCCGCCGGCCGCCGGCCGGGGAGCCACAGGATTCCGTTCCCCCGGATGAGGCGGCCGAACGCGGGACGCCTCTGGCCGGCTTGACGCTGCCCTTGGTCGGTCTGCTCGGGGCTCCGGGAGGCTCCCTCTTTTTTCCCCAGCGAGCCACGGAGGAGGCGGCCCTCGTCGACAACGTGTTCTACTTCATCCTCATCGTCTCGGTAGTGTTCTACCTCTTGATCCTCGTGCTGATGGTGGTCTTCCTGCTGAAGTACCGCCGCCGTGAGGGCCAGGGTCCGCAGCCCAGTCCGAGCCACAGCACCAGCCTGGAAATGCTCTGGACGATCATTCCCACGATCCTGGTCGCGGTCATGTTCATCTGGGGGTTCTGGGGCTACCTGGCAATGCGGCAGGCGCCGGACGACAGCTACGAGATCCAGGTCGTCGCCAAGAAGTGGGCCTGGAGCTTCATCTATCCCAACGGACATATCGAGCCCGACCTGCACGCCCCGGCCGATCGGCCCATCCGGCTGGTGATGACCTCGGACGACGTCATCCACAGCCTGTACATTCCCGCCTTCCGCTTGAAAATGGATATCGTGCCGGGGCGGTACAACAAGACCTGGTTTCAGGCTGTCGAGCCGGGCGAGCATCAGCTGTACTGCGCCGAGTACTGCGGCACGCAGCATTCGACCATGCTGGCCAAGGTCGTGGTCCACCCGCCCGGTGAATTTGAGAAGTGGCTGGAGGAGGCGGCGGACTTCCTGAAACGCGTGACGCCGGCCGAGGGCGGGGCGCTGCTGTATCAGCGTCGCGGCTGTGCCCAATGCCATACGATCGATGGCGGGGCCAAAGTCGGGCCCAGTTTCAAAGGCGTCTTTGGGACGCAGCAGCCGCTGGCCTCCGGCGGAACGATTGCGGTCGACGAGAACTACATCCGCGAGTCGATCCTGGAGCCGATGGCCAGAATCCGCGCCGGATACCAGCCCGTGATGCCGACCTACAAAGGCCAACTGAAGGACGAGGAGATCTCGGCGATCATCGCCTATATCAAGACTCTGAAATGACGGTGGGAGAGAGCCATGAGTGGATATGCGACGCCTCACGATCTTGCCGAGGGCCACGGCGCCGGGCACCCGTCCGCCGCGGGCCCGGGGGGCAACTACCTGACGCACGACCAGGGTCTCTGGTCCTGGGTGTTCACGCTCGATCACAAGCGGATCGGTTTGATGTACCTGGCGGGCATCATGAGTTCGTTCCTGTTGGGCGGCATTTTCGCGCTGTTGATCCGCTCCGAGCTGTTCACGCCGACCAAGATGTTCCTGAGCGAAGATCGCTACAACGAGTTCTTCACGCTGCACGGCGCGATCATGACGTTCCTGTTCATCATTCCCAGCATCCCCGCGGCGCTGGGCAACTTTTTCTTGCCGCTGATGCTGGGCGCCAAGGACGTGGCCTTTCCGCGCATGAACCTGGCCAGTTTCTATTTGTGGGTAGGCGGGGCCATCTTCTTCCTGGTGACGCTGGCTGCCGGCGGCCTGGATACGGGCTGGACGTTTTACACGCCCTACAGCACGACCACCAGCGGCACCGTCGTGCTGGCGACGATCGGGGCCTTCATCTTGGGCTTCAGCTCGATTTTCACCGGCATGAACTTCGTCGTCACCATCAACACCATGCGCCCGCCGGGGATGGGCTGGTTCAAAATGCCGCTGTTCCTCTGGAGCCTTTACGCCACGGCCGTCATTCAGCTGTTGGCCACGCCGGTGTTGGCTATCACTCTGATCCTGTTGACCGCCGAAAAGCTTTTCCACATCGGCATTTTCGACCCCAAGCTGGGCGGTGACCCGGTGCTGTATCAGCACTTCTTCTGGTTCTACAGCCATCCGGCCGTGTACATTATGATCCTGCCGGGGATGGGGATCATCAGCGAATTGGTGTCGGTGTTCAGCCGCAAGCACATTTTCGGCTACCGGTTCATCGCCTACAGCAGCATGGCGATCGCCATCTTCGGTTTTTTGGTGTGGGGACACCACATGTTCGTCAGCGGCCAGTCGCGGCTGGCGTCGATCACGTTCAGTGCCTTGACCTTTAGCGTCTCGATCCCGTCGGCCATCAAGGTTTTCAACTGGCTGGCCACGATGTACAAGGGCTCGATCCATCTCGCCG
The DNA here is from genome assembly GCA_964443915.1 of uncultured Pirellulaceae bacterium. GTDB lineage: Bacteria > Planctomycetota > Planctomycetia > Pirellulales > Pirellulaceae > Anammoximicrobium. The sequence goes on from CAYUFW010000013.1 coordinate 37,162, forward strand.
CGCCGATGTGTTATGCCTTGTCCTTCATTCTGTTGTTTGGCATCGGCGGTCTGACCGGCCTGTTTCTGGGCACGCTGGCCACGGACGTGCATCTGCACGACACCTACTTCGTGGTGGCGCATTTTCATTATGTGATGATGGGCGGCGCGCTGATCGCGTTCGTCGGCGGTTTGCACTACTGGTGGCCGAAGATGTTCGGGCGGATGTACAACGACCTCTGGGCGCGGATCGGGTGCCTGATCATCTTCCTGGGGTTCAACCTGACGTTCCTGCCGCAGTTCCTGTTGGGCACGCGCGGGATGCCGCGGCGGTACGCCCGCTACCTGCCGGAGTTCCAGTTTTTGCACCAGATGTCCACCATCGGGGCGCTGCTCTTGGCCGTGGGGCTGTTTCTGGCTGCCGGCGTGTTGCTGTACGCTTTGTTCAAGGGCAAGCGGGCGCCGGCCAACCCCTGGGGCGGCGCCTCGCTGGAATGGACCTGCAGTTCGCCGCCGCCACCCCACAACTTTGAGAGGACACCCAGGGCGGGCGATCCGTACGATTACAGCGCCAACAGATACAGTGCGGAAGAGGAAGGTTACGTGCCATGCACGAATCAGTGACCATCGGTGCGCAGCACGCCAACGGCGAGGGGCATCCGCACGGACACGATCCCCACTTGGCCCACCACTTCGAAACGCCCCAACAGCAGTTCGACGCGGGCAAGCTGGGGATGTGGCTGTTCCTCATTACGGAGGTCGTGTTCTTCAGCGGCCTGTTCGCCGCCTATGCCGTCTACCGTAGCAACCACCCCGAAGTGTTCGTGGACGCCCACAAGTACCTCGACAAGCTGCTGGGCGGCTTCAACACGATCGTGCTGTTGTTCAGCAGTCTGACGATGGCCTGGGGCGTGCGTTGTGCCCAGTTGGGGCAGAAACGCGGCTTGGTGTGGTGCCTCACGGCCACCCTGATCTGCGCCAGCCTGTTCCTGGGAATCAAGGCGGTCGAGTACACGCACAAATGGGACTTGGGGCTGTACTGGGGCAAATCGTACGCGCCCGTCGGTGCGGATGCCGGGCATGGCGGGCACGGGCACAGCAACGCCTTGCTGTACCTGTGCCTGCCCGCCGCGTTGGCCTTCGTGGGTTTCGGGGCCAGAGCCGCGATCCAACGCGCGCAAGGCCGGCAGGACTCGTTCCTGGTGGCGGCGTGCCTGACGTTGACCGCGCTGGCGTTCTTCGTCGGCGTGGGGGCCGGCAAGGCCGTTCCCGAAATCACCGGGCACTTGCTGCCCGCCGAAGAACCGATCGAACATCCCGTCTCGCATCAAGTGAGCGATTCCTCGGCCAAGCCGCCGGCCGAGCAACTGGTGATCAGCGATCCGCAGGCCGCTTCGGGTCTCTCGCTGATGGCCATTTTCTTCAGCATCTACTACACGATGACCGGCCTCCACGCGATTCACATCATCGCGGGCATGGGGGTCATCGCCTGGCTTCTGGTCCGCGCCGTGCGCGACGAATTCAGCGGCCGATACTTCGGGCCGGTCGACTACGTGGGCCTGTACTGGCACTTGGTCGACCTGATTTGGATTTACTTGTTCCCGTTGCTGTACTTGATTCATTGAGCCTATGGTTACCATCGACACGCTGCAACACGTGGCCGACGACGAACACGAGGAGCACGGCCTGGCGCACGTCATGCCGGTGCGGATCCTGGTGGGCGTTTTTCTGGCCCTGGTGCTGTTGACCGTGCTGACCGTCGTGGCGACGTTTTTCCCCACGGGCAGTCTGGAAATCTGGATCTCGCTGGGGATTGCGACCATCAAGGCCAGCCTGGTTGCGGCCTACTTTATGCACTTGCGGTACGACAACCCGTTGAACGCCGTGCTGTTTGCGTTCGGGCTTCTGTTCGTGGCCCTGTTTGTCGGGTTTCTGCTGTTGGACACGCAACAATACCAGCCCGATCTGATCATCAACCAGCCCGGTGGAATGACCGGCCCGTGACCGGCCCCAACTGGGTGGACCGACGCCGTAAAACTCTAAAGGCAGGGAAACTTCCGGCCGATCTGCCTGCTACCGCACTTGCGTTCTCCGTGCGTTTAGTTAGAATCCTTACTCTTGCCGACAAGCTCCAGCGGCTTACCGGCCGCTTCTAAGTTCAGGCTCAATTTGAGGTTAAGTCACGAAATGCGACCTTTTCAGAAGAACAAGCCGCCCAGGTCCCGCAAGCGGATGAAGGCCCGCGTACGGACCAAGAAGAAAGACCCGTTGTTCGTCGAGGGCAAGCGTCCCCGTCCGATGTACGTGGACTATAAGGATGTGGAACTGCTGAAAAAGCTGGTCAATCGCCACGGCCGCATCGTCAGCCGCCGCAAGACGGGCTGCTCGGCCACCAGCCAGCACGCGGTCACGGAGGCGATCAAGCGCGCCCGCTTCATGGCGCTGCTGCCCTACACGGGCGAGTGAGTTGGGCGTGACTGCCGCACCGCTCCGCTTCCAAACCCAACGTCGCGTCGAGTTTCGCGACACCGATGCCGCCGGGATTGTCCATTTCTCGGCGTTTTTTGTTTATATGGAGCAAGCCGAGCACGAGCTGCTCCGCTCGGTCGGCCTGAGCGTTGTCTCCCGTGACGACGAGGGCGAGATCAGTTGGCCGCGCATTTCGGCCACCTGCGATTTCCGCAATCCGGCTCGGTTCGAGGATCTGCTGGACGTCGAAGTCACCATCGAGCGGTTGGGGAGCAAGAGCGTCGTCTACGCCTTCCGGTTCACTCGTGGCGGCGTCGAAATCGCCACGGGTTCGCTGACCTCTGTCTGCTGTCGCATCCGTCCCGGCCACGCTCCCAAGTCCGTCGGGATTCCCGCGTGGTTCGCTCGCCAATTGCGAACTCTCGGCCGTGCGGACCCCGCGTCCTGAGCAAGCACAGGCCAGGAGAGGGCAAACGCCAAATGGAGAAAGCAACGACAGCACCATGCGCGAGAAGACACATCAGCAGCGTCACTGCCTGCCCACCGATCACCAATGAGTCGGTTGAGTTCTCGTTCGCACGCCTTTTGACCGTTGTCTTGGCAACGTTGATGCCGCGTGTTGGTGGCAGCTTTCACGCGTGGTACGATATCGGCGCACGGCTGAAGAATGAGCGGTCCGGGATTCGGGTTGCGGGACGCGGACTGCGCCGCCAGTGACAACCGATAACCGACCACCGATCAGCGATCACCGACCCAGATGCGCATCGCCTATCTCACCGCCGGTGCGGCCGGCATGTATTGCGGCTCGTGCCTGCACGACAACACGTTGGCCGCGGCGCTGACACGGTTAGGCGCCGATATCCAGTTGATTCCCACCTACACTCCGATTCGCACGGACGAGGAGGATGTGAGCCTCGAACGCGTGTTCTTCGGCGGGATCAACGTCTATTTGCAGCAGAAGTTGGGCCTGTTCCGCTGGCTGCCGCCGGTGCTGGACCGCGTCTTGGACCGGCCCTGGCTGTTGCGACGGGCCACCGCACGCAGCACGGCCATCGATCCCAAATTCCTGGGCGATCTGGCCGTCTCGATGCTGCGCGGCGAACACGGGCACCAGCGCAAGGAGGTGCGGCGGCTGTGCCGGTACTTGGCGTCCGACGCGAAGCCCAACCTGGTCGTACTGTCCAATATGCTGATCGGCGGGTGTATTCCCGCACTCAAACGCACGCTCGCTGCGCCCGTGTTGGTGACGCTGCAGGGAGACGACGCGTTTCTGGAACACTTGCCGGAACCGCACAGAACGCGGGCCTTTGACGAGATCCGCTCCCTGGTCGGCGACGTGGACGGGTTCCTGGTCCACAGTCGCTACTATGCCGAGTTCATGGCCGGCTACTTCGGAATCCCGCCGGACAAGCTGCACGTCGTGCCACTGGGGATCGACACGCGGGGCTTTGGCGAGCCGCCCACCTCGCGGCAAGACGAAGCCGCGACGGGCGGCGCGCGTCCCAAGACGATCGGCTACCTGGCGCGTCTGGCCCCGGAGAAAGGCTTGCACGTCCTGGTTGATGCCTTCCTCGAACTGCGGCGAATGTCCGGCATGAACCACGTCCAACTCCGCATCGCCGGCTGGTTGGGCGAACAAAACCGGACGTTTGCCGAGTGCCAATTTGACAAGCTGCGAGCGGCGGGCCTAGCCGACGCGTTTCAATACGTAGGCGAAGTAGATCGCCGAGGCAAGGCGGAGTTCCTGCGCACGCTCGACATCCTGTCCGTGCCCACGATCCACCGCGAGCCGAAGGGTTTGTTCGTCCTGGAATCGCTGGCGGCCGGTGTGCCCGTCGTCTTGCCGGACCACGGCGCCTTCCCCGAACTGATCGCCTCCACCGGCGGAGGCTGCCTGGTGCCGCCGCACGATCCGGCCGCACTGGCCGGCGCCATCGCCGACCTGGTCCGGGACGAGCCTCGCCGCCGGCAGTACGCTGCCGCCGGCCGGCAAGCTGTCCACGAACATCGCCACGCCGAGGCGATGGCACGTGCGACGCTGGACGTGTTCCAGAAACTGGGCGGCAAGACGCGCTAGCGATTGGCTTGACTCCGAACAGAGGTTTCTCTCTTTCAATGTAGTTTCCCGGTCATCGCGATGCGAGCCCCTGACTGCTTGCGGAGATCCTGCCAGAGTCCGCGCACCGCGCCGGAGTCCGCGCCGCCACGGTAGCGGAGTGCGGCGAAGCGGCGGTACCAGTCGGCCGCTTGCTGATGTTCCACCGCGGTCGAGACGGAAGTCAAGCGGGCGGCGAATTGGTGCAGCGTTTCGTGCGACTGCCGCGCCAGGCCCGCTTTCCGCCAGCGGGCGTCCATTCGCTGGAGCATCCGGCGCAGTTCGTCCGCAAGCGGATCGCGCGGAACCGCTGCGATCCGGCGCTGCCGGCGGACGAGCCAGCGGACCGACCATGCTGCAGCGCAGACGAGCAATACCGTCCACAGCCAGGGATGCCCGACCAGTTCCCGGAACGCGGCGAAGACCGCTCGCAGCCCGTGCTGCCGGATGGCGGCCAGCAGCCGTTGCCAGCGGGCGCGCACGGCGTCCCAGATTTGGCCGGCCCGCGGCGCGGAACTCGTCTGCGGAACGCCGCCGACGGGCGTGGCCTCGACCAGCACCCAACCGCGCTGGCGGTCGAACGCCTCGACCCAGGCGTGAGCGTCCCGGTTCCTGGCTACCCAATATCCGCCGTACTCGTTCCGCTCCGCGACGACGAATCCCGTGACGTAGCGGCAAGGCACCCCGACGGCCCGCAACAGCACGGCCGCGCCGCTGGCGAAATACTCGCAGTGCGCCGGCGGCTTTTCGAGCAGGAAGTAGGTCAACGGATCGGCCTGTGCCGGGATGTCGATTCCAAACCGGTACGGGTAGTTGTCGAGGAAATAACGTTCGACGGCGGCAATCTTCTCGCGGTCGGTCGCGCACCGGCCAGCCACTCGGTTCGCCAAATCGCGGATTCGCGGGTCCAGGTCAGCGGGCAAGCTGGTCAGCCGCGGCGAGACCGCCGTGACCGGTTCCGCCGCCGACGACGACCAGGCGACATAGGCTGTGCCCACCGGCAATTCGTCCGCTTCCGGAATCCCGTGCGCGTCGATGGTCAGTTTCTCGACAGGCGCCTGCAGCGCCGTCAGTCCCAGGGGCGCGAACACGATTTCGTGGAAGGACTGGTTGGGCCAGATTTCCAGCCGGCGCCACGCCTCCGAGCGGGATCGAGACAGGAGGAAGGTTTGAACGCCTTCGATGGCGTCAAGTCCTGGCGGCAGATGCTCACGATTCTCCGGCGACACGGCCATCCGCTCACCGCTCGTTTGCCACTCCGAGCGGGCGTACGTATCGAACGCCCGTCCCCGCAAGTAGCCCGGCGAATGTTCGGCCCAAACGCGCAAGGTAACGTTGCCGCCGGAGCGTTCTCTCTGGCTGGCGATGCTGCCCAAGCGGCCCTGACCGGAGAAGCCGGCGGATTCCGGCGGCGACGGCGGATTGGCCATCCTGAACAGCATTCGCTCGATCTGATGGTTGTGCGAGTACAGGTTGCTCGCCGAGATCCAGGCCGTCGCGCCCGTCACCAGCAGAACGGCACCAATCGCCACGCTGCGGCTCGCCGGGTTTCGCGTGGCGGGGGCTCCGCCGGGCAAACGGCAGACCGCGAAGTACCACGCCGACAGGAAGACCAGCCCCAACGAGAACAGCTGGAAAACCAGCCGCGCCTGCCCCCTGACTTGAAGATCCGCCGTGAACGTCATCGCCACCATCGCCAGGATCGGCAGGTACGCGGGAAGCCGGTCGCCGTCGCGGCGGACGAAGAACTGCCCGACCTGAAACACGAGTAAGTATTCGGCCGTCAGGCACGCGTCCGGGTAGAGAAAGCTCTGGGCACCGGCGTACCAGGCCTGCGGAACGACGGCCCGCTGGACTACGTACAGAATCGCCAGCACGATCGGCCATCGCAGCGCAGTTCTAGGGGAAGCAAATCGCAAGGTGGATATGCAGCCGATCAACCCGGCGACAATCACGGCCATCGAAAAGATCCACGTGCGAAAGCCGTAGCCCAGCGCCGCCGCTTGCAGCGCGACCAGCAAGAACCCCACGCCTCGCTGCCGATTCATAGCATCTCGATGCCTCCTTGCCGAATCTGCGCGATGCTCAACTGCAAGACGCTGCCCTCGTCAAAGTCGATCGGTTCGCTCGTCGGACCGTCGTGGACGATCAGCAGCTTGACGCTGCAACCCATCTCGACCGCCGTGCGAGCCAGGTGTCGGCGCGAGGCATCCCAGTCCAGAAACACGCCGATCACGGTCGAGATGTTGGTCAACTCGTCGGCCAGCGCCGGCGCGACCGTCTCGAAGGGATTGTGGCGGCAGGCCTCGACGCAAGCGACGATCTCCAGGATGTTTTCGAAATGGGCCGTGTGCCGGCCGGCGCGGAAGACGTACAACTCGGGACCGGCCGCGAAGATGTCGATCAGGTACTCGCCGCGCGACAATGCATCGGCCACCGACGCCGAGAGGCTGATCGCCGCTTCCAGGTCGGAGAACCCCTCGCGGCCGGCCTTGCGCCGCGGCGGCACGTACGTGTCCAGCACCAGCGCCACGCGGCAGTAGTACTCCTCCTGGTACTCGCGCACGACGGGCCGGGCCAGCCGCGCCCACGAGCGATGATCGATCCGCCGCGCCGCATCGCCCGGCACGTATTCCCGGTTGCCGATGTACTCCGGCGACTCGCCGACGTTCGACGTCAGGGCAATGCCGCCCGGTTGGTAGCGGGTGCCGATCGGCACGTCCAGCCCGACGATGGGATGGAAATGAGGCAGAACCAGCACCGTCGGCGTCTCGGCCTGCGACCGGCCGTCGCGCCATAGGTTGAATGGAAACGTGGAATAAGCAAACGGCCCGGGCAGCCTGTGCAGCCCGCGCCGGTTGGGCTGCAAACGGACCTCGGCCGCCAGCGATTGTCCGGGCCGCAGGTGGCCCAGCGTCGTTTCCGGTTCTGCCGCCTGGAAACTCCCCGGCAAGCGAAAGAAACGCAACCCGAGATCGTACGCGGTCCGCTTGCCGCGGTTCACGAGTTCGTATCGTCCGGTAACGACCTGCCCTGCCGTGGCCTGTGCGGGAAACGAGCCACGCACCTCCAGCTTGGGCCGCAGCAGAAACCCTGCGACGCGGTCCACGCACAACAACATGAACATAGCGCAGAAGATCTGGTAGACGGGAATCTCGACCGTAGCGCTCCCCATGGCTGCCGAGAACATCAGGCCCGCGATCACCCACTTGCCGCCCGCGGTGAGCCGGTAGGTCCACAAGTACCGCAGGTACCGGTACACGGCCGACCGTTCCCAGTTCATGACGGCACCCTCACGCGCCGCAGGATTTCCCCCAGGACTTCCTTGCCGGACGCTCCGCCGTACTTGGCCTTGGCTGTCATGACCAGGCGGTGCGGCAGCACGTGGGGCGCCAGCCGTTGGACATCGTCCGGCAAGACGTAGTCGCGTCCTGCCGCCAACGCCGCCGCCTGGCACGCGCGGAACAGCATTAGCGAGCCGCGCGGGCTGACACCCAGCTTCAGCCGCGGATCTTCGCGCGTCTGGCGGACGATCTCGACCATGTACTCCGAGACCGACTGCTCGACGCGGACCGCACGGACCATCTTCTGCAGCGCGAGGACGTCGTCCTTGTTCAGAATCGGCGTCACGTGATCCAGCGGCTGCGTCTCGGCGTGCGCGTACAGGATGCGGACCTCGGTCTCCTTGTCCGGGTAACCCAGCTGCAACTGGACCAGAAACCGGTCCAACTGGGCTTCGGGCAGCGGGTACGTGCCGTGAAATTCGATCGGGTTCTGAGTCGCCAGCACCAGAAACGGGGCCGGCAGATCGTACCGCCGGCCCTCGATCGTCGCGTGCGACTCGCTCATCGCCTCCAGCAGCGCCGATTGCGTCCGGGGCGACGCCCGGTTGATCTCGTCGGCCAGCAACACGTTGCAGAAGATGGGCCCGGGGCGAAACGCAAACGAGCCTTCCTTGGGATTGTAGACAGACGCGCCCAAGATGTCGGCCGGCAACAGATCGGGAGTGAACTGGACCCGGTGGAACGGGACGTCGATCGCCCTGGCCACCGCTTTGGCCAGCGTCGTCTTGCCCACGCCCGGCACGTCCTGCATCAAGACCGATCCGTTGGAGAGCAACGAAATCACCAGCATTTCGATGCTCTCCCGATTGCCGCGAATCACTCTGGCCAAGGCTTCGATCAGGGCCGTGATCTTTCGTTCGGGCTCGTCCATGTTTTTCGCTTCCGAGTGCCGTTTCCAGTTGACGACTGTCCTGCTCGTAGCCAAGGCGTCAGGCAGCACGCAGGCCGGAACAAGTCCGCGCCGTTCCGGCAGCAGTTCCCGCGGCTTTCCGTGTACCTCGACGTGCCGGAACTGCGCGGACTTGTTCCGGCCTACGAGTTGCCGTCCCAGATTGCGGAAGTCGCGAACTGGAAACAGCATTCGAGTCAGCGGCGGCTACAGTGCCCACGGCTTGCGGCCGGGGGGCAGCGCCAGCATCTTGTTGGCCTCGTCATCGCCGTCGAACCGCTCCTTGTCGGGGTCGAACTTGAGTTTGCGGCCCAGTTGGATGGCGATGTGGCCCAGGTGTCCCAGCGACGACGTGCGGTGACCGACCTCGGCATCGGCGAGCGTCTGCCCCCGCGTCTTCACCGCATCCAGGAAGTCACGCTTCTCGTGCTTCAGCGGGAAGTGAAGTTCATTCGGCCCGATCTGGGAATCCTGCAGCGACTTGGGCTCCGCCTGCAACTTGTCCTGGCTGCTGAAGTTGGCCTGGATCCAGCCCTCCTCGCCCTCGAAGCGGGTGTAAGGAGCTTCGGTCTTGCAGATCAGCCGGACGCCGCTGGCGTACGTGCAAGTGAACTCGAACTCGTAGCACACGTCCCACAAGCTGCCCTGGGGCGGGAACTTGCCCTTCCCCTCCACCTCGACCGGCCCCGTGCGGTCGGTGTTGTTGCCCCATTGGGCGATGTCGTTCAGGTGCGTGGTCCAGTTGAGGATCATGCCGTCGCAGTAGTCGCGGATGTTCATCCAGCCCGGCCGCTCGTAGTCCTTGATCCGGTGTACGCGGTCCTGCGTATAGGGTTTCACGTGGGCCGGTCCCTGCCAGAGGTCATAGTTCAATTCCTCGGGCACCGGCATGTCCACGTGCGGCGGCGAGGGCTGCGAGCGGCCGACGCCGTAGGGCACCCCGGTGCGGATCGTCTGCAACTTGCCAATCCGGCCGTTCCGCACCAGTTCCACCGCGCGATGGAACTGCGGAAGCGAGCGGAACTCGCTGTCGGTACGGAAGACCCGCTGGTGCTTGGCCACCACGTCGCTCAGCAAGCGGCCTTCCGCAATGCTGCGGGTCAGCGGTTTCTCGCAGCAGACGTCCTTGCCGGCCTTGACGGCCAACACCGACATGGGCACGTGCCAGTGGTCCGGCGTCGAGATCATCACCGCATCGACGTCCTTGCGGTCGAGCACTTCGCGGAAGTCGACATAACGGCGGCACTTGGGGATCTTCGGGCAGCGATTCTTTTTTTCGCCGTAGTACGATGCCGTCCGTTCCTCGCTCACTTCCAGCCGCCAGCGGTCCACATCGCACAGCGCCACCACCTCGCAGTCCGGTTGGCTCATGAAGAACGGCAAGTTGAACGCCAGCACTTGGCGGCCGACGCCGATCATGCCCACCGCAATCCGGTTGCTGGGCGCCACGCTCTCGCCCAAGCCCAGGGCGGAGGCTGGAATCAACTGAGGAATGGCCAGCGCACCGGCCGAAACCGCTAGCGTTCGAGCCAGAAACCGGCGGCGGGGTGTCGTAGCGCTTCGCAGCATGTTCGGTCCTCCAAGAAGCAAACGGTGTTGATGTCGGCTCACGTTCGAAGCGCAGACATCCGCTGTCAGGTCACTGGGATCGTGGCTGGGTAGCGGGCCACGATGCGATCAATGAGACCCGGACGGCGTTCGAGGCGGGCACGCGCTCGGGAATCCTGCTGAAGCCAGAGGTCATTGTCCAGTCCATGTTGCGACTCGCGAAGCACAAGCCCGCCGATCTGCTTCACCGCCCACGCGATCGGATCGCCATCCTGCGGTCGGTGGAACGCGCCCCGGTCTCGGATCGGCTGCCAGGCTGACCTCCGCAACCCCAAATGGTCGCATTCCAGAAAAAACAGCGGCAACATCACCGTTTGAAAGGAGCCGCCGGATTCGCGGAGGTTCTCTTGTAGCAGATCCGCCCAAGCTAGTTCGATGGTGGTCCAGCCACGCGGCTGAGCCAACATGGCTTGCGTCACAAGAAACACAACGTGTCGGCTCTTCAAGACGCCGTCGCGCAGGGCCTCAAAGGAAGTGCGACCGTAGGGATAGTCGTGCCGGTCCAGCCAGGGAATGATACCTCGCCGCTGGAGTTCCTCGTAAACCGGAAGAACCAGCCATTCCCGATCCTCTCGACAGTGCGACAGGAATACATGGTGAGTGCAAAGCGGGAAGAACTGAATGCACCAAAGCATCGCGCAATTCCTACGCGGGCGGGGACGGCAACGCGGGGACGGCGTCTTCTCTCGAATCCTGACCAGTGAGCAGCGAAATCAGGCGTTCTCCGAAGTCGGTAGGGTGGACGAAGATTCGGTGCTTGATCGTGACAATTTGGTGTTCCTGCAGCTGCTCGCAGGCTCGGATGATCTCTCCGAGGTTGTAACCCAGCCCTTGGTCTTTGAAATCAGCGGCCAGGGTCTGAAAAGCCAATCCGTACCCAGCCTTCCGGTTCGGCTCGATTCGTTGAAAGGCACTCAGGATCTCCCGATAGATTTCGGGAAGAGTCTCCGAGTAGGCACGCAGTTCTTGATCGCTAGGCATATTTGTCTCGCTTCACCCCAATACGCCGTCTTCTCACATCGGTCGCCGTCTTGATGCTTCCGAGATTTTAGGCTGACGTAGCTGTTCCGTCAACGCACTCCGTGGTCGAGTTGACTCCTGTCCGTGCCGGCAACGGTGTGATTCTCGCGGCCACCTCTTTGGCGCGCATCAGCCCAAGCGGATGTCGACGCTGGCCCGGTGCGCGGTCAGGCCTTCTTTGTCGGCCAGTTGCTGCACGTCGGCGGCCACGTGCCGCAGGCCCTCGGCGGTGTAGGCGATCACGCTGTGGGCGCGGAGGAAGTCGTTGGCCGACAGGCCGGATGCCCAGCGGGCGGTGCCGCCCGTCGGCAGGACGTGCGACGGGCCGGCGACGTAATCGCCGACCGCCACGGGACTGTAGTTGCCCAGGAAGGTGGCGCCCGCGTGATGGATTTTTTCCAGCAGCCGGGCAGCGTTGTCGGTGGCAATGTGCAGGTGCTCCGGCGCGATCGAATCCGTAATGGCACAGGCCTCGTCTTCGTCGCGGACCAGGATCAGGGCCGCGAAATCCTCCAAGCTCTGCACCGTCACCTCGCAACGCGACAACTGGGCGACTTGCCGCTCGAGTTCCGCCGCCGTGGCCTCCAGCGTCCGGCGGCTCCAGGTGATCAGGATGCTGGCTCCCGGCGCGTGTTCGGCTTGAGCCAGCAAGTCGGCGGCGGTGTAGTCGGGGCGCGTCGATTCGTCGGCGATCACCACGACCTCGCTCGGCCCGGCAATCGAATCGATGTCCACTTCGCCGAACACGAACTTCTTGGCCAGGGCCACGAACAAGTTGCCAGGGCCGACGATCTTGTCGACCTGCGGCAGACCCGGCACGCCGTAGGCCAGCGCCGCGACGGCTTGCGCGCCGCCGATCCGGTACACTTCCTTCACGCCCAATTCGCAGCAGGTCGCCAGCACGTCCGGATTGTTGGCGCCGAACGCGGTCGGCGGGGCGACGACGGCGATCTCCGGCACGCCCGCCGCCTGAGCGGGGACGACCGTCATGAGCAGCGTCGAGGGATAGGCGGCCGCGCCGCCCGGCACGCACACGCCGGCTCGCCGCAGCGGAACATAGCGCTGCCCCAGCCGCACACCGGCGGGCCGCCGGATCTCCACGTCCCGGTGTAGAATGGCCCGCTGAAACTCCAAGACGTTGTCGCGAATCCGCCGGACGGCGGCCAGAAATTCTGGCGCGGCCTGGCGATGTGCGGCGGCGATCTCCGCCTGGCTGACGCGGAGCGTCTCCGGGGTCAGTCGTGCGCCGTCCAACTTCTCGCTGTACCGCAGCACGGCAGCCAAACCTTCGCGGCGCACGTCCGAGCAGATCTTCTCGACCACCTGCTGCGGGCTCAGCGGGCTGCCGAACACCTCGATCGTCCGCTGGCGGCCGCGCTCGCTGACTACGTCGCCCCGGGGACTGAGCTTCTCGCGCAGGGCCTCGAGCGCCTGCTGCACGTCGGCCTGTCGGCTGTCGATCCGCTGAATGTTCAATCGTCTGTCTCCTCGCGGCGGCCCTTGTACAGTTTGCGGCCCAGGCTGGCGTGGTACGGCGTCCAGGGACTGTCGTCGTTGGCGTCCTCGCGCATCATGCCGCTGATGCTGTGGATCTTCGAGTCCAGGTTGTCCAGGAAGTGCAGCGCGATGGCTTCCAAGGTCATCGGCAGCTTGGGGCTGCCGAACTCGTACTCGCCGTGATGGCTCAGAATCATGTGCTGCAGGCGGAGCCGCAGTTCTTCCGGAAACGGCTCGCCGGACAGCTTCTCGGCCTCGCGGATCTTGTCCTCCAGCAGGCTGACGCCGATCACCAGATGGCCGATCAACTGCCCTTCGTCGCTGTAGGCCAAATCGCGCTCGTAGGTCAATTCCCGCGTCTTGCCGATGTCGTGCAGAAACGCGCCCATCAGCAGCAGGTCCGAATCGATTTCCGGATAACGCGGCGCGACGACCGCCGTCAGTTCCATGAGACTGACCACGTGGTCCAGCAGGCCGCCGCGGTAGGCATGGTGGTTCTTGATGCCAGCCGGGGCCGCCGTAAAGCCGGCCATGAACTTCTCGTCCATCAGGAAGCAGTCGGCCAGATTCCGCAAGGGATAATTCTTCATGCCGCGGAGCAGCTCGCTGACGCGCGTCGCCAACTGGTCGACTTCAGCCATGCCCAGCGTCACAAAGTCGGCTTCGTCCACCTCCGCGGCAGGCGTGCGGTCGATGCGCGTGACGATGATCTGCAACGCGCCGTTGTAAACTTGGGCGGTGCCCTGAACGTGCAGGTAGTCGCCGTTCTCGAACGCGTGGTACTGCTTCTCGTTCGCGTTCCACATCATCGCCGTGACGGAACCCGTGCGGTCGGACAACCGCATCTGCAGGTACAGCCCGCCTTGGCGATTGGTGCGAAGCTGTTTGTCTGCGGCCAGGAACACTTCGTCCACTTGCTCGCGGTCGGTCAGTTGCTGAATGAAGCGGCGCGACATGGGATTCCGTTCTGGTTGAGGTTCTGATTTCGCATCGAGGGGGTCATTCTAGGAAGACCAAAGTACCGCCGCAAGGGCAGCGGCGGCGAGCGGCGGTACATCTGTCGCCCGGCAAGCGTCTGCGGTATACTGCTCGACGAGGCAAGGGGCGCGGAACGCAGGGTCAATTCGTGAGGAATTCCAGTCATGAGTCTACCACGGAGTTGCGTTGGGGTGTGGCTGTTGGCGGTCGCGGCGGGAATCGTCCCGGCCGTCGGCGCCGATTCGGCGGCGGACAAGCAGGAGGCGGTCGAGGCGCTGAATGAGTCGGTGAGCGACGCAGCGCGATTGTTCAAGCAAGGCAAATACAAGGAGTGCGCGGACGCCGTCCGCTCGGCCCAGCAGAAGTTCGAAGAGCTGGCCGCAGGCGGAGGCGCCGAGTCGGCCGCCGCGCTGAAGCCGATCTACGACCGCTTGGCGAAGGCGCACTCGTTGCTGGAATTGGAGGGCGTGACCCTGCCGCCGCTGAAGAAACTGGAGGCGTCCGCGTCCCCTCCAGATGCGCCCGGAGTGAGTTTTGCGGCCGACATCGCTCCGCTGCTGATGGAAAAATGCCTGAACTGCCACGGGGGTGACCGCGACCGCCGCCCGAGCGCTCGGTTGAGCCTGGCCACGTACGTCGGCTTGATGCGGGGCGGAGTGCGGGGGCCAGCCGTCGTCGCGGGAGATGCCACGGGCAGCCTGCTGGTCAAGAAACTCAAAGGCACGGCCGACGGCGAGCGGATGCCGAAGGACCAGCCGCCGCTGGGCGACGGAGATATCGCCAAGATCGAACAATGGATCGCCGAGGGCGCCAAGTTCGACGGACTCAGCGAAAGGCAGGAACTGTCCCAACTCAAACCTCCGGCCAAGCCCGAACCGGCGCCGGCCGCTGACATGACCCCGGCTGCCGCTGACGCGACGGCGGCTCGCGAAAAAGCGGCGCTCGAAAATTGGCAGTTGGGCATGCCGGGCATCGAGCCGGTCCGGGCCGAGACGAAGCACTTCCTGCTGTTGGGCAACGTCAGCCAGCAGGCGCTGCAGCAGAACGGCGAACTGGCCGAGTCGCTTTTGGCCAAGGTCGCCGAGTTCCTGGTGGCGCCTTCCGGCGAGTCCGCGCTCAAGGGGCGGGGCACATTGTTCCTGCTGGCCAAACGCGAGGACTACACGCAGTTCGGCACGAACGTCGAAAAGCGGACACTGCCGGCCGAGTGGAGCGGCCACTGGACAGGCAGTGTTGCGGACGGTTACGGCGTGTCGCTGGTGCCGGCGGGTGGGGAGTACTCGATGGACGCCCTCCTGATGCAGCAACTGACCGGCCTGCACGTCGCCGGGCTGGGCGCCGTCCCGCGCTGGTTTGCCGAAGGCGCGGCTCGTGCCGCGGCGGCCAGGCTGAAACCGGACGACGTCCGAGTCAAAGCCTGGGACCAGCAAGTGCCCGCCGTCGCAGCGTCGTTCCAGCGAGCGGACGACTTCCAGACCGGCAAGGCGCCGCCCGAATCCGCGGACGTCGCGAGCTACAGCTTCGTCCGCCTGCTGCTGATCGACGCCCGCCGCTGGCGGACGCTGCTGGAAGGCGTCCGCGCGGGCAAGGACTTCGACGCCACCTTTGCCGAAGCCTACGGCAGAGGCCCTTCTCTGGTCGCCGAGATCTGGTCCAAACGCATCGCCGCCGGCCAGCGGTGACGGGCCGGCGCCAGACGCCCTCCTTCTTCCCAGGAGCGGGGTTGAACGTGCAGGAATTGACGGATGCCCAGACTCGACGCAATGCGCGGTGCATCCATAGTCAAAGGCATAAGGCGATGGCGCGCATCCAGCGGGAGTACATTCGGATTTGTTTTCGGACAGCAGCTAGCAGCGAAGGTGTTGCCATGACCGTCAGACACACGAACGCCAGAGCCGCAGTGATCCGGTTCATTCTTCTTGCTGCCGCCTGCCAATTCGGTCAGGGGGCGTTGCTCGACGCCGCCGAAATTCCGGCGCAGAGCGGGAGGCCCAACGTTCTGTTCCTGATCTCCGACGACTTGAACAATTACCTGGGCTGCTACGGCGATGTGCGGGCGCGGACGCCGAACATCGACCGGTTGGCAACCCGCGGCGTGCGATTCGAACGCGCTTACTGCTCTTTCCCGCTGTGCGGCCCCAGCCGCAACTCGATGCTCACCGGACTGTACCCGAACAGCACCGGCATCCTGGCCAACGCCCAGATTTTCCGGCAAACGATTCCCGCGCACGTGAGCCTGCCCCAGGCCTTTCGCCGCGCGGGCTACTTCGCTGCACGAATCGGCAAGCTGTACCACTACAACGTGCCCAAGTCCATCGGCACCAACGGGCATGACGATCCGGCCTCGTGGGAACTCGAGTTGAACCCCGCCGGCGTGGACCGGATGGAAGAGGAGCCGCACATCTTTTCCCTCACGCCCGGCAGCTTCGGCGGCACGTTGAGCTGGTATGCCTCGCCCCAGAGCGACCCGCATCACACCGACGGCATGCACGCGGCCGATGCCGAGTGGGTGCTGGAACGCTGCGCGCGGCAGAAGGACCGCCCGTTTTTCCTGGCCGTCGGCTTTTTCCGCCCGCACACGCCCTACGTCGCGCCGCGGGTGCCGTATTTCGGCTGGTACCCCGAAGGCCAGATGCCGGTGGTGCAGAACGTGCAGGAGGACCAGGCCGACTTGCCCGCCGCGGCGTTGGGCAGTTACAAGCGAGAGCAGGACAAGCTGACCGACGAACTGCGGCGGCAGTGCCTGCAGGCCTACTATGCCAGCATCAGTTTCATGGATGCCCAAGTGGGCCGCGTGATCGGCGCGCTCGACCGGCTGGGCTTGGCGGACAACACGATCGTCGTGTTTACCAGCGACCACGGCTATCACATGGGCGAGCACGGGCTGTGGCAGAAAATGAGCCTGTTCGAAGGCAGCGTGCGGGTGCCGCTGTTGATCGTCGCGCCCGGCACGTCGCGGGCGGGCAGCGTAGCGGACTCGCCGGTCAGCCACCTGGACCTGTACCCCACACTGTGCGAACTGGCCGGCGTGACAGGCCCTGCCAACCTGCAAGGTCAGAGCCTGGTGCCGATGCTGAAGGAGCCGGCCGTGACCGGCCGCGGCTGGGCGCTGACCCAGGTGACCCGCGGCCGCGCCGCGCGTCCCGCTGCCGGCCGGAAGACTGCCGCTGGCGGTGCGAAGATGGCAACGGGCGGCGCGAAGTACGCAGCGGGCAACCGCTTCTTCGGCTACACCCTGCGCACGCCGCGCTGGCGCTACACCGAATGGGACGAAGGCCGGCAGGGCCGCGAGTTGTACGACCATCAGGCCGACCCGCAGGAACTGACCAACCTGGCCGACCGGCCCGATCACGCACAGACGGTCGCCGACTTGTCCGCCCAACTCGGCGCCGCGGTCAAGTCCAGCTTTCCGCCGGACGGCCAGACCCCGCAGATTCCGCCCGAGGGCGGCCTCTGGGCGCCGATGCTTGTGGATTAGACTGCTCTTTCGAGTTCCCGAGGGTGTGTCATGACTGGGCAGATTCGGTTCTTGGGGAAGGTGGTGTTGGTCCTGGGGCTTCTGGCGTCCGTCTGCGGCGGGCACGGGGTGGCGGCGGACGGCGAAGCGGTGATGGGACCGCGGGATTTCGGCGTGGATTTGGCGTCGCCGGTGGCGGCGGTTCGCGTGCAGGCGGCGGTGGAAGTGGGGCGCGGCGGGGAGAAGGCGGCGGCGACGCTGCTGCTGCCGGCGTTGAAAGACGGCGAACCGGCGGTGCGGCGCGAGGCGGCCAAGGCGCTGGGGGCGATCAAGGACGGCCGGGCCGTGCCGGGGCTGATCGAGGCCCTCCGGGACGACGACACGAACGTGCGGATGTACGCGGCCTATGCGCTGGGCGAGATCAAGGACGTGCGGGCGGCGGACGAGTTGCTGCGGGCCGTGCGGGATGCCCAGTGGTGCGTGCGGGACCACGCGGCGTGGGCTCTCCGCGAACTGCGCGATCCGTCGCTGGCGGAAAAGTACGCCGCCTTGCTGCAAGACGAGAAGGTCGAGGTGGCCACGGCGACGTGGATTCTGCGCGGGCTGGGGGACGACGTGGCCCTGAAGGCCGTGACGACGCTGCTCGGCGCGCCGCAGCCGGCCACGCGGCTCCGCGCAGTGCGGGCGCTCCGCGAATGGAAGGCCGCCGCGCTCGAGCCGCTGTTGGGTGCGCTGGATGACCCGGACGCGTCCGTTCGCACGGCGATCGAGCGTCTGTTGAACGAGGCATACCGGCCGGCCGCAGCGGCGGCGTGGTGGAGTTTCGACGACCGGAACGCGCAAACCGCGCGTGACGTGACAGGCCGTGGCAACGACGGCGAGATTCGGCGCTGCACACCCGTGCCGGGCAAGGTCGGTGCCGCGTTGAAGTTCGGCCAAGGGTCGTGCGTCAGCCTGGGTAAGGTGCCAAGACTGCCGATGGCCAATCAGCCGCTGACCGTGATGGCCTGGGTCAAATCCGGTGCGGACCGGGGCGTCGTGGTGGCTCGCGGCGGGGCGTTCTGCGGGTACTCGTTGTATCTGCTGGACGGGGTGGCCAAGTTCGGCATTCACCGGGTGCAGGACGGCCCGACCCACATCGCCGCGGGCGGCGAGCCGGTCGGACGCGATTGGGTTCATCTGGCCGGCGTGATCCGAAGCGAGAGGATCGAGTTGTATGTCAATGGAAAACGGGCGGCCCAGACCAAAACTGACGGACTCATGCCCGGAAACGCGGGCCAGGGGATGGAGATCGGCGGCGACTTGGGAAACAGCTCGGTGGAGACTACGGACTCGTTTAATGGCATCATCGACGAGGTCAAGGTCTTCCTGGCGGCGTTGAGCGAAGAGGAGATTGCGGAGCAATGTGGAATCAACTAGCGCGGCCGAGGCACAGCCAATGTAGACCACATACTCCGTGTGCGGAAGCCGACCGCCCACGGAGTGTGCGGTCTAGGGTGAAGCCGTCTACGGTGATTTGGCTCGTCCTGACCGGGCTGGCCGCGGGCGGCGAACCGGGCCGCCAGGCAACGGATGACGCGGCCGCCACGATCGTGCGGGTCAGCGGCGCGGCGGGCGGGATTATCGCCGTCGTCGAGCCGACGGAGGCGGACCTCGCCGTGGCGCTGGCCAAGCGGGGGAGTTTCCTGGTCCACTGCCTGACCGCGGACGCGAAGCGCTGCGACACGCTGCGGCAGGCGATTCGCGCCGAGGGCCTGTACGGCACGGTATCGGTCAGCCGGTGGGAGGAAACGCGGCTGCCGTATGCCGGGAACCTCGTCAATATCGTGGTGATCCCCGCGGCGGGGCGCGTCGCCGGGCGGGGCCTCGCACCGCAGGAAGTCGAGCGCGTCCTGGCGCCGCTCGGAACGGCGTTCGTCGCTGAGCCGGGCGCGGCCGGCGACTGGACGGCGAACCTGGGCGACGGCGGGCGTTTGCAGCCGTTGGCCGACGAAGCGGGCGCGGCGTGGCGGGCCTTTCAAAAACCCTGGCCGTCGGACATCGACCAGTGGACGCACTATCTGCACGGCCCGGACGGCAATCCGGTCGCGCGGGACACGGTCGTCGGGCCGCCCGCGCATCTGCAATGGGTCGGCGGCCCGCGCTGGCTGCGCTGCCACGAGACGGACTCCAGCGTGAGCACTCTGGTGACGGCGCGGGGCCGGCTGTTCGCGATCGTCGATGAGGCTCCGATCAGCCTGGTGGGACAACACCCGCTGCCGGACAAGTGGTTCCTGATCGCTCGCGATGCGTTCAACGGCACGCTGTTGTGGAAAGTGCCCATCCGCCGCTGGGGCTGGCGGGAATGGAAGCCGATCTGGTTCAACACGCGGCCCGGCGATATCCCGCTGAACATTCAGAAGCGGCTGGTCGCGGTGGACGACAAAGTCTACGTGACGCTCGGATATCAGGCTCCGGTCGTACAGCTCGACGCTCGCACCGGCGAGATCGTGCAGACGTACGCCGGCACTGAACGGACCGGCGAAATCCTCCATCACGACGGGACGCTGTTCCTGTCGGTGCTGGACGGCTCGCAGGTTCGCGTCGTGGCTGTCGAGGCCGCCACGGGCAAGCGGCTGTGGACCTCGTCGAAAACCTACCGCGGCAGCACGGTGGACTACATCAAGTGGAAAGAAATGCACGGCGGGAGCGAGCCGGTCGAGTTGGACCCGTCGCTGAACACGGCGACCGACGGGCGGACCATCGCACTGATTGACGGACCGGAGATCGTGGGCCTGGACGCCGGTTCGGGCAAGGAGCTTTGGCGGGCCGTGTTCCCACAGGACGAAGCGGACCAGACCGCGGGCGGTATCCGCTCGCAGGGCAACCTCTGGATCGGGACCATGATCGTGCGGGACGGAGTGGTCGTCCATGCCAGCCCGAACAAGCTGGCCGGGTTCGCCGCGGACACCGGCCGGCTGCTGTGGAGCCAGCCGAAGAAGTACATCGGCCACTTGTGGTACGAATGGAAAGACGTGTTCGTGATCGGCGATCTGGTCTGGACGTGGAGCGCCGAGTTGGAGATCGGGACCAGCGCGGCGGGCAGGGCCAAGGACCGGGCGATCTACCCCACGAGCGCCAACGGGTACGACCTGCGCACCGGCGAGTTGAAGAAGCAGGTGCCGCTGGGGGCGATCTTCAAAGCCAACCACCATCACCGCTGCTACCGGAACAAGGCGACGACGCAGTTCATTCTGGCCAGCCGGCGCGGCACCGAGTTCGTCGATCTGGAGCACGGCCGGCACACCGTGGACAACTGGGTCCGCAGCACGTGCCACGTGGGCATGATGCCGGCCAACGGGCTGCAGTACGCGCCGCCGCATCCCTGTCAGTGTTACATCGAGGAGAAGCTGAACGGCTTCCTTGCGCTCGCGGCCCGCCGCGAGGCCGAGACGTTCGACTGGTCCGCCCCGCCGCGTCTGGAAAAAGGCCCGGCCTACGAAGCCACGCTTCATCCTTCATCCTTCAACCTTCATCCCTCCGCCGACTGGCCCGCCTATCGCCGCGACGGAATGCGGACCGGGGCGAGCAAGGCCCCATTGCCGGATGAACTCGCCGAATTGTGGCGAGTCAAAATCGGAACTCGTCTGACGCCGCCCATCGCAGTCGGCGACAGCGTGTTCGTCGCCTCGATCGAAGACCATCGCGTGCTATGCCTGGATGCCCGCAACGGCGCGAAGCGGTGGGAATTCACCGCAGGCGGCCGCGTGGATTCGCCGCCGACGTATCACCAGGGCAGGCTGCTGTTCGGCTGCGCCGACGGCTGGGTGTATTGCTTGAACGCAGCCGACGGCGGGCTGGCGTGGCGGTTCCGCGCTGCGCCGGGCGAGCGGCTCATCAGCGCCGACGGCCAACTCGAATCGGCATGGCCCGTGCATGGCAGCGTGCTGGTGCAAAACGGCGTGGCGTATTTCACCGCCGGACGCAGTTCCCACTTGGACGGTGGTCTGGGCGTGTACGGCGTGGCGGCCGACACGGGCGAACTCCGTTGCCGGACGCTGTTTT